>NZ_BAAASD010000026.1:0-122451 GCF_039532705.1 Streptomyces sparsogenes subsp. cuspidosporus | reverse complement strand
GGGTGGGCCCGGCGGGCCGACGCGGCCGAAGGCCACCGCGGCCGGGGGCCACCGCGGGGCGTCGCGGCCGGGTGCCACACCGCGGCCGGGCGGCGCCGGTGGGGGGCCACCGCGGGGCGTCGCGGCCGGGCGCCACCGCGTGGGATCCTGTTTGCACGAGACGTCTCGTCTCGCTTAGTGTCGCGGCGTGGCCGAACCCTTCGACGCCCTCCTGTGCCCGCTGTGCGGCGACGGCCTCCGGCCCCGCGCCGCGGCGCTCGGCTGCCCCCGCGGCCACTCCTTCGACATCGCCCGCCAGGGCTACGCCGGCCTGCTGGCCGGCGGCGTGTCCACCGCGAGCGCCGACACCGCGGCCATGGTCAGGGCCCGGGCGGCGTTCCTCGGGGCCGGGCACTACGCGGGGCTGGCGGACGCCCTCGCGGCGCTCGCCGCGCCGCTGTGCCCGCCCGGCGGCACCGTGCTGGACGCCGGGGCCGGCACCGGCTACTACCTGTCCGCCGTGCTGGACGCCGCCCCCGGCGCGTCCGGCCTCGCGCTGGACACCTCCAAGCACGCGCTGCGCCGCGCCGGGCGGGCCCACCCCCGCGCGGGCGCCGCGCGCTGGGACCTGCGGCGCCCGCTGCCGATGCGGACCGGCTCGGTCGATGTGCTGCTCAATGTGTTCGCGCCGCGCAACGGCGGCGAGTTCCGCCGCGTACTGCGGCCCGGCGGGGCGCTGCTGGTGGTCACCCCCACCCCCCGCCACCTCGCCGAACTCCGGCCCTCCATGGGCCTGCTGTCCATCGACGCGGCCAAGGAGGACCGGCTGCGCCGCGCGCTGGACGGCCACTTCCGGCTGGAGCGCACCACGCCCTACGACGCCACGGTCGAGCTGACCGCCGAGGACGCGGAGAACGCGGCCTCCATGGGACCCTCCGCGCACCACCTCGACCCGGACGAGGTGCGTCGCCGGGCCGCCCGCCTCCCCTCCCCCCTGACGGTGACCACGTCCTTCCGGCTGTCGGTCTACCGGCCGGCATGACAGGGCCGTGCCATCGACCCTCTCCCTCCAGGAGACCGTTACCCCAGGAGAAAGGTTGCATCCGACTGATCTTGAACCTTCTCTTACCCACTTCTTACCGTCAGGTGAACGCTTGACGAACGCAGGAAGTTGGACATGCCCCGAGACGACCGACACATACCGCCACTCGCCGAAGTGCGCCGCATCACCGAGAAGAAGCGCGACGCGTGGTGGACCGTCATGCTGGTGGACCCGGTCGCCACGCCGCTGGTCCGCTGGACCGCGATGCACACCCGCGTCACCCCGAACCAGATCACCTGGGGCGCGTTCATCGTGGGTCTCGGGTCCGCCGCGTGCTTCACGCAGGGGGACTGGCGCTGGCTGCTGCTCGGCGCCCTGCTCTACCACGTGAGCTTCATCTTCGACTGCATGGACGGCAAGCTGGCCCGGCTGACCGGCACCGGCTCGGTCTTCGGCGCCTGGCTGGACTTCGTCTTCGACCGGATCCGGGTCGTGGTCTGCGCGGCCGCGCTGATGGGCGGCCAGTACGCGCGCACCGGCGACGTGCTGTACATCTGGCTGGCGCTCGCCGTCACCTTCCTGGACGCGTTGCGCTACATCGACTCGCTGGAGATCTTCAAGATCCGGCACACCATGCGCAAGCAGATCAAGGCCCGGATGCGTGCCGCGCGCAAGGCTCAGAACCAGGCGGAACTGGCCTTCATGGAGGATCTGCTCCGGGACAACCCCGACGCGGACATGGAGCACGACCGCGCCGTGACGGCGGGCGGGGCGACGGACCTCGAGTTCGAGCCGCCCTTCGCGGCGTCGGTGATCGAGGCCCCCTTCCCCACCGCGGAGCAGCCCCCCGCGCTTGACGCCCCCGGCGCGGCGCCGGTGGCGGCCGCCCCTGGCGCCGCAGCGGTGGCGACCGCCCCCGCGCCCCCGCGGAAGGCCGCCGTCGTCGACCTCCAGCAGGAGTTCCGGCGACGCTTCCCGTGGTGGACGCGGTGCCGCTCCTTCCTCATGCGGCACCGCATCCGCGCTCATCTCATCAGCGGCATCGAGTTCCAGATGGGGGTGTTCATCATCGGGCCCGCCCTCGACTCGATCGGCGTGGCGACCGTGGTGTCGGGAGCCCTGCTGCTCGTCTTCGAGCTGGCCATCATCTACAAACTGCTGCTGTCCACCCGGGACTTCGCCCGCACGCTGGATTCCTTCGAGACGACTGCTGCCTGAGCCGCGCTCAGCCCGGCGTGCCGCTCAGCTCCTCGGACAGCACCAGCCACTGCCGCGGGGTCGCGTACGCCACCACCGTGTCGCGGCCAAGCCCCGCCCGGCGGAAAGCTGCCTCCAGCCGCCGGGCGGGGTGCGCCCGGCGCAGCGACGCGTACAGCGTGCCGCCGACGCCGGAGAAGCCCAGCTCGACCAGCCGCCCGTACGCGGCCCGCTCGGCCGCGCCCGTCAGCAGCGGCCGCGGGCGCCGCGTCAGCCGCAGGATCCCGCCGTCCACCCGGGGCACCGGGCGGAACGCGGCGCGCGGCACCCGCCCGCACAGCCGCCAGTCGACGTCCGGCCAGCTCCGCACGGTCACCAGGCTCCACCGGCCGAAGTCCCCGGTGCGCTTGCGGGCGTACTCCAGCTGGGTCAGGAGGGTGGCCGAGGTCAGCCGGGGCGCCCGCAGACACCAGTCGACGATCTCGGAGGTGCGGGCGTACGGCACGTTGCCGACCACCGCGAAGGGCCGCAGCGGGGGCCGGGCGGTCAGGAAGTCCTGGTGCACCACGCGCACCCGGGGGTGGCCGGCCAGGCGCTGCCGCAGGCCGGGGATCAGATGGCGGTCGATCTCGTAGCCGACGAGCTCGCCGCAGCGCGGCGCGAGCGCCTCGGTGAGCGCGCCCTTGCCCATGCCGACCTCGACCAGCAGATCGTCGGGGCGTGGGCTCGCCGCCCGCACCACGCGGGCGACGGCGGCCGGGTCGACCAGGAAGTTCTGCGAGAGCGTACGGCGCGTCAGATCGCGCTCGGTTCGCCGCTCGCCAGGGCTCGGGAGTCGGGACGGATTTCGCTTGCGGGCCACAGCCGGCGGTCCTTTCGGAGCCGGGCGGGCGGCAGCAGCACGGAACGGGCCCTGCCGCCCGTCCCGGAGTGAGTGATTCCTGGACTGGCGGGGGCCCTGGCCAAAGGGCGTACGGAAGCGAACCGCGGGGCGGTCAGGCCGATTGAGCCGTCAAAGCCTCAGCGGTGGGCGGTTGTCGAGGGGTGTCGAGCGCTCAGTGGCGAGCGGTCAACGGCTCGGGAAGGCGCTGGGCGCGTCCGGGCCGGCCAGGGCACCGGGGCCGCGCCGCGGGCGGCGGGTGAGCAGGACAGACGCGTACGCACACGCCACCCGGGCGAGGCCACGGGGGTCGCGGGTGAACGCGCCGATGTTCAGAGATCCCATCAGCGAGTGCCCTCCGCGCGTGTGCGTGTTGCGTCTGTGCGTGTTGCGTCTGTGCGTGTTGCGTCTGTGCGTCATGCCGTCCGTGCCGTCACAGCACGAACCGGCCGCGCGGCACGAGCGCCACGCGACCGGTTCACCGTAGGGAGACGCCCTACCGGACCGCAACCGATTTACGCTCCGGCTCGCCGGCGCCGGCCGGCGCGGGCCCGGCCGCCACCGGCTCGTCGTGGGTGAGGTCCGGCAGCCACCGCAGCCAGCGCGGCAGGTACCAGTTGCGCTCGCCGAGCAGCGACATCACCGCCGGCAGCAGCACCCCGCGGATCACGGTGGCGTCGATGAGCACCGCGGCCGCCAGCCCCACGCCCATCTGCTTCATGCTCTGCATCGACAGCGTGCCGAAGATGGCGAACACCGCGACCATGATCACGGCGGCGCTGGTCACCACGCCCGCCGTGGTGACCACCCCGTGGACCACCGCGTCCTTGGTGGTCCGCCCGGCCAGATGCGCCTCGCGGATCCGGGAGACCACGAACACGTGGTAGTCCATGCTCAGCCCGAAAAGGATCACGAAGAGGAACAGCGGCAGCCACGACACGATCGCGCCCACCCCCTCCGCGCCCACCAGGCCCGCGCCCCAGCCGTGCTGGAAGACGGCGGTGAGGATGCCGTACGCGGCGCCCACCGACAGCAGGTTGAGCACGATGGAGGTGACGGCCACCGTCAGCGACCTGAAGGACATCAGCATCAGCAGGAAGGCGAAGACGACGACGAAGGCGAAGACCGGCGTCACGGCCGAGCCCAGCTTGTCGTTGAAGTCCTTGGAGATGGCGGTGGAGCCGCCGATCGGGGCGTCCACGATCCCGTCCGCTTTGTCGAGGGTGTCCGGGCGCACGGTGTCGCGCAGGATGTCCAGGCTCTTCTCGCTCTTCGCCTCGTCGGAGCCGCCGACCAGCGGGACCTGGATGACGGCGAGGTTCTCCCGGTCGTGGAAGGCCACCGTGATTGGCCCCTTGGAGGCGCCCTCGGCGACGGCCCGCTCGCGGAAGCCGGCGATCGCGGCGCGCACCGGAGCGGCGTTGATGTCATCGGCCTTGACGACCACCTGGGCCGGGTCGGGCCCGCCGGGGAACGCCTCGTCCATGTGCTCGTACGCGGCCACGATCGGCAGCGAGTCGCCGAACTCCTGGTCCAGGGTGAGGTTCGCGGTGTTCATGCCCACGGCGGGGGCGGCGATCGCGATCAGCATCCCGCTCGCCAGCGCCACCGAGAGCTTCGGCCGGCGCAGCACGCGGCCCAGCACGGCACGCCAGAAGCGGCTCTCACCGCTGCCCTGGCGCCTGGCGCGCCGCAGGAACGGTATCCGGCCCTTGTCGACCCGCTCGCCGAGCAGCGACAGCAGCGCCGGGAGCACCGTCACCGAGCCGACCATCGCCACGGCCACCACCAGCAGGGTGGCCAGGCCCATGGCCTTGAACTCGGCGATGCCGGTGAAGAGCATCCCCGCCATCGCCACGATGACGGTGAACCCCGACACCAGCACGGCCCGGCCGGAGGTGGCGGCGGCTATCCGCAGCGCCGTCTGCGCGTCCCGGCCCGCCGCCCGCTCCTCGCGCTCGCGCCGCAGATAGAACAGGCAGTAGTCGACCCCCACCGCGAGACCCACCAGCAGCATCACGGAGTTGGCCGTGTCGCTCATGTGGACCGCGTGGCTGACCACCGCCACCAGCCCCGAGGTGGCCAGGAAGGCGCTCATCGCGAGCACCACCGGCAGCAGGGCGGCCACCAGCGCGCCGAAGGCGATCAGCAGGATGCCGAGGGCCACGGGCAGCGCCGAGTACTCGGCCTGCTGGAAGTCGTCGCCGAACGCGTCGTCGAACGCCTTCTGGCCACTCGCGTCGCCGAACTGCTCGATCCGCAGGTCCTTGTGGGCGCCCTGGACCTTCTCCACCGCGTCCAGCACCGGCTGGACGTGGTCCGCCGCCTTCTCCGGGTCGCCGCGCATATCGAACTGGACCAGCGCGGACCGCCGGTCGGCGGAGATCGTCTTCGTCTCGTACGGCGAGGCGACGCCGGTGACCTGACCCGTGCCCCGCACCGCCGCGACCACCGCGTCGACGGCGGCGTGGAACGCCGGATCGGCCGTGGTGACACCGTCCCCCTTGGCCTGGATCAGGACCGTTTCACCGGCAGGGTCGTCAATGCCGACCTCGTCCAGAAGCTTCGAGACACGCCCGGACTCGCCCGGAAGCGCCTCGCTGTTCGATACGTCCACCCGGCCCGCCATCGACCCGACGGCGAGAGCCAGGATGACGAGCAGCACCCAGCCCCCGACCGCGGTCCACCGATGCCGGGCGCTCCAACTCCCCATGCGGGCCGCGATCCCGTGCGGCCTGTCCGAGCGGCCTGTGTCCGCCACGACGCCCCCCTTCTCCCCGGTTTCCCTGGTGGCGGACCCCTGCCGCCGACTCGCATCGACGCTATGGGGCGCGGGGGCGGCCTCCCATCCTGCTGTCCGGTGAACCACGAGGTGGCCTCCTCCACCCGGGGAAGGGGGGACAGCCCTACCCCCCGGAAGGTGGCCCCTTACACGTAAAGAGCCCCGTCGACCGCCCCGGACACCCCAACCGCCGCCGGAAACACGAAAGTTGCCTATGTCACACATGGGCGAGGATCTTGAATTGACCGCGTCAATCGGCCAGGGTTTCCAGTCAGGCCGGAGCGAGGTCCCCACAACCGACGCCCCGGCGCTGTTGCAATGCGAACTTTCCCCCCACGACCACACGAGGAGGAACCCTCGTCATGGCAGTTCACAAGCAACTCAACGCGCGTCGACTCACCTTGGCCACGGCCGTCGCCGCCGCCGTCGCCACCGGAGCCTTCATGGCCGTCCCGGCCGGCGCCTCCACCGCCTCGCCCGCCCAGGGCAAGGTCTACGGCACCCAGTCCGCCGACGCCGTCAAGGGCAGCTACATCGTCCTGCTCAAGGGCGGCGAGAGCGTCAAGGCCCAGAGCACCGGCAAGGACCTCGCCCAGCGGTACGGCGGCACGCTGCGCCGCAGCTACGACTCGGCGATCAACGGCTTCTCCGCGAGCGGCCTGACCCGCACCGAGGCGGGGCGGCTGGCCGCCGACCCGGCCGTCGCCAAGGTCGTCCAGAACCACCGCTTCTCCATCGACGCCACCCAGGACAACCCGCCGTCCTGGGGTCTCGACCGGATCGACCAGGCCGACACCGCGGGCGACAAGAAGTACACCTACCCCGACAGCGCGGGCGAGGGCGTCACCGCGTACGTCATCGACACCGGCGTACGGATCAGCCACAAGGACTTCGGCGGCCGCGCCACCTCGGGCTTCGACGCCATCGACAACGACGACGACGCCGACGATGGCAACGGCCACGGCACCCATGTGGCGGGCACCATCGCCGGCACCGAGCACGGCGTCGCAAAGAAGGCCAAGATCGTCGCCGTCCGTGTCCTCGACGACCAGGGCTCGGGCACCACCGAACAGGTCGTCGCGGGCATCGACTGGGTCACCGAGAACCACCAGGGCCCCTCCGTCGCCAACATGAGCCTCGGCGGCACGGTCGACGAGGCCCTCGACGCGGCGGTCCAGAAGGCCATCGACTCCGGTGTCACCTTCGGTGTCGCGGCCGGCAACGAGTCCGCCGACGCGAGCCAGGGCTCGCCCGCCCGCGTCAAGGACGCCATCACCGTCGCCTCCAGCACCGACGCCGACGAGCAGTCCGACTTCTCCAACTACGGCGACATCGTCGACATCTACGCCCCCGGCTCGGACATCACCTCCGACTGGAACACCGGCGACGACGCCACCAACACCATCTCCGGCACCTCGATGGCCACCCCGCACGTCGTCGGCGCCGCCGCCGTCTACCTCGGCGGCCACCAGGACGCCACCCCGGCGGACGTGGCCAAGGCCCTGACCGAGGGCGCGACGGCGGACAAGATCTCCAACCCGGGCGCGGGCACGCCCAACAAGCTCCTGAAGATCGTCGAATAGCACCGCACGATCCCGTGGCCGCCGCGCTCGTCCCCCATGGAGCGCGGCGGCCCCACACCCCGGGTGTCCCCGAACACCCCACACCCCTGAAACCCCCGGCCGGAAATGGCCCACCGCCGGACCCCGGGAATGGCCCACGGCCCTGGTCCGCCCAGCGGCTAAGGTCCCACGCATGAACGCAACGCCGAACGCCGCCACCACCCCCACGAAGGTCGATCTCTACTTCGACCCCATCTGCCCCTTCGCCTGGATCACCTCCCGCTGGATCCTCGAGGTCGAGCGGCAGCGCGACCTCGACCTCCGCTTCCGGGTCATGAGCCTGTCCGTCCTCAACGAAGGCCGCGAGGACCTCCCCGAGCGCTACCGCGACCTGCTGGCGGCCGGCTGGGGCCCCGTCCGCGTCTGCGTCGCCGCCGCGCAGCACCACGGCGAGGAGGTCCTGCGCGACCTGTACACCGCGCTCGGCACCCGCATCCACAACCAGGGCAACGAGGACACCGAAGCCGTGATCCGCGAGTCCCTCGCCGAACTCGGCCTCCCCGCCGACCTCGCCTCCGCCGCGACCAGTACCGACTACGACGAGGCCCTCCGCAAGAGCCACCACGAGGGCATGGACCCCGTCGGCGAGGACGTCGGCACCCCCACCCTCCACGTCGACGGCGTCGCCTTCTTCGGCCCGGTCCTCTCCTCCATCCCGCGCGGCGAGGACGCCCTGCGCATCTTCGACGGCGCCCGGCTGCTCGCGGGCTACCCGAACTTCTTCGAGCTGAAGCGGACGCGCACGGGAAGCCTGGACTTCAGCTGAGGTCGTCGAGCGCGCCGGCCTTGACGGTGCGTATGAAGGTGGCGAGTCGGCCCGGTGTGGTGGTGAGCGCGGTTGCGGGGGTGTCGCTCTCCCGCAGCCGCACTTTGCCGTCTGCGACGGCCAGTTCGACGCAGTGATTGTCATCTCCGCCGCCGGAGAACGAAGACTTGCGCCAACGGGTTGAGCTGGGCATGGTTGAGCCTTTCATAGTTCTTGCGCGAGCCGGTGAATGAAGTCCCGGGATTCCTCCACGGGCAAAGCGGAGCCCACTGCCTTGTCAAGCAGCGTTTGATACTTCGCAAGCTGCGACTCGGCGTCCATCCAGAATGAGCCGTGCACGGCATCGATCTGCACGGTATCGAGCTTGGGTACGGGTCCGCCAACGTAGAGCATGGAGTTTCCGGCTCCACCGAATCCGTCGACATCAAAGGGGATCACCCGGACGGTGACATTCGGGCGCTCCGATTGTTCCAGGGCGAACGAGAGCTGCTCGCGCGCGATTTTCCGGTCGGCGACGCGTGTCCGCAGAGCGCTCTCGTGAATGACGGCATCGAACGCGCGCGCCGGTTCTTGGCCCAGCACCTCACGTCGCCGTTGTCGGAAGGACACCAGGGCCTCGAGGTCTGCTGGCGGGCGCACGGGGACCGCATAGGCCAGCAGAGCCCGGGTGTAGTCCTCGGTCTGGAGCAGGCCTGGAATGTAGGCGGCCTGCAGCGTGCGCATGTAGGTGGCGTGGTGTTCCAACTCCGCCAGGTCCAAAGCACCATGGGCGAGAGAGCCGCGATACTCCTCCCACCATCCCTTGCCGCGCTCCCCGGCCATGTCCACCAACGCGCTGATCAACGCTTCGTCGAAACAGGCGTAGTGAGCAGCCATACGCCGCAGGCGTGCCTCGCTGACGCCAGCCTTGCCCGCCTCGACCTGGCTCATCTGGATCGGGGTCGTTCCGATCAGCTCGGCAGCGAGGCGTGCCGTGAGGCCCGCCGCTTCCCGCATCTTCCGTAGCTCGGAGCCCAGTCGACGTTGCCGTGCTGTGGGCTGACTCCTCGGCATGCTCTCTCTTCCCCTCCAGGCGGTTCGTCAGTCTGCCGCGCAGGGACAGAACGGGTCCAACTTGCCGGCATAAGGTTGCTTCAGCATAACCTTATGCTCTACCGTCAGTGACGCGCTCATCACACAGTGAAGACCGGCGCGAGCCGGAAGCGTACTGCCCCCACATGCCGCCGCCCTGGCACCGGCATGCCCGAAGCGGGGGCGCGGACACCTCTCGGAGGCACACATGGCGACACCGAACCCCAGCAACCCGCCGAGCCCGAACTCCCACCCCACACCCCCGTGGGTGGACACATCCCCGGAAGCCTTCGACAAAGAGGTGTGCGAGCTCGTCGTCGCCGTCGCGCCCCGGATCTTCGCCGTTGTCCAGGAATGTGAGGTCGACCAGGGCGTGAAGGACGGGTGGGTCGCGGCCTGGGGGATGGCCTTCGAGGACGGCTCCGTACGCGTCACCGCCATCGACGGCAACCGGCAGTTCGTCCTCAACACGCCCGAGCGAGCGCTCCGGTGGTTCACAGGGCGTCGCGGCGGCGAGGACCAGGTGTCGGCCAGACTGGTGTGGCTCGGCCAGGCCGAAGCCGCCGACTTCGAGCGCGCCGAGGCCGCCTGAGGGCAGGGGAGCGGGGCCCGCCGCCCCGCTCCCCGGGTCGATAGTGTGCGAGGAGTCGCCGGACCCCGTCGGTAGGAGGCACGTCATGTACGTCACGGAGCTGGAGCTGTCCGGCGTCCGGGGGTTCCACGGTGCGCGGGCCGCGCGGTTGCGGTTCCCTCGGCGCGAGGACGGCAGCCACGCGGGCTGGACCGTACTGGCCGGGCGTAACGGCTCCGGCAAGACGACGGTGCTTCAGGCGCTCGCGTTGGCGGTGCAGGGCCCGGCTGTCACCCACGCGCTGTTCAAGGAGGCGGGCGACTGGGTGACTCGGGGAGCGCGGAAGGCGGTGGTCGAGGCGCGTGTGGTCGGCCCGGATCACGTGGATGCGCGATGGGTGAGCACCGACAGCCTCACCGATGACTGGTTCCCGGAGGCGGGGAGCGTCCGCCTGGTCTGGGAGCGGTTGACCAACCGCGGGGAGAGCCATGTCCGCCTGCGTCGCCCCACGACGGCGAAGGCCTTCGAACTGCAACGCAGAGCCGAGTCGGGACCCTGGCAGGAAACACCGCAGGGGTGGCTGTGCCTCGGCTACGGTCCCTACCGTCGTCTCGACGGCGGGGCGTCCGCTCGGTATGTGAGCGCTGAACGGGCCGAGCGGTTGGCGACGCTCTTCGATGAAAGCGCCTGTCTGGCAGAAGGCGTCACCTGGCTGATCGATCAACATCTGCGCAGCCTCGAAGGGCGCACCGGCGCGCGGGAACTCGTAGAGGCCGTGAAACTCCTGCTCGCCGATGGACTGCTGCCCGACGACCACGAGGTGAGCGGAGTCGATTCCGACGGCCTCTGGGTGAACACCCCGCGTGGCGTCCTTGCCCTGCGCAGCATGAGCGATGGCTACCGCTCGGTCACGGCGCTCGTCGTAGACATCGTGCGCCACCTTCAGGGCGCCTATGGCGACCTTCGCGTCGAGGAGCGCGACGGGCACCCCGTTATTCCTATGCCGGGCGTCGTGCTCATCGATGAAGTCGACGCCCATCTACACGTCAGTTGGCAGAAGCGTATCGGCCAGTGGATGAAGCGGCACTTCCCGGAGATCCAGTTCATCGTCACCACGCACAGCCCGTACGTCTGTCAGGCCGCCGACCCCGGCGGCCTCATCCGACTGGCCGGCCCGACCGAGGAGCGGCCACCCGAGGTGGTCGACGAGGAGCTGTACCAGCGAGTCGTGTACGGCAGCGGGGACGACGCGATCCTCTCGGACCTCTTCGGGGTGGACTCCCCGTATTCCGAGCGGGCGGACGCACTGCGACGACGGCTTGCGGCCATGGAGTTCCGTGTTCTGGACGAGCAGGCGAGCGAGGAGGAGCTGGCCGAATACCGGAAGCTGAGCGCGCAGTTGAACAGTTCCTTGTCGGCACGAGTGACCGAAGTGGCCGCCCATCTGGGGCGTGACGAGTGATTCCACTGCAACGGCCGCCGCTCGACCACAAGACCGCCGGTCTCCTTGCCGAGGCACACGAGCGCTTACCCGAAGCCGGCCTCACCGAATCCGTTGCCCGGAAGGCCTGGAAGGATGCCAGCGGCACACGCAGGAGGGTCGCCGATGCGCTACGCGCCATGGCCAGCGGCATCGAGCGCTGCATGTACTGCTCGGAAAGCTTCGGGACCGCGATCGACCACCACGAGCCTCTGAACCACGCGCCGCGGCGGGTCTTCGACTGGTACAACCACCTGCTCGCCTGCGCATTCTGCAACACCCACGCCAAGGGCGGCACGTTCCCGCACGACAAGGCGGGGAACCCCCTCCTCGTCGATCCCACGGCGGACGAACCTGCCGACCACTTCCGGCTTTCGCTCACCAGCGGTGAGTATCACTGCCTGACCGAGCGAGGGTGTGCTTCCATCGACGTCTTTCAACTCAATCGCGGATCCCTGCGCCATGGCAGGCTGGACGCGGTGGGGCAGTGTCTCGACACGCTGGCGAAGTGTGCCGAGTACCTGGCGAACGGCGACAAGGCCGAAGTGGAGCAGCGGATACGGCGACTCGGGCGGCAGCCTTTCGCGGATGTGCTCCAGGAACTCCGGCGGATCGCCGACCGGCCCAAAGCCGGCGTGGTGCTCGGAAACGATGCCGCTCTCGCAGCCCTGCGCACCCTGTACACACCGCTCACGGCCATGCCCGTCTTCGTTCCCAAGCAGGAGCGCCACGAGCCGAACTGCCGCTCGTGGAGGGTGGCGGAGGCCACCGGGCCCAGTGGTGGTGTCGGGGCCGGAGCGCCCCGCTGACGCCCGTGGTTCAGTCGGCCAGATCGTCGAGCAGCGCCGCGACGTCCAGGTCGACGGTGAACTCTCCCGCGACCTCGACGGCTTCCTTGCCCGTGACCGTGGCCACCTCGCGGTAGGTGTCCACCGTCAGCTCGTGCACCACCACCCGCACATCGGGTTCGAGCTCGACCCGCCAGTAGGCAGGCACCTTCGCCTGGGCGTAGAGCGCCGGCTTGAGAATGCGATCGGTGGACCGGTTGAACGGCGACACGATTTCCACGAGCAGCAGGACCGCTTCCAGCGGCACGGCCAGCGTCCCGCGCTGGACGGCGGCGCGGTCGACGACGGCGATGTCGGGGATGAACAGCCTGGACTTTTCCGCCACCATCACGGCGCCGGCGGCCAGGAATGCCGCGGCCGACCGGACCAGGGCGGAGTTGATCCGGCGAAGCAGCTCACCGGACACGATCTGGTGGTCCCAACTGGGCGCGGGCGAGACCATGAGGACTCCGTCCACCAGCTCGTACCGGGCGCGTGCCGGGTGCTCCGGCAGCGCGAGGACGTCCGCGATCGACCAGGGGCCTTCGTGGTCGTCAACCCGAGTCTCGGCCGTGACACTCATGACTGTCATCACCGCCTCCCCGTGTTCCTTGTCCCCGGCAGGGCACAGACCGCGGACACTCGCAGAGAGTTCCAGTCCGAGCCCCGAGCGCGCGCCGAAAGGGTGCACTCGTCACTCAATGGAGTGAGGCGGCCACGCGGCGATGGTGGCGGTGACGCCGCCGCCGAGGAGGGCGAGCGCGAGGGTCAAGGCGAGCCAGTGGTGGGACGCCAGGTCGAGGGGGCCCTGGGCGAGGGCGCCGGCGGGTTGGGCGTCGTAGGGGTCGGCGCGGTCGTAGACGACGGTGGTCGCCACCCGGTCCTCGGCGTCGCGGTGGCCGCGCGGGACGTACAGCGAGCCGTCGATCGGCGCCTCCGGTACGGAGACGGGGTCGCCGGCGGCGTCGGTGAAGTCGAGCCACACCGAGGAGGTCTCGCAGGTGGTGCCCCGGCCCGTGGAGCAGGTGGTGGACAGGGTCGCCTGGGCCCGGGCGTGCAGGCCGTGGGCGCGCAGCGCGGCCAACTCGCCGCGGCCGTCCCAGATGTGCTTGACCTGGATCGCCAGCAGCAGAGCGCCGGCCAGCGCGACCGCCACGGCCGCCGCCGTCGGCCACCACCGTCGCAGCGCACTCTTCACGCCGCCACCCTACTGGGGTGGCCGGAAGTCGTGGTGTCACACCGTCGCACTAGGGTTTCCGACCATGACGAAAGACAGGCTTCGCGAGCTTCTCGCCACCGGGCTGATCGACCGTCTCGACGCCCGCGACAAGGCGCTGCTGGAGCGGCGCGCGCGGATCAAGGCCAGTGGTGAGAAGCCTGTTCGGCCGGATCCGCGGGGGTGGTGGTACGCGGTGCCCGGCGCGGCGTACGAGGGGGTGTTCACGGCGCTGGGGCTGCACGATCGGTTTCCGGCCACGCTGGAGGAGGGCGCCGACGTGGAGGACATGCCGTGGCGCCGGGGCGCGCTGCCGGTGTTCATCACGCCCGAACTGGACGGCTGGCGGTTGGTCTTCGGCAACCTCATCGATGTGGTCGGCCAGGACTGGGACGAGTGGATGGGCGCCGTGGAGCGGCTGAGCGAGCACTGCGGCGAGGCACAGATGTTCTTCGAGGACCAGGCGGCCGGGGCGGACGTCTGGGTGGTGGCGGAGAAGGGGCGGATCCGGCGGCGTTACGCGGCGGAGAGCGACCCCGAGTGGATCGGCGAGCCGCTGCCGTGGGAGGACCTGCGCGTCGACGACGAGGACTTCGACCCGGAGTACGACGAGGCCGAGCCGAACGAGGGGACGGCCCGCGCGGCCTACGCGTGCGGGCGGCTGTCCGTCGACCCCACCGAGGTCGGCCCCGCCACCCGGATACGCGGCCACGGCTGGCTGGCCCTCAACGCGCCCGGCATCGGGCACGAGGGGCTGGACCTGCTCGTGTAGGCGCACCGGGATTTCCGGTGAGAACGGGACAGCGACACGCCGATGTGACGGCGTGTCGCTGTCCCGTTCTCACCGCAAAGGTCAGCGGCGCGCAGGAAGCACCTGGACCGTGTCGCCCACCGGCCGCTCGCCCGCCGCGTCCGAGGGGACGTTGACGACCCTGCCCTCGACGGCCATGGTGCTGGAGCCGCCGCCGTCCAGGTTGAGCGCCTCTTCCGCGCCCAGGGAGCGCATGAACTCCGCGCCTTCCGCCAGGGTGAACCCCTCGCTGGTGCCGGGCTGCCGGCCGTCCACGGTGACCAGCAGCAGGCGGCCCTCCTTGTCGATGCCGGCCATGGTGCGGGGCTGCCGCCCGTTGGACCAGGCGTAGCCGAAGGAGAGGTCCTGGGGGTCGAGCATGCCCTCGGTGGCGGCGTCGACGGCGATCCGCCCGCCCGCCACCAGGGTCGGCGCGGCGCTGACGACGCTGTCGCCCGGGCCGAGTTCGACCTGGCGGCCCGCGGTGTCGCGGACCACCTCCCGCACGGCGATCCGCTCGCCGGGGCGGCCGTGGGCCGTCAGCCAGTCGGCCGCGGAGCCGATGCCCTGGAGCACCGACCCGCCGGCCGGGACCTTGCCGCCGCGCGCGCCGGTGGAGACCACACGGTGGCCGGCGTCGAGCACCACCTGGACACCGGGCCCGGTGGGCAGGCCGGCACGGAACGACGCGGTGAACTTGACCAGGTCGTCGGCCTTGGAGCAGGTGAGGTCCTGGCGGGGCAGGTCGGTCGGGGTGGCTCCGGGGCGGCCGCAGTTGCGTACCCGGCCCGGCACCCGGTTGACGCCCTCCACCGCGTAGTCGGCGGATCCGGCGCGCGCGGTGGCCGTGGTGGTCAGATCCGCGATACGGGCGCGCCGGCCGCCGTCCTCGAGGATCAGCGCGGCCCTCGGGCCGGCGGCCATCGACTGCAGCTCGCCGTCGTACGCGCCGATGCCGGCCATGGTGCCCTGGACACCGTCGGCGTCGGAGGTGACGAAGAAGCCGCCGTTGACGCCGACCAGGGAGTTCAGCGAGGTGGCGACCGAGGACGTCTTCTCGCGGTCCGCGACATCGCCGTGGTGGGTGGCTTCGACGGCGCCGGTGAAGGTGGCCGGGTCGATGACCGCCACCCGCACGCTCTCCCGGTCGGCGGGCTGCTGGATGTCGTAGCCGGTCCACTCCACGGACGGCTGGAGGCCGGCCGCGGTCACCTTCGGCGTCGTGCGCTGCGCCTCGGCCGAGGTGGCGTACGAGCCCACGCGCACCCGCCACCCCATGGTGCCGCGTGGCGTGTCCGCGTACTCCGGCCAGCCGACCTCCTCCACCCTCGGCGTCAGACCCGCCTCGCGCAGCCGCCGCGCGGTCTGGTCGGCCCAGGCGCGGGCGCCGAGCGGGGCGAAGGTCGCGGCGCCGGTCAGCCGGTCGACGGCGGGCGCCTGGACGGTGACCGTCCAGGCCGGCTCGGCGTCCGGGTGCTCGATGACGCCGGTGCGCAACTCGACACCCGGGGCCACCGTGCGCGTCGTCCAGCGGATCTCGTCGGAGACCGCGACGAGGGCCGGACGGGTGAGGGAGTGGGGAGTGGAATGGGTGGCGGTGTGGGTGGCCGGGGGAGCGGAGGCCTGCGCCGGTGCGGGCACCGCCCAGGGGTGGATGGCCGTCAGCGCGATGGTGGCGGCCACGGCGACCGTGACCCGCCTGCGGGGGCCGTGGCGGACTCCGGCGGCTCCGGGTGTACGAGTGTCGCGTTCGTTGCGCATGACATCCCCCTGTGGGTGGAGGGAAAGTCCAGCGGGGTACGGGGACCGGGTCGGCGACGGCGGGGGACGGTACGCGGAAGGGGCGGTGAACAGTGGGGACGGAGGGAGCCCGGCCGGGCCAGGAGTAGCTGGATTATCTCCCGGCGGCGGCCGTCCCGCGCCTTGGGCGCGGCGCCCGCCCGGCGGCGCCGCGCAGGCGCTCATCGGGCCGTGAGCCGCCCGTCAGGCCGTGAGCGCCGTGAGCTCCCGGGCCCGCGCCTCGTCGTAGCGGCGCAGCAGCAGGCGGGCCAGCTCGGGGGCCGGGCCCAGGACCTCCGCCAGCACGTCCGCGCCCGCCTCGCGCGCGCCGTGGGCGATGCGGTCCGGGAGGCGGCCGGGGGCGATGACGTACGGGGCGACGGCCACGCGGCGGGCCCCCTCGGCGCGCAGCGCGCGCACCGCGTCCTCGGTGCGGGGGAACCCCCCGGGTGCCGCGGAGGCGAACGCGGGTCGCACGGCGCACCAACCGGTGTGCCGCCACTCCCGCGCGATTTCTGCGATCACCGCGATCGCCTCCGGGTCGGTGGAGCCCGCCGAGGCCAGGACGACCCCGGTCGAGCGTCGGTCGCCGGGCCGCAGCCCGGCTTCGTACAGGCGCCGCTCCAGGGCGCGGGTCAGCAGTGGCGCGGGGCCGAGGACCTCGGCCTGCCGGACCCGCAGGCCCGGGTGGCGGGCCGTCGCCTCGCGCAGCACCGCCGGGATGTCGGCCTTCGCGTGGAAGGCGCGGGTGAGGAGGAGCGGGAGGGCGATCACCTCGTGGCTGCCCTCCGCGGCCAGCCGGTCCAGGACCTGGCCCACCCTCGGCGCGTTGAAGTCCAGGAACGCCGCCTCCACGCGCGTCCCCGCCCGCAGCGACCGCACCCGCGCGCACAGCGCGGCGACGGTCGCCGCGTGGCGTGGGTCGCGGCTGCCGTGGGCGATGACCAGCAGGACGGGGGCGGGGGATGTCACGGGATGCGTTACCTGGGCCTTACGGGGTCGAGGACGGGGACGGTTGTGGATGCGGGGCGGGTACGGGCACGGGGTGGTGCGGGCAGGGCGGGGTCACCGGGCGCTCGCCAGCAGGCCGCGGCTGCGCAGCACCCGCCGTTCGATCGGGGCGAAGACCAGCAGCTCGATCGCGATCCCGACGAACAGGATCATGATGATGCCGAGCAGCACCCCCGGCATGTCGGAGTTGTTGCGCTGGTTCTCCAGGTACTGGCCGAGCCCGACCCCCAGCTCCGGGGACTTCGCGATGATCTCCGCGGCCATCAGCGAGCGCCAGGAGAACGCCCAGCCCTGCTTGAGGCCCGCCACATAGCCGGGCAGCGCGGCGGGCAGCAGGATGTGCCGGGCGCTGACCAGGCCCCGGGCGCCCAGCGTCCGGCCGGCGCGCAGGAAGAGCGGGGGCACCTGGTCGATGCCGGCGACCAGGCCGTTGGCGATCGAGGGGACCGCGCCGAGGAGGATGACGGCGTACATCATCTTCTCGTTGAGGCCCAGCCAGATCACCGCGGGCGCCACCCAGGCGACCGAGGGCAGCGACTGGAGGCCGGACAGGATCGGCCCGATCGCGGCGCGGACGATCTTGACCCGGGCGACGATCAGCCCCAGCGGGGTGGCGATCGCCAGCGCGATGAGGAAGCCGAACAGGCCGCGCGAGACGCTGGTCCAGACGATGTCGAACAGTTCGCCCCGGAGCCACAGTTGCTCCAGCGCGTCCCAGACCAGTTTCGGATCGGGGAGCTTGTAGTCGTCGGTGACCTTCGCCCAGACCAGCACCTTCCACAGGACGAGGATCAGCGCGACGGCCACGACGGGCGGCAGCACCTTCTGGACCAGCACCTCGGTCGGCGAGGTGCGCCGGATCTGCACCGCGTCCAGCGCGTCCAGACCGGCCTCCAGGCCCGCCAGGTCCTGGCCGGCCTGCTTCCCTGGCTTGCCCGACTTCTCCGGCTTGCCCGGCTTCTCCGGCTTCCCCGGCTCTTCCGTCGTCTCGCCCGCCTTCGTCGCGGCGGTCGTGGTCTTCGGCGACTCGCCGGTGGTCTCAGTGCCGGCCATGGCGGCGGATCTCCCCACGCAGTTCTTCGGTGATCTCGATGGACAGGTCCGCGACGGCCGCGTCCTCGATCCGGCGCGGCTGCGGAATGTCGACCGCCCACTCCCGCACAACCCGCCCGGGCCGCGAGGACAGCAGCACCACGCGCTCGGCCAGCCGCACCGCCTCCCGCACGTTGTGCGTGACGAACAGGACCGACACGCCCGTCTCGCTCCAGATGCGGGTCAGTTCGCCGTGCAGCACATCGCGGGTGATGGCGTCGAGCGCGGCGAACGGCTCGTCCATCAGCAGCACGCTGGAGTCCTGCGCCAGCGCGCGGGCGAGCGCGACGCGCTGCCGCATGCCGCCGGACAGCTCGTGCACCCGCTTGCCGTACGCGCCGCCCAGCCGCACCAGCTCCAGCAGCCGCTCCGCCTCGGGCCTGCGGTCGGCGCGCGGCACCCCGCGCAGCCGCAGCGCCAGCTCGACGTTCTTGCCCGCCGTCAGCCACGGGAAGAGCGCGTGCTCCTGGAACATCAGGGCCGGCCGGCCGCCGGGGACCTCGATGGTCCCGGCGGTCGGCCGGTCCAGGTCGGCGATCAGGTTGAGCAGGGTCGACTTGCCGCAGCCGGAGGCGCCCAGGATGCACACGAACTCACCGGGCCGCACATCGAGGCTGATGTCGTCGAGCACGGGCTGCGCGGCGCCGGGCCGGCCGAACGCCTTGTGGACATGGTTGATCCGGACAGCTCCGGAGGAATCCGACGGGCCTGCCGCGCCTGCCGCGGCCGCGTCCGCCCGGTCGGCCTTGTCGGTGGTCAGTGCCGGGGACATCCGGTCACCTCCTGATGGGGTGCGTACGTGCGAGGGTGCGTACGGGATGCGTACGAGGTGCTTGCGTACGGGAGCGGCGGCTACTGCTTGCCGAGCCCCGCGGCGGAGACCGTCGGCCTGCCCTCCGCCTTCAGGACCTTGTTGAGCAGGGTCAGGTCGTAGATGCCCTTCAGGTCGGGCTTCTCCAGCAGCCCGGCCTTGACCGCGTGGGCCGCCTCGGTGTTCAGCGTGGCGGCCAGCGGGTCGTCGGTGACCTGGATGCCCTTCCACGCCGGGTCGAGCACCTCGGCCGGGAGCCCCTTGCCGGTCTCGGCCTTGAGCGCCGCGTTGGCGTCGGCCTTCGCCCGGTCGGGGTCGGCCTTGATGTACGCGTTGGTCTTCACCGAGCCGCGCAGCACCGCCTCCACCACGTCCGGGTGCTCCTTGAGGAAGTCCTGCCGGACGATCACGTTGGTGATGACGAACTTCTTCTCCGGCCACAGGGTGGACTCGTCCAGCAGCACCTTGGCGCCCTCGGCGACCAGCTTGGAGGCGGTCGGCTCGGGCACCCAGGCGCCGTCGATCGCGCCGGACTTGTAGGCGTCGGGGGTGATCTTGTTGTCCGTACGGACCACGGAGACATCGCCCCGGCCGCTCTGGGCGTCGACCTTCCAGCCCTTCTCGGCGATCCAGTTGAGGAACGCCACGTCCTGGGTGTTGCCGAGTTGCGGGGTGGCGATCTTCTTGCCCTTGACGTCGTCGAGCGTCTTGATCTTCTTCGGGTTGACGACGAGCTTGACCCCGCCGGACGCGGAGCCCGCGATGATCTTGAGGTTCTTGCCGTGCGACTTCACATAGCCGTTGATGGACGGGGACGGGCCGATCCAGCCGATGTCGATGGAGCCCGCGTTGAGCGCCTCGATCTCGGACGGTCCCGCGTTGAAGACGAACGGCTGGATCCTGGTGCCGCCCAGCTCCTTCTGGATCTCCCCGCCGTCGCGCAGGCCCACCAGCGCGGTGGCGTGCGTCAGATTGGCGAAGTAGCCGATCCTCACCTTGTCCAGACCGCCGACCTTCTTGCCACCGGCGGCGGGGACGGCCTTGCTTCCCGTGTCGTCCTTCTCCGAGCCGTAGCCGCACGCGCCCAGCGCGCCGATCAGCAGCGGAAGGGCGGCGCCCGCCGCCAGCAGGCGGGTGCGCCGGCGGCGGGGCGGGCGGGGCTGGGTGGTGCGGTCGACGGTCACGGGAGGTGTTCCTCTCGGAGGGCCGGGGACGACGTCAGGGGACGCCCGGCAGTGCGGAAGGTCTTCGTACGCGATACGGCGGGGGCGCGGCGACAGGGCCGATCAGCGCGCGGGTCAGCGCGTGGGCCAGGGCGCGGGGCAGGGCGTGGGTCAGCACGCACATCGCCCGACCCCGCCCTGGCCGCTGCCCAGCGCGCCGCTGCCGACGCGGCCGCCCTCCTTGGCGAACGTGGAGAAGACATCACCGGACATGCTCAGAAGTCCCATCCCTCGTCGTCGGCCGGGTCGCCCGGGCCGCCCTTGGCGGGGACGGGGGTCGCGAACGAGTCGCCCGCCATGCCCGCCGTCAGCGTCGTGCCGTCGGCCGGGTCGATCAGGATGAACGAGCCGGTGCGGCGCGAGTCGGCGTAGGAGTCCATCGGCAGCGGCTCGGCGGTACGGATCTTCACCCGGCCGATGTCGTTGGCGACGAGCTGCTCCGGGTGCGGGTGCAGCGACAGGTCGTCCAGGGTCAGCCGGGACGGGATGTCCTTGACGATGGCCTTCACCGTGCGGGTGCCGTGCTTCAGCAGCACGCGGTGGCCCACGGTCAGCGGCTGGTCCGCGACGTGGCAGACCGTCGCCTCGATGTCCTGCGTGGTCTCGGGCGCGTCCTTGGTGGGCACGATCAGATCGCCGCGCGACACGTCGATGTCGTCCTCCAGCAGGACGGTCACCGACTGCGTCGTCCAGGCCACCTCGACCGGCTTACCCAGCAGGTCGATGCCGGAGATCGTGCTCGTACGGCCGGACGGCAGGACCGTGACCCGCTCGCCGACGCGGAACGAACCGGCCGCGATCTGGCCCGCGTACCCCCGGTAGTCCGGGTGCTCCGCGGTCCGCGGACGGATCACGTACTGCACGGGCAGCCGCGCGTGGCAGTGCGCCAGGTCGTGGCTGACCGGGACGGTCTCCAGGTGCTCCAGGACGGTCGGGCCGCCGTACCAGTCCATGGTGGCGGACGGCTCCACCACGTTGTCCCCGGCCAGCGCCGAGATCGGGATCGCGGTCACCTCGGGTACGCCGAGCTCGGTGGCGTAGGCCGTGAACTCCTCGGCGATGGCCGCGAAGACGCTCTCCTGATAGCCGACGAGGTCCATCTTGTTGACGGCCAGCACCACATGCGGCACGCGCAGCAGGGCCGCGATCGCGGCGTGGCGGCGGGTCTGCTCCACCACGCCGTTGCGCGCGTCGACCAGGATGACCGTCAGCTCGGCGGTGGACGCGCCGGTGACCATGTTGCGGGTGTACTGCACATGGCCGGGCGTGTCGGCGAGGATGAACCGGCGCCGCGGCGTGGCGAAGTAGCGGTACGCCACGTCGATCGTGATGCCCTGCTCGCGCTCGGCGCGCAGCCCGTCGGTGAGCAGCGCCAGGTCCGGGCCCTGCTGCCCCCGGCTCGCCGAGGCGCGCTCCACGGCCTCCAGCTGGTCGGCGAGGACCGACTTGGAGTCGTGCAGGAGGCGGCCGACGAGGGTGGACTTGCCGTCGTCGACCGAGCCGGCGGTGGCGAACCGCAGGAGGGTGGTGGCGGAGAGTTCCGTGGTGGTGGTCATGCTAGAAGTACCCCTCGCGCTTGCGGTCCTCCATGGCGGCCTCGGACAGCTTGTCGTCGGCGCGGGTGGCGCCGCGCTCGGTGAGCCGGGAGGCGGCGATCTCGGCGATGACGGCGTCCAGCGTGGTCGCGTCGGAGTCCACGGCACCCGTGCAGGACATGTCGCCGACGGTGCGGTAGCGGACCTGCCGCTTCTCGACGGTCTCCCCGTCCTTGGGCCCGCCCCACTCGCCGGCGGTCAGCCACATGCCACCCCGCCGGAACACCTCGCGCTCGTGGGCGAAGTAGATCTCCGGCAGCTCGATGTCCTCCCGGGCGATGTACTGCCACACGTCCAGCTCGGTCCAGTTGGACAGCGGGAAGACGCGCACGTGCTCGCCCGGGGCGTGGCGGCCGTTGTACAGGTTCCACAGCTCGGGGCGCTGGCGGCGCGGGTCCCACTGCGAGAACTCGTCCCGCAGCGAGAACACCCGCTCCTTGGCGCGGGCCTTCTCCTCGTCGCGGCGGCCGCCGCCGAAGACCGCGTCGAACCGCTCCGACTGGATCTTCTCCGTCAGCGGCAGCGTCTGCAGCGGGTTGCGGGTGCCGTCGGGGCGCTCCTTGAGGACGCCGCGGTCGATGTAGTCCTGGACGGAGGCCACGTGCAACCGCAGCCCGTGCGCCGCCACCGCGCGGTCCCGGTACTCCAGGACCTCGGGGAAGTTGTGCCCGGTGTCGACGTGGAGCAGCGAGAAGGGCACCGGCGCCGGCGTGAACGCCTTCAGCGCCAGGTGCAGCATCACGATGGAGTCCTTGCCGCCGGAGAACAGGATCACCGGCCGCTCGAACTCGCCCGCCACCTCGCGGAAGATGTGCACCGCCTCGGACTCCAGCGCGTCCAGGTGCGTCAGCGCGTAGGGCTCGCCGACGCCCCCGCCCCCGCCGTCCGAGCCGGGACCCGTCCCGCCGACCTCGGTCACGGTCGTCACGGTGCTGGTTCCGTTCGCTTCTCCGCCCGCGCGGCGCAGAGGTGCGGCTTCCGTGGTCGTCCGCGGCCCGGCGGCCGCGCGCGCGTCGCTCACGCGAGTCCCCTCTCACTCAGCAGCGCCCGCAGCGCGGCGGCGGATTCCTGGACGCCCTGCCGGTGCGTCTCGATGCGCAGGTCCGGGTCCTCCGGGGCCTCGTACGGGTCGTCGACCCCGGTCAGCCCGGAGATCTCGCCCGCCGCCTGCTTGGCGTACAGCCCCTTGACGTCCCGCTCGGCGCACACCTCCACCGGGGTGGCCACGTGGATCTCCAGATACGCCGTGCCCTCGGTCTGGTGGCGCTTGCGTACCGCCTCGCGGCTGTCCGCGTACGGGGCGATGACCGGCACCAGGACCTTGACGCCGTTGGAGGCCAGCAGCTCGGCCACGAAGCCGATCCGCTGGACGTTGGTGTGCCGGTCCTCGCGGGAGAAGCCGAGGCCGGCGGAGAGGAACTCGCGGATCTCGTCGCCGTCCAGCACCTCCACCCGGTGCCCCTCGCCACGCAGCCGCTCCGCCAGCGCGTAGGCGATCGTGGTCTTCCCCGCGCTCGGCAGCCCCGTGAGCCACACGGTCGCGCCCCTCTTGATGGGCGCGCTCACCTCCGGGCGCTCGGACCCGGTATCGACGCTCGTCGGCTTCGGTCGCTCGTGCCTCGCTCCCTGTGCCTCCTCACTCTCGATACCGGCGCGCCCTTCGGCTCCCGCGCCCTGCTCAGTCACGCTCATCTGGTTCTCCTGGTCAGCCATCAGCCGTGCAGCCCGCACTCCGTCTTGGCGCGGCCCGCCCAGCGGCCGGCCCGTGCGTCCTCGCCCTCCAATACCCGCCTGGTGCAGGGCGCGCACCCCACCGACGGGTAGCCGTCCATCAGCAACGGGTTGGTGAGCACGCCGTGTTCGTCGATGTACGCGTCCACGTCCGCCTGCGTCCAGCGGGCGATCGGGGACACCTTGACCTTCCGCCGCCTGGCGTCCCAGCCGACGACCGGGGTGTTCGCGCGGGTCGGGGACTCGTCCCGGCGCAGTCCGGTCGCCCAGGCGTCGTACCCGCGCAGCCCCTCCTCCAGCGGCTTGACCTTGCGCAGGGCGCAGCACAGGTCGGGGTCGCGGTCGTGCAGCTTCGGCCCGTACTCGGCGTCCTGCTCGGCGACGCTCTGGCGGGGGGTGAGCGTGATGACGTTGACGTCCATCACGGCCGCCACCGCGTCGCGGGTGCCGATGGTCTCCGGGAAGTGGTAGCCGGTGTCCAGGAAGACGACGTCCACGCCGGGCCGCGCGCGGGAGGCCAGGTGGGCCACCACGGCGTCCTCCATCGAGGAGGTCACGCAGAAACGCGGTCCGAAGGTGTCGGCCGCCCAGCGCAGGATCTCGAGCGCGGGAGCGTCCTCCAGCTCGCGGCCGGCCCGCTCGGCCAGCTCCTCCAGGTCCTTCGAGTCCTTGAGCGTGTTCTGTGGCCGCTCGGTCATATCGCCGTGCCTCCTTCGCCCTGGTCGTGCCGCAGGCCCTTGGCCAGCAGCCCGAGAAACGACAGCCGGAACGCGCGGTTGCAAGAGGCGCATTCCCACGCGCCGTGGCCCTCCTCGGAGGGGCGCAGGTCCTCGTCCCCGCAGTACGGGCAGTAAAAGGGCGCCGCACGCTCACTCATGAGAGCGCCTCCTGCCTACCGTGGCTCGCCGCCCTCACGACAGCGCCTCCTCACTCGCCCGCGCCGCCCACGCGGCGAACCGCTCGCCGTCTTCCCGCTCTTCCTGGAAGCGGCGCAGCACGCGCTCGACGTAGTCGGGGAGTTCGGCGGAGGTGACCTTCAGGCCGCGCACCTTGCGGCCGAAGGCGGGCTCAAGGCCCAGCGTGCCGCCCAGGTGGACCTGGAAGCCCTCGACCTGGTTGCCGTCGCGGTCGGTGACGAGCTGGCCCTTGAGGCCGATGTCGGCGACCTGGATGCGCGCGCAGGCGTTCGGGCAGCCGTTGAGGTTGATGCTGATGGGCTGGTCGAAGTCGGGCAGCCGGCGCTCCAGCTCGTCGATCAGCGCGGAGCCGCGCTCCTTGGTCTCGACGATCGCCAGCTTGCAGAACTCGATGCCGGTGCAGGCCATCGTGCCGCGCCGGAACGGCGAGGGCTTGACCCGCAGGTCCAGCGCCTCCAGGCCGGAGACGAGCGACTCGACCTGGTCCCGGTCGACATCGAGCACGATCATCTTCTGCTCGACGGTCGTGCGGACCCGCCCCGAGCCGTGGGCCTCGGCCAGCTCGGCGATCTTGGTGAGGGTGGCCCCGTCCACGCGGCCGACGCGCGGCGCGAAGCCGACGTAGTAGCGGCCGTCCTGCTGGCGGTGCACACCGATGTGGTCGCGCCACTGCTGTACGGGCTGCTCGGGCGCGGGCCCGTCGGCCAGCTCGCGCTTGAGGTACTCGGTCTCCAGCACCTGGCGGAACCTCTCCGGGCCCCAGTCGGCGACCAGGTACTTCAACCGGGCGCGGTTGCGCAGCCGCCGGTAGCCGTAGTCGCGGAAGATGCCGATGACCCCCGCCCACACCTCGGGCACCTCGTCCAGCGGCACCCAGGCGCCGAGCCGGACGCCGATCTTCGGGTTGGTGGAAAGACCGCCGCCCACCCACAGGTCGAAGCCGGGGCCGTGCTCGGGGTGGCGCACCCCGACGAACGACACGTCGTTGATCTCGTGCACGACGTCGAGCAGCGGCGAGCCCGAGATGGCCGTCTTGAACTTGCGCGGCAGGTTGGAGAACTCCTTGCTGCCGATGTAGCGGCGCTGGATCTCCTCGATGGCCGGGCTGCCGTCGATGATCTCGTCCTCGGCGATCCCGGCGACGGGGGAGCCGATGATGACGCGCGGGGTGTCGCCGCAGGCCTCCGTGGTGGACAGGCCGACGGCCTCCAGCCGCCGCCAGATCTCCGGCACGTCCTCGATCCGGATCCAGTGGTACTGGATGTTCTGCCGGTCGGTGATGTCGGCCGTCCCACGGGCGAACTCCTGGGAGACCTCGCCGATGACGCGCAGCTGCTCGGTGGTCAGCCGGCCGCCGTCGACGCGGACCCGCATCATGAAGTACTCGTCGTCCAGCTCCTCCGGCTCCAGGACGGCGGTCTTGCCGCCGTCGATGCCGGGCTTGCGCTGGGTGTACAGGCCCCACCAGCGCATGCGTCCGCGCAGGTCGGCGCCGTCGATGGAGTCGAAGCCGCGGTGGGCGTAGATCGTCTCAATGCGTGTCCGCACATTGAGACCGTCGTCGTCCTTCTTGACCTGCTCGTTGGCGTTGAGGGGGGTGAAGTGACCCGCGGCCCACTGGCCCTCGCCGCGGTGGCGTCCGGCCTTGCGGCGGGGCGTGGCTGCACTGGGGCGGTCCGGGGTGGCGGCCATGGCGGTGTGTGTCCTTCTGAGCGGCTCTGGTGTGGCAGGCGTGCTCGTGCTACGCACCCTCGATGACCTGCGATGACGCACAGGTGGGCACGGCGCTGCGGCGGCGGGCGGGGTACGGGGGCGGGGAGCTCGAGGCGTGCGCGCTCGCCCACGACGTCGGGGGCGGCGCGGAGTGCGGTGATGGCGGGGGTGCCGGGGGTGTTGGCGGTGCTGTGCGGGGCGGGGGCCCGGCTACCGGGACAGCATCAGCCCGCCGGACAGATCGCGCTGGACATGCGGCCGAGATCGACGTGTCGCCGACTCACCAAGGCAATTCCAGCTCGAGACATGAGGGAAGCGTGGCATGGGGGTCTTGGGGCAGTCCACCATCGTCCAAAACCTGGACAGGTATGTCCCACATGGTGGAATGATGTGGCCTTGCTCACGCCGCCCGAGCCTTGCGGCCCGGGCGGCCGGCTCACTCGGTCCCGGGCTCTGGCGCGCTCCGGGACCCGGGCTCGGGACCGGTGTCGGGTTCGGTGTCGGGCTCGGGCTCGGGCTCGGGACCGGGCTCGGTGTCGAGTTTGGTGTCGAAGACCCGGAACCCCCGCCGCCGGTAGTTGTCCAGCGCGTACGGCCCGTCCTTGCTGCAGGTGTGCAGCCACACCCGCTTGGTCGGCGGCCGCCCCGGCCACCGCTCGGCCAGGTCCCAGGCCCGGGCGGTGCCCCAGCTCAGCAGGTGCCCGCCGATGCGCCGGCCGCGGAAGGCGGGCAGCAGCCCGAAGTACACGATCTCGACCACCCCCTCCTCCTGCCCCTCCAGCTCGATGTACCCGGCCGGGGTGCCGCGCTCGTACGCCACCCAGGTCTCGAGCCCGGGCCGCTCCAGCCACCCGCGCCACTGCTCGAGGCTCCACCCGAGCCGGTCCGTCCACGCGATGTCCGCGCCGACGGACCCGTAGAGGAAACGGCTGAACTCCGGCGAGGGGATCTCGGACCGGACGATCCGCACCCCCGCGGAGGCGGGAGGCTCCTGGGCCGGGGCGAGGTCCGCGGGCGAGGTCTGCTCCAGGGACCAGGTGGTGACCGTGATGCTCATGCGCCACATCTCATCACGGCCGGGACCTCTCCCCACGGGCGAGGCTGCAACGCCGCGCAACCTTTGCGTACGGCTGTACGCCGCGCGGACAGTGGGAGCGGCGGAGGGCGGTACCGAGTCGGCGCGGCATCCCCTCCGCCGGTCACCGGCCGGCCACGGAGGGAAACACCGTGCGCCCCCGGCCGGCCCCGGGCGGATACCGTGAGAAGGTGCAGCCAGGGAAAGAACCGTCGAAGCCGTCCGGCCGGCTCCACAAGGCCCGCGCCTTGTACCGCAATGTGTCCAAGCGCAGGATGGCCTGGCTGCTGCTGAAGGACACCGTCAACTCCTGCATGGAGTACCGGGTCACCGGCCTGGCCGCCGAGGCCGCCTTCTTCACCCTGCTGTCGCTGCCGCCGCTGCTCCTCGGCCTGATCGGGCTCCTCGGCTACTTCGACGCGTGGACCGACACCGACACCGTGGCCACCATCCGGCAGAACATCCTCAACGCGTCGGGGACCGTCCTGTCCGACCAGGGGGTCAGGGAGATCGCCCGGCCGCTCCTGGACGACGTCATAGAAGGCGGGCGGCCCGATGTCATCTCGCTCGGCTTCGGCATCGCCCTGTGGTCCGGCTCGCGCGCGGTCAACGTCTTCGTCGACACCATCACCATCATGTACGGGCTCGAAGGCCGCCGCGGGATCGTCAGGACCCGGCTGCTGGCCTTCCTCCTCTACCTGGTCGCGCTGGTCATCGGGGCGGTGGCGCTGCCCCTGATGGTGATCGGCCCGGAGACCGTCGTGTCGCTGGTGCCCGCGAGCGGGGATCTCGTACGGATCCTGTACTGGCCCGTGGTCATCCTGCTGTCCGTCGCCTTCCTCACCACCCTCTACCACGTCTCCGTACCGGTGCGCTCGCCCTGGCGGGAGGACATCCCCGGCGCGCTTGTCGCCCTGACGATATGGGTGCTCGGCAGCTTCCTGCTGCGCATCTACCTGATCCACACCGTCGAGGGGCCGACGATCTACGGCTCGCTGGCCGCGCCCGTCGCGGTGCTGCTGTGGATCGGCGTGTCCGCCTTCGCGGTGCTCGTCGGCGCGGCCGTCAACGCCGCGATCGACCGGGTCTGGCCGTCGGTGGCGACCGCCGCCGGGCGCGCCGAGGCCGCCGCCCGGGTCCGGGAGGAGGCGGCCAGGCAGCGGGCCAGGGAGCAGCGCACGGCGGACGACGGGGCGGCGGAGATCACCCCGCCCTCGGAGTTCCCCGAGCGCTGGGCGCAGTTCCTCCCGCACGCCGACATACGGTCCCGGCTGCATCACCGGCGCACCCCGCGGCAGGGGTCGCGCACGCCGGAGAACGGCGGGAAGAAGCCCCCGCAGGAGCCACCGGCGGCCCAGAACGGCGCCTCCACGGACCCCGCGCCCGACGCCCGCCCCGACGCCCGCTTCGAGGGTCGCCCCGACGCCCGCCCCGACGCCCGCCCCGACGCACGCTTCGAGGGTCGCCCCGACGCCCGCTTCGAGGGTCGCCCCGACGGCCGGACCGACGGCCGGCCCGACGCCCGCTTCGAGGGGCGGCCCGACGGCCGGACCGGCAGCCAACCCGGCAGCCGCAGCGACAACCGGTCCGACGCCCGCCCCGGCTAGGCGGGGTCAGATCCAGACGCGGGAGGCCAGGAGCCCCAATCCGGCCTCCGCCGCCTGGCGCCACACCCGCAGCGGCCCGTCCAGGAGCGCCGCGGCGTCCTCCTCGCCCGGCCAGTCGTCGATCCGGGCCAGCACCCGCTCACGCTCCGCACCGGCCACGGCGAGCGCGGCCTCGACCGCCGGAAGCAGGCGGCGCACCTCGCCGGCGGTGACCACGGCGTCCCCGGCCCAGCCGGGCAGCTTCTCCGCCCGCTCCGGCCCCAGGCCGTGGAAGAGCGCGGCCACCGGGTTCTCCTTGCGCACGGACTCGAAGAACGGCTGGACCGTGTCGCCGTCGATCCGGTCCCACCAGTTCATGACGTGGAGCTTCCCCGTGGCGTCCATGGCGTCGAAGGCCGAGTCGTTGACCATGTTGTACAGGTGCAGCGCCTCCTCGGTGGTGTAGCGGCCGTCCTCGCGCCACACCGGCACCGCGCCACCGCCACGCGCCGCGTCGCGCTCCCAGCGCCACCAGGACCCCACCGCGGAGGAGCGCGCCGCCGTGGCCTCGATGGCGGGCGAGGCCAGCGGGGCCAGCTCCGCGACGTCCGCGTCGTCCAGCGCCCCCACCAGCCACAAGCCGGACATCCCCATGCCACGCCCTCCATCACCGCGTCTGTGCTCGAACGGAGGTTCCACGGTGTCATGCCCCGCCGACACCCCGGCTGGGCCCATCGGGTGACAGACGCGGCCCAGGCGGCCCACCTGCCGCCGGGGTGCTCGACCTGCCCCCGCTCAGATGACACCGTCTCCAGGCATGGACCACAGCGCCCGACCGCGGAACGTGCGCCCGAGGCTGCTGCTCGCCAGCGCCACCATGCTCTTCGTCGAGCTGGCGCTGATCAGGTGGACCGGCGCCAACATCGTCCACCTCAGTTACTTCTCCAACTTCATCCTGCTGGGCTCGTTCCTCGGCATCGGCCTGGGGTTCCTGATCCCCGCCGGGCGCGGCCAGTGGCTGCCCCGCTGGGCGCCCGTGCCGCTCGCCGTCCTCGTCGTCCTGGTGCGGGAGTTCCCCGTGCAGGTACGGCAGACCAGCGGGGAGGTCATCTACTTCACGGCCGTGAAGACCACCGGGCTGCCCCAGTGGGTGACCCTGCCCATCCTGTTCGGCCTCGCCGCGCTCATCATGACCGCGATCGGCAAGATGACGGCGGACCTGTTCCGGCAGCTTCCGTCGCTGGAGGCCTACCGCTACGACCTGCTGGGCTCGCTGTGCGGGTCGCTCTCCTTCGCGGCGCTGTCCTGGCTGCGCGCCCCGTCCGTGGTGTGGGGGGTCCTCGCCGCGGCGGCGCTGCTGGTGCTGGGCGGGCGGCACCACACCGTCCGGTACGCGGTGCCGCTGGCCGTCATGGTGGCGGCGCTGACCCTGGAGTCGATGGCCAGTGGCATCTCCTGGTCCCCGTACTACAAGATCGAGGTCAAGCGTCCGACCACGGGCAGCCGGGACTACAAGATCTCCGCCAACGGGGTGCCGCACCAGAGCATCGCGCCGCTGAAGGTGCTGCGGCGCTCCGACTCCCCGTACGAGGAGCCCTACCGGGAGACACCGGCCAACCCGCACCGCCGCGTCCTGGTCATCGGCGCGGGGAACGGCAACGACGTCGCTGTCGCGCTCGCCCACGGCGCCCGGCGGGTGGACGCCGTCGAGATCGACCCCAGGCTCCGGGAGATCGGCGCGGACCTGCACCCCGACCGGCCGTACGACGACCCCCGGGTGCACGTCCACATCGACGACGGCCGGGCCTTCCTCGAGCGCACCGACGCCCGCTACGACCTGGTGGTCCTCGCCCTGCCGGACTCCCTGACCCTGGTGGCCGGGGCCAGCAACCTCCGCCTGGAGAGCTATCTGTTCACCCGGCAGGCGTTCGAGGCCGCACACCGCCACCTGGCCCCCGGCGGCGCGTTCGCCATGTACAACTACTACCGGCAGAACTGGCTCATCGACCGCTACGGCTCCACCCTCGCCGGGGTCTTCGGACACGCGCCCTGCATCACCCACTACGGCGGCAAGAAGGCCGCCATCCTGGTGGCCGGCGTCACCCCCGGCGACCAGCGGTGCGGCAGCACCTGGCGGCCCTCCGGCAAGGTGCCCGCCGCCGCCACCGACGACCACCCCTTCCCGTACCTGCTGCACCGCACCATCCCCAGCCTCTACCTCGGGGTGCTCGGCGCGATCCTGCTCGTGACCATGGTGTCGGTGCGGCTGACCGGGGTCCGGATCAGGCGCACCCTCAAGTACACCGACATGTTCCTGCTCGGTGCCGCCTTCATGCTGCTCGAGACCAAGAACGTGATCGGCTTCGCCCTCTACTTCGGCACCACCTGGCTGGTCAACGCCGTGGTCTTCGCCGGCGTCATGCTGGCCGTGCTGTGCGGGGTCGAGGCGCGGCGCCGGATGCGCCGGGTCAACCAGCCCGCGCTGCAACTCCTGCTGTTCGCCACCCTCGCGGTGTCCTGGCTCGTCCCCACCCACCTGGTGCTCGGGCTGCCCTTCGCCGCGCGCCTGGCGGCGGCGATCGCCCTGGCCTTCGCTCCGATCTTCTGCGCCAACGTCATCTTCTCCGACCGCCTGGCCGCCGCCCCCGACCCCACGGCGGCCTTCGGGGCCAACCTGCTGGGCGCGCTCACCGGCGGCACCCTCGAATACCTCGCGCTCGTCACCGGCTACCAGGCGCTGCTCCTCGTCGTCGCCCTGCTGTACGCGGGCGCGTGCGTCGCCATGCGCTTCACCCGCCGCGCCCCGGGCTCGCCCGGGCCCGTCGAACAGCGCACGGCGGAGCCCACCGCACGTCCCTGACTGCCCCGTCGGTGACGACGCCCGCCCGCCACCCCGCATCGATCTTTGTCCTGTGAGTGGGAAAAGTTCGCAGTAATCCGTGCACGGATTCTTCCCAGGTGCGGAAAGCGCTGCTACGTTCCTCACGAAAGCCCGACACGGGTGGCCGAATCTGGGCGGGGAGGGGATCGTGAGACGCATGACGGCGCGACCGGCCAACGCCCATCAGGCCCGTCTGCTCAAGCTGTTGCGTGACGGCGGCCCCAACTCCCGCGCCCAGCTGGGCGACCAGGTCGAACTGTCCCGGTCCAAGCTGGCCGTGGAGGTGGACCGGCTGCTGGGGACGGGCCTGGTGGTGGCCGACGGACTCGCCGCCTCGCGCGGCGGCCGCCGTTCCCAGAACATCCGGCTCAACCCGGGCCTCAGGTTCCTCGGCGTGGACATCGGCGCGACATCGGTCGACGTCGCCGTCACCAACGCGGAGCTGGAGGTCCTCGGCCACCTCAACCAGCCGATGGACGTCCGCGAGGGTCCCGTCGCGGTCTTCGAGCAAGTCCTGGACATGGCCGGAAAGCTGAAGGCCGCCGGGCTCGCCGAGGGCTTCGACGGAGCCGGTATCGGCGTCCCCGGGCCGGTGCGCTTCCCCGAGGGCGTTCCGGTGGCCCCGCCGATCATGCCGGGCTGGGACGGCTTCCCCGTGCGGGAGGTGCTCAGCCAGGAACTCGGCTGTCCGATCATGGTCGACAACGACGTGAACCTCATGGCGATGGGGGAGCAGCACGCCGGAGTGGCCCGCAGCGTCGCCGACTTCCTCTGCGTCAAGATCGGTACGGGCATCGGCTGCGGCATCGTGGTCGGCGGCCGGGTCTACCGTGGCACCACCGGCAGCGCGGGCGACATCGGCCACATCCAGGCCGTGCCCGGCGGCAGGCCCTGTGCCTGCGGCAACCGGGGGTGTCTTGAGGCCCACTTCAGCGGCGCGGCGCTGGCCCGCGACGCGGTGCAGGCGGCCCAACAGGGCCTGTCCCCCGAACTCGCTGCCCGACTGGAGACCAGCGGCACCCTCACCGCCGTCGATGTCGCCGCCGCGGCCACCGCGGGCGATGCCACCGCGCTGGCACTGATCCGCGAGGGGGGCACCCACGTCGGCCAGGTCCTGGCGGGTCTCGTCTCCTTCTTCAACCCCGCCCTGTTAGTGATCGGCGGCGGAGTGACCGGTCTGGGCCACACCCTGCTCGCCGCTGTCCGTACTCAGATCTACCGCCAGTCGCTGCCTCTCGCGACCGGCAATCTGCCCATCGTCCTCGGAGAGCTGGGACCCACCGCCGGGGTGACCGGCGCGGCCCGGCTGATCAGCGACCACCTCTTCTCGCCCGCCTGAGCGACCGCCCTCTCCAACCCGCGCAAGCGACCATGCGATCACCGCACCGCGTCCGCCCACTCGTGTAAACCCGTCTCCCCGGCCGCTCGGCCCGTGCGGCGCCCGGCTCTGCCGTGCGCCCGAACCCCCCGCACCCACCCCCGCCCCGTACGAAGTACGCCTGCCCGGCGCCGCGCCGGCCGCAGGCGCAGCACGCCCTGCCACCGGCCCGCGCGTCCGCCGAGGGGAACCCACATGGCATCAGAACCACCGCTGCTCAGCATGTCCGGGATCACCAAGTCGTTTCCCGGAGTCCGCGCCCTGGACGGCGTCGACCTCGACGTCCAGGCCGGTGAAGTGCACTGTCTGCTCGGCCAGAACGGCGCCGGGAAGTCCACGCTCATCAAGGTCCTGGCCGGCGCCCACCAGCCGGACGGCGGTGTCATCCGCTGGCGCGGTGAGCCCGTCACCCTGCGCTCTCCGATCGCCGCGATGCGCCTGGGCATCGCCACCATCTACCAGGAACTCGACCTGGTGGAGCACCTGTCGGTGGCCGAGAACGTCCACCTCGGCCACGAGCCGACGGCCGCCGGATTCGTCGTACGGGGCAAGGCGGCGCGTGCCTCGACGGCCGTACTGCTCAAGCGACTGGGGCACCCGGAGATCGATCCGGCCCGGCCGGTGGCCGAACTGTCGGCGGCCCAGCGGCAGATCGTCTCCATGGCGCGGGCCCTCTCCCACGACGTACGGCTCATCGTCATGGACGAGCCGTCCGCCGCCCTCGACCCGGAGGAGGTGGACAACCTCTTCCGTATCGTCGGCGGCCTCACCGCGGACGGCGTCGCCGTCGTCTACATCTCGCACCGCCTGGAGGAGATCCGGCACATCGGCGACCAGGTGACCGTGCTCAAGGACGGGCGGTCGGTCGCGAGGGGACTGCCCGCCAAGACGACCCCGACCCGTGACGTCGTCGCCCTGATGACCGGCCGCGACGTCGAGTACGTGTTTCCGAAGCGGCCCGCGGGGCCACCCACGGGCGACGCCGTGCTCCAGGTCCGCGGACTGGCCCGCGACGGCGAGTTCGCGCCGCTCGACCTCGACATACGGCCGGGTGAAATCGTCGGCCTCGCCGGACTGGTCGGCTCCGGGCGTTCCGAAGTCCTGGAGACGGTCTACGGCGCCCGCAAGCCCACCGCGGGCGAGGTCCTCGTCGACGGCGCACCGCTGAAACCCGGCAGCGTCCGCGCGGCCGTTCGCGCCGGGCTGGGGCTGGCCCCCGAGGAGCGCAAGGCACAGGCCCTGCTGATGCTGGAGTCCGCCACCCGCAACGTGTCGGTCTCCACCCTCTCGCGCTTCTCCCGGGCGGGCTGGATCGACCGGGGCGCCGAGCGGCGCGCCGCCCGGGACGCGGTCCGCGAACTGTCGCTGCGGCCCGACAACCCGGAGGTGCCCGTGCGCACCCTGTCCGGCGGCAACCAGCAGAAGGCCGTCCTGGCCCGCTGGCTGCTGCGCGGCTGCCGCGTACTGCTGCTGGACGAACCCACCCGCGGCGTCGATGTGGGCGCCCGGGCCGAACTGTACGCGGTCGTCCGCCGACTGGCCGACGCGGGCCTCGCCGTGCTCCTCGTCTCCAGCGAGGTGCCCGAGGTGCTCGGCCTGGCCGACCGGGTGCTGGTGCTCCGCGAGGGGCGGGTCGTGCACACCGCGCCCGCCCGGGAGCTCGACGAACACCGTGTCCTCGACCTCGTCATGGAAGGAAGCCCGGCGTCATGACGCAGCCCGTCTCCCCGCCCCGGGACACCGCAGGCAAGACGCCGGCGGCCGAGCGTCCCCTGGCCCGCCGCGGCCCGCGGGTCCGCGCCGACATCCGTACGCTGTCGCTGCTCGGCGTGCTCGCCGCGCTCGTCGTCATCGGCGGTGTCAGCAAGCCCGACGAATTCCTCGACATCCGCAACCTCCAGCTCGTCCTCACCCAGGCGTCGATCATCGGCGTCGTCACCGTCGGCATGACCTTCGTCATCACCTCCGGGGGCATCGACCTGTCGGTCGGCGCGATCGTCGCGCTCTCCTCGGTGTGGGCGACCACGGTCGCCACCCAGGAGTACGGGTTCGCCGGGATCCTCTTCACCGCCGTGGTGGTCGGCCTCGGCTGCGGCCTGGTCAACGGGCTGCTCATCGCCTACGGCGGCGTGGTCCCCTTCATCGCCACCCTGGCCATGCTCGCCTCGGCGCGCGGCCTCGCCCTCCAGATCACCGACGGCCGCACCCAGATCGTCACCGTGGACGGGATCCTGAACCTCGGCGAGCGCGACTCCTACGTCCTGGGCATACCGCCACTGGTGATGGTGTTCGCGATCGTGACGATCGTCGGCTGGCTCGTGTTCAACCGGACCACCTTCGGCCGCCGCACGGTCGCGGTGGGCGGCAACGCGGAGGCGGCCCGGCTCGCCGGGATCGACGTCCGGCGCCAGCGGCTCTACCTCTATCTGCTGTCGGGTCTGTGCTGCGGCATCGCCGCCTTCCTGCTGGTCGTGCTGTCCGGCTCGGGCCAGAACACCAACGGCAACCTGTACGAACTCGACGCCATCGCCGCGGTGATCATCGGCGGCACCCTGCTGACCGGCGGCCGGGGCACCATCACCGGATCGGTCCTCGGCGTCCTGATCTTCACCACCATCACCAACATCTTCGCCCTCAACAACCTCCAGAGCGACGTCCAGCAGATCGCGAAGGGCGCGATCATCGTCGCCGCCGTGCTGGTCCAGCGCCGCACCGCGAGCACCACCTGAGGAAGGGGTTCACCCGCCATGCCAGAGCACGCGAGCCGCACCACCAGCGGCGCCACCAGTCGCAGAGGACTCCTCTTCGGGACCGCCGCGGTGTCCGCCGGAGCCTTTCTCGCCGCTTGCACCAGCAATGAGAGCAACGACAAGGGCGTCGCGGCCGACCCCGATCCGGCCGCCGACGACAAGCCCGGCAAGCACGTCACCATCGGCTTCGCCGGACCCCAGGCCGACCACGGCTGGCTCAGCGCCATCAACGAGAACGCCAAGAGCCGGGCGAAGAAATACTCCGACGTCACCCTGGAGACCACCGAGGGCTCGAACGACACCGCCCAGCAGATCGGCCAGATCGAGACCCTCATCAACAAGAAGGTCGACGTCCTGGTGATCCTGCCCGCCGACGGCAAGGCCCTCACCCAGGTCGGGCTCAAGGCCATGAGGTCGGGCATCCCGGTCGTCAACCTCGACCGGATCTTCAACACGGCCCAGGCGTACCGCTGCTGGATCGGCGGCGACAACTACGGCATGGGCCTCAACGCCGGGCACTACATCGGCGAGAAGCTCAAGGACAAGAAGGACGCCCGGGTGATCGAGCTGGCGGGCCTGGACAGCCTGGAGCTCACCAAGCAGCGCACCCAGGGCTTCGACGACGCCCTGAAGAACTACCCCAACATCCGCAAGGTGGCCCGCCAGGCGGCCGAGTTCACGGTCGAGTCCGGGCAGGCCAAGATGGCCCAGCTGCTGCAGGCCCAGTCGAAGTTCGACGCCCTGTGGAACCACGACGACGACCAGGGCGTGGGCGCGCTGCGTGCCATCGAACAGGCCGGACGGGACGACTTCCTGATGGTCGGCGGGGCGGGCGCGCTCTCCGCCTTCCAGGCCATCAAACAGGACAAGGGCGTGCTGAAGGCGACCGTCCTGTACCCCCCGACCATGGCGGCCTCCGCCATCGACCTCGCCCGCGCCCTCGGCCAGGGCAAGGGCGTCGGCGGCCTCGCCGAGTACGAGATCCCGGCGTCGCTCACCCTCTACTCGGCCGTCGTCGACAAGGACAACGTGGACCAGTACATGCCCACGGGCTTCCGATGAGGCACCCCGCCCGCACCCCCGCCGTGTCATGACGAAGAGGAGGACGAGCGCATGGAACAGCCGCAGCAGTCAGCGGAGCAGGAGCGGGCGGCCGAGGCCGCGCCGCGGGCCGGGAGGCCCCCGCTGCGCGTCGGCATGGTCGGATACGCCTTCATGGGCGCCGCCCACTCCCAGGGCTGGCGCACCGCGGGACGCGTCTTCGACCTGCCCCGGCAGCCGGTCCTGGCCGTGATCTGCGGCCGCGACGCCACCGCCGTACAAGCGGCGGCGGACCGGCACGGCTGGGCGGCCGTCGAGACCGACTGGCGCGCTCTGATCGCCCGGGACGACGTCGACCTCGTCGACATCTGCACGCCCGGCGACAGCCACGCCGAGATCGCGGTCGCCGCGCTGGCCGCCGGCAAGCACGTGCTGTGCGAGAAGCCCCTCGCCAACTCCGTTCAGGAGGCCGAGGCCATGACCGCCGCGGCCGAGGAGGCGTACCGGCGCGGCCGGCTGCTGGCGATGACGGGCTTCAACTACCGCCGGCTCCCCGCGACCGCCCTCGCCCGGCGCATGATCGCCGACGGCCGGCTCGGCACCCTGCGCCACGTCCGGGCGACCTACCTCCAGGACTGGCTGGTGGACCCCAAGGCCCCCCAGACCTGGCGGCTGCGCAAGGAGTCGGCGGGCTCCGGCGCACTGGGGGACCTCGGCGCGCACATCGTCGACCTGGCCCAGTATCTGGCGGGGGAGAAGCTGACCGGGGTGTCCGCCCTGACCGAGACCTTCGTACGGGAACGCCCGCTGGCCCACGGCCACGCCGCCGGCCTGAGCGCCGGACCCGCGGCCGGCACCGGCGCGGTCACCGTGGACGACGCCGCCCTGTTCACCGGACGGTTCGCCTCCGGCGCCCTCGCCTCCTTCGAGGCCACCCGCTACGCCACCGGCCACAAGAACGCCTTGCGCATCGAGTTCAACGGCGACCGCGGCTCGCTCGCCTTCGACCTGGAGCGCCTCAACGAACTGTGGTTCCACGACGCCGGCCAGCCCGGCGCCGAGGCCGGCTTCCGCCGGATCCTGGTCACCGAGCCCGACCACCCCTACCTGGACGCCTGGTGGCCGCCGGGGCACGGCCTCGGCTACGAGCACAGTTTCGTCCACCAGGCCCGCGACCTGGTCCACGCCATCGCCGAGGACCGCCGCCCCGAACCGTCGTTCGCCGACGGGCTCCAGGTGCAGCGCGTCCTCGCCGCGGTGGAGGAGAGCGCGGAGAAGAACTCCGTCTACACACCCATCGCGCACCCAGGCCTCTGAGCCGCCGTCGGCCCTGTCCGACGCGGCACTCCCCGGCCGACGCACAGCGCGCCGGCTCCCACACCCCGGGATGACGGCGCATCCCGGTGTACGCGCCCCGAACGTACAACCAGCCCCATTCTGGAGGCATTTCGTGCACGGGAACGACCGCACCACCCGCCCCCGAACCCACAGATCACCTCTGCGCAAGGCGATCGCGCTGCTGAGCGGCGCGCTTCTCGCCGGCGCGGGCCTGACCCTCTCCGCCCCCCAGGCCGGCGCAGCCGTCACCGGCCAGGACAAGGCCGCCGCGGCCGAGGACTTCCAGCAGGTCACCCTCGCCAAGGGGGAGGCGGAGGTCGGCGAGCCCATGTCGCTGGCCGTCCTCCCCGACCGCTCCGTCCTGCACACCTCCCGCGACGGCGAACTGCGCCTGACCGACGCCGCGGGCAACACCAAGCTCGCGGGCAAGCTCGACGTCTACTCCCATGACGAGGAGGGCCTGCAGGGCATCGGCGTCGACCCGGGCTTCGCCGACAACCGCTTCATCTACCTCTACTACGCGCCCCCGCTGGACACCCCGGCCGGCGACGCCCCGGAGACCGGCACCGCCGCCGACTTCGCGCCCTTCGACGGCGTCAACCGCCTGTCCCGCTTCGTGCTGAAGACCGACGGCACGCTCGACACCGCCAGCGAGAAGAAGATCCTCGACGTCCCGGCCACCCGCGGGCTGTGCTGCCACGTCGGCGGCGACATCGACTTCGACGCGGCCGGCAACCTGTACCTGTCCACCGGCGACGACACCAACCCCTTCCAGTCCGAAGGCTACACGCCGATCGACGAACGCCCGGGCCGCAACCCCGGCTTCGACGCCCAGCGTTCCGCGGGCAACACCAACGACCTGCGCGGCAAGATCCTGCGCGTCAAGGTCGAGGCCGACGGCTCCTACACCATCCCCGAGGGCAACCTCTTCAAGCCCGGCACCGCCAGGACGCGGCCCGAGATCTACGCGATGGGCTTCCGCAACCCGTTCCGGTTCAGCGTCGACAAGAAGACCGGCATCCTCTACGTCGGCGACTACGGCCCCGACGCCGGCGCCGCCGACCCGAAGCGCGGCCCGGCCGGGCAGGTCGAGTTCGCCCGCGTCACCGGCCCCGGCAACTTCGGCTGGCCGTACTGCACGGGCGCCAACGACGCCTATGTCGACTTCGACTTCGCCGACCGCACCTCCGGCGCCGCCTTCGACTGCTCCGCCCCGAAGAACACCTCCCCCAACAACACCGGCCTGACCGACCTGCCTCCGGCGCAGCCCGCCTGGATGCCGTACAACGGCGGATCCGTCCCGGAGTTCGGCGACGGCTCCGAGTCCCCGATGGGCGGCCCGGTCTACCACTACGACCCGACTCTCGACTCGCCCGTGAAGTTCCCCGAGGCCTACGACGGCGACTTCTTCGCCGGTGAGTTCGGCCGCCGCTGGATCAAGCGCATCTCCAGCGACGCCGATGGCACCGTGCGGTCGATCAAGGACATCCCCTGGAGCGGCACCCAGGTGATGGACATGGCCTTCGGCCCCGACGGCGCGCTGTACGTCCTCGACTACGGCACCGCCTGGTTCGGCGGCGACGAGCACTCGGCGCTGTACCGCATCGAGAACGCGACCGACGGCCACTCCCCGTCGCCCCAGGCCTCCGCGGACCGCACCTCCGGCCAGGCCCCGATGAAGGTCCGGTTCTCCTCGGCCGGCACCACCGACCAGGACGGGGACCCCCTCACCTACAGCTGGGACTTCGGCGACGGCGCAACCTCCACGGCCGCCGACCCCGCCCACAGGTACCGGAAGAACGGCACCTACACCGCCACCGTGACCGCCAAGGACCCCTCCGGCCGGACCGGCAGCGCCAGTGTGCAGATCGTCGTCGGCAACACCGCGCCCCAGGTCGTCATCGAGACGCCGAAGGACGGGCAACTGTTCAGCTTCGGCGACGCCGTCCCGTTCAAGGTGAAGGTCACCGACCCCGAGGACGGCCGGACCATCGACTGCGCCAAGGTCAAGGTCACCCTGATCCTCGGCCATGACACCCACGGCCACCCGCTCACCTCCGCCAACGGCTGCTCCGGCACCATCCAGTCCAGCGCCGACGGCGGCCACGACGAGGACGCCAACATCTTCGGCGTCCTGGACGCCGAGTACACCGACGGCGGAGGCGGCGGCCAGGCCGCGCTCACCTCGCACGACCGGCACGTCCTCCAGCCCCGGCACCGCCAGGCCGAGCACTTCGGCACCGGCCACGGCGTGAAGGTCACCGGCCACGACACCGCCCAGGGCGGCAAGGTCGTCGGCGACATCGACAACGGCGACTGGATCGCCTTCACGCCCTACGTCCTCAGCGACGCCACGAAGATCACGGCGCGCGTCGCCTCAGCCGGCGCGGGCGGCACCCTCGAGGTCCGCGCGGGCTCGGCCACCGGGCCCCTGCTCGGCACGGCCACGGTGCCCGTGACCGGCGGCTGGGAGACCTACCAGGACGTGTCCGCCGACCTGTCCCGAGCACCGCGCGGCACCACCACGCTCTACCTCGTCTTCAAGGGCGGCAGCGGTGCCCTCTACGAGATCGACGGCTTCACCTTCACGACCCGCTGAGCCCGCCGAGGGCCACTGAACGGCGGCGGGCGGGAGACGCCGGACTCCCGCCCGCCGTCACCACCCCCATCCCTCCGGTCGTGCCCGACCCGAGACCGTCAGGAGGCAGCCCATGTCCGCGTCCCTCTCCCGTCCCCCTCGGGTCGGTGTCTGGCTGATCGGGGCCCGCGGCTCCGTCGCCACCACCGTCGTCGCCGGATGCGCCGCCGTGACCGCGGGGCTGCGCCCACCGACCGGCCTGGTCACCGAGGCGCCCGCGTTCGCAGGCAGCGGCCTGCCCGCCCTGTCCGCCCTCGTCTTCGGCGGCCACGACACCGCCGACTGCCCCCTGCCCAAACGCGCCGAACAACTGGCCGAGGGCGGCGTCCTCCCGCCGGGCCTGCCCGCCGCCGTCGCCGCCGAACTCGTCGCCGCCGACGCGGAGATCAGGCCCGGCGGCCCCCTCCCCGGCGACACCCGGGACGAGGACGCGCTGATCGCCGCGTTCACCGCCGACATCCAGGACTTTGTCACCCGGCTCGGCCTGGAGCGCGCGGTGGTCGTGAACGTGGCCTCCACCGAACCGGCCCCGCCCCCCGGCCCGCGGCCAGGAAGCCCAAGAGGCGCGACCGGGTCGAAAGGGACACCGCCCAGCGGTGGCCCGGGGAGTGCCGAGCCCGCGGGAGAGAGCCTCCCGCCCAGCTCGCTCTACGCGGCCGCCGCCCTGCGCGCCGGCTGCCCGTACGTCAACTTCACCCCCTCCACGGGCCTGCACCACCCGGCGCTCGCCCCGCACGCCGCGGCGAGCGGACTGCCGTACGCGGGCCGCGACGGCAAGACGGGCCAGACCCTGCTGCGCTCCGTCCTCGGCCCCATGTTCGCCCAGCGGGCGCTGGACGTCCGGGCCTGGTCCGGCACCAACCTCCTCGGCGGCGGCGACGGCGCCTCCCTCGCCGACCCGGCAGCCGCCGCGGCGAAGAACGCCGGCAAGGAACGCGTCCTCGCGGACACCCTCGGCACCACCCCCGAGGGCGAGGTCCACATCGACGACGTGCCCGCGCTCGGCGACTGGAAGACCGCCTGGGACCACGTCGCCTTCGACGGCTTCCTCGGCACCCGCATGGTCCTGCAGACCATCTGGCAGGGCTGCGACTCGGCGCTCGCCGCGCCCCTGGTCCTCGACCTGGCCCGGCTCGTCGCCCGCGCCCACCGAACAGGTCTGCGCGGCCCCCTCGCCGAACTGGCCTTCTTCTTCAAGGACCCGGTCGGCCAGGCACCATCGGCGCTGGGCGAGCAGTACGCGGAACTGGTGCGGTTCGCCCGGAGGCTGGGGGAGGCCGGGTGAAGCGCCTCCACGCCTGGGCCGAACTGCTGCGCCTGCCCGCCCTGTTCACCGTCCCCGGCGACGGGCTGGCCGGCGCGGCCGCCGTCGCCGCCCGCCCCGACCGGCGCACCGCGCTCGCCGTCGGCTGCTCCCTGTGCCTGTACGAGGCCGGGATGGCCCTCAACGACTGGGCGGACCGGGCGGAGGACGCCGTCGAGCGTCCGCACCGCCCCCTGCCGTCCGGCCGGGTCCGCCCCGCCGCCGCCCTCGCCGCGGCCTGCGCCCTCACCGCCGCGGGCCTCGCCCTGGCCGCCAGCGCGGGACGCCCCGCGCTGGCGGTCGCGGTGCCGCTGGCGGCCACCGTCTGGTCGTACGACCTGGCACTGAAGCGCACGCCCGCCGGGCCGGGCGCCATGGCCGCCGCCCGCGGCCTCGACCTGCTCCTCGGCGCCGCGGCCACCCGTGGCCACGTCCGCCCGGCCCTGCCCTCGGCGGCCCTGCTCGCCACCCACACCCTCGCCGTCACCGGCGTCTCCCGCCAGGAGACCCGGGACGGCACCCCGCTCGCCCCGCTCGCGGCGCTGGCCGCCACGGCCACCCTGACCCGGCTGCTGCCGGGCGCCCCGGGACGCGGTCGGCCGTCACCCGTCCTCCCGCACCTCCTCACCACCGCACTCGTCCTCGGCTACGCCTCCGCCACGGCCCGCCCCTACCTGCACGCCGCCCTCAACCCCTCACCCCCGCTCACCCAGCGCGCCGTGGGCGCCGGCATCCGCGCCACCATCCCGCTCCAGGCCGCCCTCGCCGCCCGCGCCGGAGCCGGGGCCACCGCGCTGGGCACGGCCGCCCTCACCGCGCTGGCACGGCGCTTCTCCAGGCGGGTGAGCGTCACATGACCTCCCACGGGACAGCCCTCCGGTTCGGCTACGGCACCAACGGCCTCGCCGACCTCCGCCTCGACGACGCCCTCGCCCTCCTCGCCGACCTCGGCTACGACGGTGTCGGCCTGACGCTCGACCACATGCACCTCGACCCGCTCGCCCCCGACCTCGCCGCCCGCGCCGCACGGGTCGCCCGGCGCCTGGCCGCCCTCGGACTCGACGTCACCGTGGAAACCGGCGCCCGCTACGTCCTCGACCCCCGCCACAAGCACGGCCCCTCGCTCCTCGATCCGGACCCGCAGGCCCGCGCCCGCCGCGTGGACCTCCTGCTGCGCGCGGTCCGGGTGGCCGCCGACCTCGGCGCGCACGCCGTGCACTGCTTCAGCGGAACCGCCCCGGCCGGCGACGACGCGGACACGGCCTGGCAGCGGCTCGCCGCCTCCCTCACCCCGGTCCTGGAGGCCGCCGCCACCGCCGGGATCCCGCTCGCCGTCGAGCCCGAACCCGGCCACCTCCTCGCCACCCTCGCCGACTTCCACCACCTCCGCCGCCTCCTCGGCGACCCGCCCGCCCTGGGCCTCACCCTGGACCTCGGCCACTGCCAGTGCCTGGAACCCCTGCCGCCCGCCGACTGTGTGCGCGCCGCCGCGCCCTGGCTGCGACACGTCCAGATCGAGGACATGCGGCGCGGCGTCCACGACCACCTCCCGTTCGGAGAGGGCGAGATCGACTTCCCGCCCCTCCTCGCGGCTCTCGCCGCGACCGGCTACCAGGGCCTGACCGTCGTCGAACTGCCCCGCCACTCCCACGCCGGCCCCCACCACGCCCGGACCTCCCTGCCGTTCCTGCGCCGCGCGGCCGCTGCCGCGGCGGCGAACGTGCCGACCACTGCCGCCTCGGGTGCTGGTCACCCGGCCGCTGCCGCACCGCACGCCGCCGCCCCGGTCGCCGCCGGGGCGGCCACCACCGGCCCGGCCACCGCCGCCTCCGCCACCACCGCGCCGGAAGGGAGCACCCCATGAGCCACTCGCCCGCCGGGGGAGCCGGCCCGGACACCACCCCCGACACCCTCCGCGACCACCTCGACACCCACCTCCACCCGGCCGCCCGCGCCTGGCTCCGGCAGGCCCTGGACGAAGCCGCCCACCCGGACGGGACCGGGCCGCTCCCCGTGTGGGAGCTGCGCGTGGCCGAGGCGGGCCGCCGCTGCGGCAGCCGGCACGCCGACGCCGCCCGCGTCCTCATCCTGCACGCGGCCCGTGCCGACCCCGCCACCCTCGCCCGCCTCTACCACCGGGGCACGGCCGCGGAACGCCGCGCCGTCCTGTGCGCCCTGCCGCACCTCGTGCCCGGACCCGACGCGGTCCCCCTGGTCGAGGACGCCCTGCGCACCAACGACACCCGCCTCCTCGCCGCCGCCCTCGGCCCCTACGCGGCCCGCCACCTCGACCCCCACAGCTGGCGGCACGCCGTACTGAAGTGCCTGTTCACCGGCGTCCCCGTGGACGCGGTGACCGGCCTGGCGGCGCGCGGACGCGGCGACGCGGAACTGGCCCGCATGCTCACCGACTACGCGGCCGAGCGCACCGCGGCCGGCCGGCCCGTGCCCTCCGACCTCCACCGCGTCCTGGCCCTGGCCACCGAAGACCCCAAGGCGGACCACCCCCACGGCGAGGAGTCCTGATGCGCCTGTTCGACCCCCACATCCACATGACCTCCCGCACCACCGACGACTACGAGGCCATGAGCGCCGCGGGGATCCGCGCCGTGGTCGAGCCGTCGTTCTGGCTCGGCCAGCCCCGCACCTCGCCCGCCTCCTTCCTCGACTACTTCGACGCCCTGCTCGGCTGGGAGCCCTTCCGCGCCGCCCAGTACGGCATCGCCCACCACTGCACCCTCGCCCTGAACCCCAAGGAGGCGAACGACCCCCGCTGCGTCCCCGTCCTCGACGAGCTGCCCCGCTACCTCGTCAAGGACCAGGTCGTGGCCGTGGGCGAGATCGGCTACGACTCCATGACCCCGGCCGAGGACACCGCGCTCGCCGCACAGCTCCAGCTCGCCGCCGACCACGGCCTGCCCGCCCTCGTGCACACCCCGCACCGCGACAAGCTCGCCGGGCTGCGCCGCACCCTCGACGCCGTCCGCGAGTCCGCGCTGCCGATGGACCGGGTGCTGGTGGACCACCTCAACGAGACCACGGTGAAGGAGGCCAAGGACAGCGGCTGCTGGCTGGGTTTCTCCGTCTACCCCGACACCAAGATGGACGAGCGCCGGATGGTGGCGATCCTGCGCGCGTACGGGCCCGAGAAGGTCCTGGTGAACTCCGCCGCCGACTGGGGCAGAAGCGATCCGCTGAAAACCCGGCGGGTGGCCGACCTGATGCTGGCCGAGGGCTTCACCGGGACGGATGTCGACCGGGTGCTGTGGCGCAACCCCGCCGCCTTCTACGGGCTCAGCGGGCGCCTGGAACTCGAGGTCGCCCCGCCCGCGGCCACCCACGAGGGCAACTCCGTGCTGCGCGGAGGGGAGTGAGCGATGCGCTTCCGCCACCCGGACGGCACCACCGTCCACCTCGCCTACTGCACCAATGTGCACCCCGCCGAGACCCTCGACGGCGTCGTCGCCCAGCTCCGCGACCACTGCGTGCCCGTCCGCCGCCGCCTCGGCCGCGACCGCCTCGGCATCGGCCTCTGGCTCGCCCGCGACGCCGCCCGCACCCTCGACACCGACCCGTCCGCCCTGCGCGTGCTGCGCCGCGAACTCGACCGCGGCGGCCTGGAGGTCGTCACCCTCAACGGCTTCCCGTACGAGGGCTTCGGCGCCGCCGAGGTCAAGTACCGCGTGTACAAGCCGGACTGGGCAGACCCCGAGCGCCTGGAGTACACCACCGCACTGGCCCGGATCCTCACCACCCTGCTGCCCGACGACGTCACCGAGGGCAGCGTCTCCACCCTGCCGCTCGGCTGGCGCACCACCTGGAGCGCCGACCGCGCCCGCGCCGGGCAGCGGGCGCTGACCACCCTCGCGGAGCGCCTGGACGCCCTGGCGGAACTGACCGGGCGGAGCGTGCGGGTGGGCCTGGAACCGGAGCCCGGCTGCACCGTGGAGACCACCGGCGACGCCATCGCCCCGCTCACCGCCGTCGGCCACCCTCGCATCGGCGTCTGCGTCGACACCTGCCATCTCGCCACCTCCTTCGAGGACCCCGCGGAGGCGCTGGACGCGCTCGCCGCCGCCCGCGTCCCCGTGGTCAAGTCCCAGCTGTCGGCCGCCCTGCACGCCGAACACCCCGGCCGGCCCGAGGTCCGCGAGGCCCTCGCCGCCTTCGCCGAACCCCGCTTCCTGCACCAGACCCGCACCCTCACCGCGACCGGCCCGCGCGGCACCGACGACCTCGGCGAGGCCCTGGGCGGCATCGGGGAAGCCCTGAGCGGCCTCGGGGAGGCCCCGCCTCCCCGAGGCCGCCCGGGCGGCTCGACCCTGCCCGCGGACGCCCCCTGGCGGGCCCACTTCCACGTCCCGCTGCACGCGGCCCCCGCCCCGCCCCTCACCTCCACACTCCAGGTCCTGCGGGCCGCCCTGGCCCGGCTCGTCGGCGGCCCGCGCCCGCTGACCCGCCACCTGGAGGTCGAGACCTACACCTGGCAGGCGCTCCCGCCCGAGCTGCGGCCCCGCGGCCGGGACCGGCTCGCCGACGGCATCGCCGCCGAGCTCGCCCTCGCCCGCGACGAGCTGACCGACCTCGGACTGAAGGAGTTGCCATGACCGCGCCGGACGGCCGCCCCACCCCGCTCCTCGTCCTCGACGTGGTCGGTCTCACCCCCCGGCTCCTCGACCGGATGCCGCACCTCAAGGCCCTCGCCGCGGCCGGCTCCCGGGCCCACCTCGGCACGGTCCTGCCCGCCGTCACCTGCGCCGCACAGTCCACCTTCCTCACCGGCACGATGCCCTCGGAACACGGCATCGTCGCCAACGGCTGGTACTTCCGCGAACTCGGCGACGTTCTGCTGTGGCGACAGCACAACGGCCTGGTCGCCGGGGACAAGGTGTGGGACGCGGCCCGCCGTGCCCACCCCGGCTACACGGTCGCCAACATCTGCTGGTGGTACGCCATGGGCGCGGACACCGACCTCACCGTGACCCCCCGGCCCGTCTACTACGCCGACGGCCGCAAGGAACCGGACTGCTACACCCGGCCACCCGCCCTGCACGACGAACTCACGGAGAAGTTCGGCACGTTCCCGCTCTTCCACTTCTGGGGGCCCGGAGCCGATCTGGTCTCCAGCCAGTGGATCATCGACGCCACCCGTCACATCCTCCGCACCCGCCACCCGGACCTGGCGCTCTGCTACCTTCCCCATCTCGACTACGACCTTCAGCGCTACGGCCCCGACGACCCCCGCTCCCACCAGGCGGCCGCCGACCTGGACGCGGCCGTGGCCCCCCTGCTGGACGACGCCCGCGCGGAGGGCCGCACGGTCGTCGCGCTGTCCGAGTACGGCATCACCCGCGTGAGCCGGCCCGTCGACATCAATCGCGCCCTGCGCCGCGCCGGGCTGCTGGAGGTGCACACCCAGGACGGCATGGAATACCTCGATCCGATGGCCTCCCGCGCCTTCGCCGTCGCCGACCACCAGATCGCCCATGTGTACGTCCGCCGCCCCGAGGACCTGGCCGCCACCCGCGCCGCCCTCGACGGGCTGCCCGGCATCGGGCAACTCCTCGACGACGAGGGCAAGAAGACGCACCACCTGGACCACGCCCGCTCGGGCGAACTGGTCGCCATCGCCGAACCGGACGCCTGGTTCACGTACTACTACTGGCTCGATGACGCCCGCGCGCCCGACTTCGCGCGCCTGGTCGAGATCCACCGCAAGCCCGGCTACGACCCGGCCGAGCTGTTCATGGACCCGCTCGACCCCTATGTGAAGGTCAAGGCCGCCACCGCGCTCGCCCGCAAGAAGCTCGGGCTGCGCTATCGCATGGCGGTCGTCCCCCTCGACCCCTCACCCATCCGAGGCAGCCACGGCCGCCTGCCCACGAGCGACGACGACGGTCCGCTCCTCCTGTGCTCCACCCCCCGCGCCGTCGGCGACCGCATCGCGGCCATCGACGTGAAGTCCCTGCTGCTCCGACTCGCCGGCCTCGACATCGACGGCCCCCCAGACGAAACGAAAGAAGGCACCCCGTGAACCACACGCCTGACACCGACGACCAGCTGCGCCGCAGCCTCGGCATCGGCCGCCGCCGCTTCCTGAGCACCTGCACCGCCGTCACGGCCGGGGCGATCGCCGCCCCCGTCCTCGGCGCGAACCCCGTGCAGGCCGCGCCCCGGTCCGCCGACACCGGCAGAGGGCACCCGCTCGTCCCCGCCGACAAGCGCGGCATCATGCTCTACACGGTCCGCGACGCCATCGGCCGCGACCCGCTCTCCACCTCCCTCCCGTCCGGCTTCCGGGCCGTCTTCGAACAGCTCGCCCGCTTCGGCTACCGCCAGGTCGAGTTCGCCGGCTACGGCCAGCACCCGGGCGCCCCCGGCGGCGCGAGCCTGGAGTCCGTCCAGGGCGCCGGACTGCTGCGCCGCTGGCTGGACGACAACGGGCTGCGTGCCCAGGGCAACCACGGCTTCATCCCCGGCTCCTGGCCCCTGACCAGAGCCGACCTGGACACCTTCAAGAAGCACCTGGAGATCGCGAACATCCTCGGCCTGCCCCACATGGGCACCGGTGGCGACCCCACCGGAAGCTCCTACAAGGCCGACTGGGATGTGGCCGCCGACAAGTGGCACGCCCTGGGCGAGATCGCCCGCCGAGCCGGACTCAAGCTCTACACCCACAACCACGACGCGGCCTACGGCTTCCTCCTCGACGGCGGCCCGCTGGACGACCAGGGACGCCCCACCCGCAGCTCCGGCATCCGCAAGCTGGAGTACTTCCTGTCCATCACCGACCCGCAGCTGGTCTGGCTGGAGATGGACATCTTCTGGGCACACGTCGCCCAGTACAAGTTCCGCACCTACACCGCCCACGACGGCTCCACGCAGACGAACGTCTTCGACCCGGCGGGCCTCGTGACCCGCCACAACAAGCGCTACCCGCTGTTCCACGCCAAGGACGGCGTCGTCAACACCACCAACGGGATGGGGTACGACATGGTCCCGTTCGGCACCGGCGTCATCGACTACACCACGTTCTTCTCCCGCGTGGGCCACCGCAATTACCACAACCCCATGGTCGAACAGGACAACGCGCCGAGCACCACCAACCCGGGCCAGTCCCTGGAACACGCGGCGATCGGCTACCGCAACCTGGCCGCCCTGCGCCGCTAGCGGCGGCACGGGCGGAGGGCCCTCCGGCCGACCCGGCGGCCCTCCGTCCGTGCCGGTGGCTGCCGTGCGTCCCCCTCCGGGCCGGGCGGCGGCCGGCGGCGGCGGGGTCCGCGGGAGGGGGCGTGCGGGCGCGATATCCGGTGGCGCGCGGCGGGCGTGCGCTTCTATAGTGAGTGCGCTTCGTGCGGTGGCCCTCGGCCGCCGCTGTCGGCCCAGTGAGGAAACGGGAGGTGTGACCGATGGCTGTCTCTGTGATGGGCGCTGCCCGCAACCAGAAGAACGTCCACTCCACCTCCGTGGTCCCCGGCTGACTGATTCCTCCTCTTCTCTCTGCGCGCCCGTGAGCGCGTGGCCGGGGGCTGCCCTCAGAAGGGTTTCCCTTGAATCCGTCTTCCTCTTCCGCTGTGTCACGTCCGCTGTCCGCCTATGGCTGGGACGAGGGATGGCAGGCCGAGTTCGCCTCCCACGCCGAGCGGGGGCTGGTGCCCGGGCGTGTCGTACGGGTCGACCGCGGTCTGTGCGACGTCCTCACCGCCGAGGGCACCGTGCGCGCCGACACCGAGTTCGTCGTCCCCCGCGACCCGATGAAGGTCGTGTGCACCGGGGACTGGGCCGCGGTGGACGCGGCCGGCGACCCCCGGTACGTACGGGCCCTGCTGCCACGCCGGACCGCCGTGGTGCGGTCCACGTCGTCGCAGCGCTCCGAGGGACAGGTGCTGGCCGCGAACGTCGACCACGCGGTGCTGGCCGTCTCCCTCGCCGCCGAGCTGGACCTGGGGCGCCTGGAGCGGTTCCTCGCGCTGGCCTGGGAGAGCGGGGCCCAGCCGATGGTCGTGCTGACCAAGGCGGACCTGGTGCCCGACCCCGTGACGCTGGCCCACCTCGTGTCGGACGTGGAGACCGCCGCGCCCGGCGTGCAGGTGCTGACCGTCAGCTCCACCGCCGGCGAGGGCCTCGACGTGCTCGGCGCCGTGCTCGCCTCGGGCACCTCCGTGCTGCTCGGCCAGTCCGGCGCCGGCAAGTCCACGCTCGCGAACGCCCTGCTGGGCGAGAGGGCGCAGGACGTCCGGGAGGTCCGGGACAGCGACGGCAAGGGGCGGCACACCACGACCACCCGCGACCTGCTGCCCCTGCCGTCGGGCGGCGTCCTCATCGACACGCCCGGGGTGCGCGGGGTCGGTCTGTGGGACGCCGGAGAGGGCGTCGCGCAGGCGTTCTCGGAGATCGAGGCGCTGGCCGAGGAGTGCCGCTTCCACGACTGCGCCCACCAGGCGGAGCCGGGCTGCGCGGTGCTCGCCGCCATCGAGGACGGCACCCTGCCCGAACGCCGCCTGGACAGCTACCGCAAGCTGCTGCGCGAGAACCAGCGCCTCGCGGCGCGCACCGACGAGCGGCTGCGGGCCGAGCTGCGGCGGACCTTCAAACAGCGGCAGGCCCTCGGGCGGCACATGATGGAACGCAAGCGGGGCCCGATGCGCAAGCCGTAACCGCTGCTCCCGGGTGGATCCGGCACGGCTCGGATCCACCTGCGGACCCGTGGTTCATGTGGCCCGCACCGGTTCCTTGGGGCCAGGATGGCCCAAGGAACCGAAAGCCCGGCCGGACGCCGGAGCCGGGAAGAGAGCGAGTTGCATGATGGCCGCCACGGAAGAGTACGACGTCATCGTCCTGGGCGCGGGTCCGGTCGGCGAGAACGTCGCCGCCCGGACCCGCGCCGCCGGGCTCTCCACGGTGATCGTGGAGAGTGAACTGGTCGGCGGCGAGTGCTCGTACTGGGCCTGCATCCCCAGCAAGGCGTTGCTGCGCCCGGTCATCGCGCGCGCCGACGCGCGCCGCCTGCCCGGGCTGCGGCAGGCGGTCGACGGCCCGCTGGAGAACGCGGCCGTCTTCGGGCGCCGCGACGAGTACGTCGCGCACTGGAAGGACGACGGCCAGGTCAGCTGGCTCGACTCGATCGGCGTGGACCTGGTCCGCGGACACGCCCGGCTGGCCGGCCCCAAGCGGGTCGCGGTGACCGGCGCGGACGGGCAGGAGCACCACCTCACCGCCCGGCACGCGGTCGCCGTGTGCACCGGCAGCGACGCCGCGCTGCCCGACCTGCCCGGGCTCGCCGAGGTCCGGCCCTGGACCAGCCGCGAGGCCACCAGCGCCTCCACCGTGCCCGGGCGGCTGGCCGTGGTCGGCGGCGGCGTGGTCGCCACCGAGATGGCCACCGCCTGGCAGGCGCTCGGCTCGGAGGTCACCGTCCTGGTCCGGGGCTCCGGCCTGCTGGAGCGCATGGAGCCCTTCGTGGGCGAACTCGTCGCCAAGTCGCTGACCGAGGCCGGGGCCCAGGTCCGCACCGGCACCTCCGTGACCGGCGTACGGCGGGACACCCCGGACGGCCCGGTGACCCTGACCCTGGCCGGCGGGGAGCGGCTGGAGGCCGACGAGGTGCTGTTCGCCACCGGGCGCACCCCGCGCACCGGCGACATCGGGCTGGAGACGGTCGGCCTCGAACCGGGCGCCTGGCTGCGGGTGGACGACAGCTGCCGGGTGTCGGACGTCCCGGGCGGCTGGCTGTACGCCGTCGGCGACGTCAACCACCGCGCGCTGATGACCCACCAGGGCAAGTACCAGGCCCGCGTCGCGGGCGCGGCCATCGGCGCCCGCGCCCAGGGCGTGCCGCTGCTGGAGACCGACCCCTGGGGCGCCCACGCGGCCACCGCGGACACCGCAGCCGTGCCGCAGGTCGTGTTCACCGACCCCGAGGTCGCCGCCGTCGGGCTCACCGCCGCCCAGGCGGAGGCCGACGGCCGCCGGGTCCGGGTCGTCGACTACGACCTCGCCCGGGTCTCCGGCGCCGGGCTCTACGGCGAGGGCTACCGGGGCCAGGCCCGCATGGTCGTCGACCTCGACCGGGGCCGTCTGATCGGCGTCACCTTCGTCGGCCCGGGCGTCGGCGAGCTGCTGCACTCGGCCACGGTGGCGGTCGCGGGCGAGGTCCCCCTGGAACGGCTGTGGCACGCGGTCCCCGCGTTCCCGACGATCAGCGAGGTGTGGCTGCGGCTGCTGGAGACCTACCGGGGGTAGACGCCGCTCAGGCCGTGTTCCCGTGGGCGGTCCGCTGGGGAACCATGGAGGGCATGAGCCAGCAGGGGGACCGGCGCGGTCACGAGGACGAGTGGTGGGGCGAGTTGTACCGCCGGGACACCGACGACGTGGGGCCCGCGCCGGCGGGGGACTCGGTCGACGACCGTTTCGACTCCGCCTCCCGCACGGTCGCCGGCCCCCCGCCCGCACCAACCCCCTCCCCGCCTCCCGCCCCGGCCTCGTCCCCCGCCCCGGCCTCGTCCCCCGCCCCGGCCTCGTCCCCCGCCCCCGGAGCCCCCTGGGGTCCACCCGCCCCGCACCACCCCACCCGGCCGCCCCGGCCCGGCCCCGCGCCGGGGCCGGGCGGGCCGCCTCCCGCCGACGCGTTCGAGCCGGGCGTGTTGCCGTGCGCCGACGCGTACGAGTGGGCCGACCTCGGGCCGGACACCGTCCTGGACGGCGCCCGCTGTGGAGCCGCCACGCTGCGCGCCGTCTCCTCCCGCGGCGAGTCGGCCCGCCGTCGCGGCGAGCCGCGGCAGGACGCGCTGCTCACCGCGCGCTTCGGGGCCGGGCCCGGCGGTCTGGTGCTGGTGGCGCTCGCGGGCGGGGCGCCGGGGGCCGTGGCGGCCCAGCGGGCGGCGCGCGAGGTGTGCGAGTGGATCGCCCGGGCGGTCGGCCGCAGTCACGTGCGGCTGGTGGAGGACATACGCACCGGGAACCGCGACGCGCTCAAGTCCGGACTGCACCGGCTCACCGACCGGGCCCTGGGCCGGTTACGGGCCCGCGCGGCCGAGCTGGGCCTGGACCCGGCCGAGTACGCCGCCTCGCCGCGCTGTCTGCTGCTGCCCACCGACCCCGACTGCCGTACCCGCGTGGTCTTCGGCGCGGGCGGCGGCGGCCTCTTCCGGCTGCGCGGGGGCGCCTGGCAGGACCTGGAGCCCGCCGCACCGGCGCCGGAGACGGAGGCCGCGGGCGACGTCCCGGTCCCCGCCGCCCCCTTCCGCTTCCGGGCCTCCGTAGCCCACCCGGGCGATGTGCTCCTGATGTGCGGCGGCGGGCTCGCCGAGCCGCTGCGCGCCCGGCCCGCGCTCGCCGGACACCTGGCGCAACGCTGGACGGACGCGGAACCGCCGGGGCTCGCCGCGTTCCTCGCGGACGCCCGAACGAGGGTCGAGGGCTACGCCGACGACCGTACGGCGGCCGCCGTCTGGGAGGCGTGAGCGCGTGGTCCGTGGGTTGATGGAGCCAGGGCCCGGCCGCACCCGTACAGCCGGACCCGTGCGGACGGACCCGTGCGGACGGACCCGTGCAGACCGATCCGTACAGGCGGACCCGGTATCCACACCGGCCGCGCACGCCCCTGGGCTGCGTGAGCCACGACCCGGACGGAAGGCGCGCGATGGGCAAGCAGACCGTGGCCGAGCAGTTCGTGGACCTCCTGGCGCGCGCCGGGGTCCGCCGGCTGTACGGGGTCGTCGGAGACAGCCTCAACCCCGTGGTCGACGCGGTCCGCCGCAACGCGGCCATCGACTGGATCCAGGTCCGCCACGAGGAGTCCGCCGCCTTCGCCGCCGGCGCCGAGGCCCAGCTCACCGGCCGCCTCGCGGCCTGCGCGGGCTCCTGCGGGCCGGGCAATCTGCACCTGATCAACGGCCTGTACGACGCGCACCGCTCGATGGCCCCGGTCCTCGCCCTGGCCTCGCACATCCCCAGCAGCGAGATCGGCTCCGGCTACTTCCAGGAGACCCACCCGGACCGGCTGTTCGGCGAGTGCAGCCACTACTGCGAGCTGATCTCCAGTCCGCGGCAGATGCCGAGGGTGCCGCAGACCGCGATCCAGCACGCCGTCGGCCGCAGCGGCGTCAGCGTGGTGGCGCTGCCCGGCGACATCGCGGCGCTGCCGGCGCCCGAGCGGGCGGAGGAGCACGCCCTGGTCACCACCCGCCCCTCGGTGCGCCCGGGCGACGCCGAGATCGACGCGCTCGCCCGGATGGTGGACGCGGCCGACCGGGTGACGCTCTTCTGCGGCAGCGGCACCGCGGGGGCGCACGCCGAGGTGATGGCCTTCGCCGAGCGGGTGAAGGCCCCGGTGGGCCACGCGCTGCGCGGCAAGGAGTGGATCCAGTACGACAACCCGTACGACGTCGGCATGAGCGGTCTGCTGGGCTACGGCGCGGCGTACGAGGCCACCCACGAGTGCGACCTGCTGATGCTGCTGGGCACCGACTTCCCGTACAACGCGTTCCTGCCCGACGACGTGAAGATTGTGCAGGTCGACGTCCGGCCCGAGCACCTGGGCCGCCGCTCCAAGCTGGACCTGGCCGTGTGGGGCGATGTGCGCGAGACGCTGCGCTGCCTGACGCCGAAGGTGCGTGCCAAGACGGACCGCCAATTCCTGAACCGGATGCTGAAGAAGCACGCGGACGCGCTGGAGGGCAAGGTCAGGGCGTACACCCGCCGGGTGGACAAGCACATCCCGATCCACCCGGAGTATGTGGCGTCGGTGCTGGACGAGGAGGCGGCCGGCGACGCGATCTTCACCGTCGACACCGGCATGTGCAATGTGTGGGCGGCCCGCTATCTGACCCCCAACGGCCGCCGCCGCGTGATCGGCTCGTTCACCCACGGCTCGATGGCCAACGCGGTGCCGCAGGCGATCGGCGCCCAGTTCCTCGACCGCGGCCGCCAGGTGGTCTCGATGTCCGGCGACGGCGGTTTCGCCATGCTGATGGGCGACTTCCTCACCCTCGTCCAGTACGACCTGCCGGTGAAGGTGGTGCTCTTCAACAACTCCTCGCTGGGCATGGTGGAGCTGGAGATGATGGTCTCGGGCCTGCCCTCGTACGGCACCACCAACCTCAACCCCGACTTCGCGGAGATCGCCCGCGCCGCCGGGGCGTACGGCGAGCGCGTGGAGAAGCCCAAGCACCTGCGGGCCGCGCTGCGGTCCGCCCTGCGCTACAAGGGGCCCGCGCTGCTGGACGTCGTCACCGACCCCAACGCGCTGTCCATCCCGCCGAAGATCCGGGCGGAGATGGTGACCGGCTTCGCGCTCTCCGCGAGCAAGGTCGTGCTGGAGGGCGGGGTGGGCCGGATGGTGCAGATGGCCCGCTCGAACCTGCGGAACCTGCCCCGGCCCTGACCCCGCCCCCCTTGCCTCCCTACCGCGCTACTGCCTGCCGCGCTACGCGGGCGTGAGCCTGAGGGTGACGATCTCGTGCGGGCGCAGGCTCAGGGCCAGCCCGCCCTCGCCGGTGGCCGCCTCGTGCAGCGGCCGCTCCAGCAGGTCCGTCACCTGGGCGCTGACCACCGGGAAGGCGGTGGTGAGCGTGGCCGCAGCCCGCCCGCCGCGCGACTCGTACAGCCGCACCACCACATCGCCGCTCCGGTCCTCCGCCAGCTTGACCGACTCCACGGTCACCGCCGGATGGTCGACGCCGATCAGGGAGGGCAGCACCGGGCCCGCGGGGAGGGCGCGCGGCGGCAGGTTGAGCGCCAGGCCCTCGGCGACCGCGTCGCCCACCTCGGCGCCGGGCAGCAGCGCGTAGCCGAAGCGGTGGGTGCCGAGGTCGGTCTCGGGGTCGGGGCTGTGCGGGGCGCGCAGCAGGGTCAGCCGCACGGTGGTGCCCAGCACCCGCCCGCCCCCGTCGCCCTCCACGGCGTGCTCCGTACGGGTCACATCGTGGCCGTACGTCGAGTCGTTGAGCAGCGCCGCGCCATAGCCGGGCTCGGCGACCCGCAGCCAGCGGTGGGCGCAGATCTCGAACCGGGCCGCGTCCCAGCTGGTGTTGGTGTGCGTGGCGCGGTCCACATGCCCGAACTGGATCTCGGAGGTGGACACCTTGGCGTGGATGTCCAGAGGGAAGGCCGCCTTGAGGACCTTCTCCGACTCCTGCCAGTCCACCTCGGTGGTGATGTCCAGTCGGCGGCTGCCCCGGCTGAGCCGGATCTCCTGGGTGATCCGGGAGGCCCCCGACGCGCCGAAGACGCGCACCACCCGCACCGCGGCGCGCAGCGGCCCGGACTCGACCAGCTCGACGGACTCGGCGTCGGTGAGATCGGTGTGGACCCGGCGGTAGTGGCGGTCGATGTCCCAGGCGTCGTACTCGTTCGGGTGGTCGGGGTGCAGCTGGAGGAGGTTGCCGCGGGCGCCGGGCGCGATCAGCTCCCGGTCGGCCGGGAGGTCCACCACGGAGGTGAGCAGCCCGTCGCCGTCGATCACCACCCGCAGCAGGTCGTTGTCCAGCACGATCGTGCGCCCGTCGCTCAGCGCGCCGACCGGCGCCTCGGACGCGCCGGCCGCCGGCGTGTCGCCGCGCACGGCCGACGCGCCCAGCGCGGGCAGCCGCACCGCGACCGCGGCGCGCCCGTCCTCCAGCGGCTGCGCCGGCGCGCCCGGCGGCAGGGCCGCCGCCGTCGGCGCGTCGAGCGTGACGACCTCCTCGCGCGCGTACGGGGAGGCGTTCAGCACCACCGGCCCCTCCGACGCGCCGCCGAGCGCGGCCACCGCCGCGGCGACGATCCTCTCCAACTCGGCGCGGACCCGCTCGTAGGTGTCGCGGGCCTCCCGGTGCACCCAGGCGATCGAGGAGCCCGGCAGGATGTCGTGGAACTGGTGCAGCAGCACCGTCTTCCAGGTCCGGTCAAGCTCCTCGTACGGATAGGCGTACCCGGGGGCCCGCAGCGCGGCGGCCGTCGCCCACAGCTCCGCCTCCCGCAGCAGGTGCTCGCTGCGCCGGTTGCCCTGCTTGGTCTTGGCCTGGGTGGTGTACGTGGCCCGGTGCATCTCCAGGTACAGCTCGCCGGACCACACCGGCGCCTTGGCCGCGTACTCCCGCTCGGCCTCCGCGAAGAACGCCGACGGCCGCTCGATCTCGACGCGCGGCGAGCCCTCCAGCGACTTGAGCCGCCGCGCCTTCTCCAGCATCTCCCGGGTGGGGCCGCCCCCGCCGTCGCCGAAACCGAAGGGGACCAGGGAGCGGGTCGCCAGCCCCTTGTCGGCGAAGTTCCGCTCCGCGTGGGCCAGCTCGCTCGCGTGGAACTGGGCGTTGTAGGTGTCCACCGGCGGGAAGTGGGTGAACACCCGGGTGCCGTCGATGCCCTCCCACCAGAACGTGTGGTGCGGCATCTTGTTCGACTGGTTCCAGGACAGCTTCTGGGTGAGGAACCACCGCACCCCCGCCAACTTCGCCAGCTGCGGGAACGCGGCGGTGTAGCCGAAGGAGTCCGGCAGCCAGATCTCCTCGGTGTCCACCCCCAACTCCTCCAGGAAGAACCGCTTGCCGTGCACGATCTGCCGCGCCAGCGCCTCCCCGCCGGGCATGTTGGCGTCCGATTCGACCCACATCGAGCCGACCGGGGCCCAGTTGCCCTCCGCCACCGCCTTCTTGATCCGCTCCCAGATGTGCGGCTGGTGCTCCTTCACCCACGCGTACTGCTGCGCCTGCGAGCAGGCGAAGACCAGCTCCGGGTACTCGCCCGCGAGCGCGGTGACGTTCGCGAACGTACGGGACGCCTTGCGCACGGTCTCGCGCAGCGGCCACAGCCACGCCGAGTCGATATGGGCGTGTCCGGTCGCCGACACGCGGTGGGCGCTGGCGTGGGCGGGGCGGCTGAGCACCTCGGCCAGGGCGGCGCGCCCGGCCGCGGCGGTGCCCGGCACGTCATGGAGGTCCAGCGCGTCCAGCATGTTCTCCAGCGCGCGGAGTATCTCGTGGCGCCGCGGCCGGTCCACGGGCAGCTCGCGCATCAGCTCCGACAGCACCTCGATGTCCAGCACCAGGTGCCAGACCTCCTCCTCCAGCACGGCCAGGTCCGCCGAGGCGAAGCGGTACAGCGGCCGGTCCCCGGCGGTCAGCACATCGCCCAGCTGGGTCGGCTCGAAGCCGTCGCGCAGCACGGCCGGGTTGGCGGCCGCCTCCAGCAGCAGCCGCACCGGCTCCCCGCCGGCCGCCGGGGCGGCGACGGGGATGTGGCGGTTGCGCGGGTGGATGCCCTTGATCGGCACGCCCTCCGCGTCATACACCAGCCCCTCGGCCTGGAAGCCGGGGGCGTCGCCGGTGAAGCCGGGGTCGATGACGGCCTCGACCCGCCGTCCCGCCCACGCCTCGGGCACCTCCCCCTCGAGCCGGAACCACCAGGTGGACCACGGCGAGCCCCAGTCGGTGCCGGTCTCGAATGGCTCGTACGACCCCTTCAGCGCGTCGCGCACCGGCACCGGCTCGCCGGGGGTGCGCCACGCGGACAGCGTGAGCGGGGCGCGCGCCGAGTACTGGGCGGGCCTGATGAACTGGTGCAGCGCCCGGTCGAGGCGCCCTTCCACCAGCGATCGGTCGTCGTGCATGCGCGGCTCTCCTCGGGATCGGCGCTCGGCGGATCAACACCCCGATCACTTCCCGCGGTGTGTGGGCGCCAACACGCGGGAAGCATTCCCGTGAGCGTGTTCGACGACAATTCGACGCTGGCCGCGCCACGGGCGGCCGGGGCGGGGGAGGATGAAGCGTCAGCCTGCACATCGGGGCGGGGCGGCCGGGCGGCCGGAAGCGGGGGCGGTGGCCATCGAGAGCGAGCGGGGCCCGGCCCTCAGCAAGCGATTACGCGGCGGCGAGCTGTCCCGGGTGGCGGAGGTGCGGGCGGGCCTGCGCGAGCTGCTGCGCCACTGGGGCGAGCCGGGCCGGAGGGACGTGGCCGAGCTGCTCGCCAGTGAGCTGGTCACCAACGCGCTGGTGCACACCGACGGCGGGGCGCACCTCACGGCCACGCTCGGCGCGGGTCCGGGGGCCCTGCTCTGCGGCCGATTACGGGTCGAGGTGCGGGATTTCGCCTCCCGGCACCCGACGCCGCGCGTCCAGGTGTCGGAGGAGGGGACCTCCGGGCGCGGGCTGATGCTGGTCCACTCGCTGGCGGACGCGTGGGGGGTGCGGGCCCACGGCGTGGGGAAGACGGTCTGGTTCGAGCTCGACGCGCGGTGCGGGTGAGGCTCGGCGCGCGGGAGACGGCGCCGGAGGTTCGACGCGCGGTGCGGGTGAGGGGGGCCTGTCCGGCGGGGGCGGGAGAGGAGCCCGGCTCCCCGTCCCGCCCACCCGGCGGTCAGCCGAAGGCCCGCTCGATCTGCGCGAGCTTCTCCTCGAGGGAGTCGAGCCGCGGCATGGTGAGCGTGTCGTCCTCGGCGGTGAGGTCGATGGTCCGCGGCCGCTCGGCCACGCGGTCGCCGACGGTTCCGGCGGCGGCGTCGTCAGCGTCGCCCGCGGACCGCAGCGCGGGCCGGGAAGCGGGCGCGGGCAGCTGCCCCTTTTCCAGCGAGGGTGAGTTTTCCGGCGAGTTCTCCGGTATGGCAGGCTCCGATGTGAGCGCGGGCTGCGGGGAGGACCCGGTGACCTCCACCTGACGGCCGCCACGCCGGCCCCAGCTGCGGTGCTGCCGGTTCAGCGCCCGGATCCTGGCCCGGTCCAGCTTCTCCTGCTCGCGCCTGCGCTGCCGGTTCAGCTCCTTCTCCCTGCGGTCCTCGCGGACCTCCTCGACGGCCTCGTCCAGGGTGCGGACGCCCTCGAGCAGCATCAGCGACCAGGCGGCGAAGGTCTCGCGGGGCGCGCGCAGCCAGCGCACGATACGGATCTGCGGCAGCGGCCGCGGCACCAGGCCCTGCTCGCGCAGCGCCGCCCGGCGGGTCTGCTTCAGCGCGCGGTCGAAGAGCACCGCGGCCGACAGCGACATGCCGGCGAAGAACTGCGGCGCCCCCGCGTGGCCCATGCCGCGCGGCGCGTGCACCCAGTTGAACCAGGCCGCGGCGCCGGCGAACAGCCACACCAGCAGCCGGGAGCCGAGCGCGGCGTCACCGTGGCTCGCCTCGCGCACCGCGAGGACCGAGCAGAACATCGCGGCGCCGTCGAGCCCGAACGGCACCAGGTACTCCCAGCCGTTCGAGAGGGCGAGGTTCTCGCGTCCGAAGCCCACCAGGCCCTGGAAGGAGAGCGCGGCCGCCACCCCCGCGCAGCAGAACAGCAGCACGTACGAGGCCATGCCGTAGATGGCCTCCTTGCGCCGCCGCCGCTCCTCGCTGCGCTCCCAGGAGTCGGTGGTGGCGTTGTCGTCCTTGCTGTTGCGGCCGCGCGCGAGCACTGTCACCGCTCCCACGACGCCGACCAGCACCACGACGGCCGGGAGGCCCCAGCTCGATATGTCGGTCAATCTCATCCGGTGTCCCTTGCCTGGCTTCCGTGAAGTTCTGGCCGCAGTACCCGGCCTACTCGCGCGACATCTTGGCGCAAACCTCGCTTGCCCCGAGTGGTTTCCGGACAAGAGGCCGCCAATTCGGCGGGGGGACACGCGGATAGGTGCGATACGGTTCGAACGCTCGCGCTGTGCAAGCGGCTTGCATTCTATTCATGGAACCCGATCGGGCGTAAACGGGTCTCTGAGCTTGCGTCAGGGTGCTCGATGTGCGCCCTTGTGCTGTGTTCCGTTAGCGTTGCCTTAAATACGGCGTCCGAGGGGTTTGACCTCACGTGACCTCCGCATATCGTTTCCAGCGGACGTCGGGAGGAGCCGAGGTGGAGCAGGCCAGAGCCGGAACGGCGGCGGAGCCGCCCCCAAGTCCCGGCACCCCTTGCCCCGGCGGGACCACCCCACGGCCCCGGCGCCACTCGGTGCGCGGGCAGATCCTGGACGCCCTGCGGGACGCGCTGGTCGGCGGCGAGCTCGCCCCCGGCGAGGTGTACTCCGCGCCGGCCCTCGCCGAGCGCTTCGGCGTGTCCCCCACCCCCGTACGGGAGGCCATGCAGCAGCTCGCGGGGGAGGGGGCCGTCGAGGTGGTGCCCAACCGCGGCTTCCGGGTGGCCCGGCGCAGCGCGCGCGAGCTGGCCGAGCTGGCCGAGGTCCGGGCGCTGCTGGAGGTCCCCGTGATGCTCAGCCTCGCCGAGGCGATCGCCCCCGAGCGCTGGGCGGGGCTGCGGCCCTTCGCCGAGGCGACGGCCGCGGCGGCGGCGAAGGGGGACCGCGCGGCGTACCTGGAGGCGGACCGCACGTTCCACCAGGCGGTTCTCAGCCTGGCCGGAAATCAGCAGCTCGTCGTCGTGGCCGACGAACTGCACCGCCGGGCGCAGTGGCCCCTGGTCGGCGGCCAGATCGTCCGCACCGCCGACCTCATCGCCGACGCGGCCGAACACACGGCCCTGCTCGACGCGCTGACCGAGCGGGATCTCGACGCGGTCGAGTCCCTGGTGCGCGACCACTTCAACGGCGGCGACTGACGCTCGCGCATCGGCGCCCGTCCCCCGCCCCTTGCGGAGAAGGCGAATCGCCGAGAAGGCGAAGGGGCGGGGGAGTGGGGGCCTCGGTCACGCCGGCGCGGAGGGGGTGCGGGCTAACTGGTCGGCGAGCCACACCGGGACGCCGCCCAGCAGCCGCACCAGGCGGACCGCCTCCGTGCGCAGGCGGGTGGCCTCCGGTTCCTCCTCCACTTCGGCCAGGGCCGCCAGGGCCGGGGCGATGCCGATCAGATAGCCCAGCTCTTCCCGGATGCGCAGCGATTCGGCGAAGCCGCGCCGGGCCTCGGCCACCTCGCCCTCCTGCTCCGCCATCGCGGCGAGGTGGCGCCAGGTGAACGAGCGCAGCAGCTCGTCGCCGTGGTTGGCGGCCCCGGCGTGGGCGCGCTGGAAGGCGGCATGGGCGCCGGTGGGGTTCTGGGACAGGTGCTGGGCGATCAGGCCGCGGCGGAAGTCGAGCAGCGGGCGGGTCGGCGAGCCGGGGCCGAGCAGCGCGGCGGCGCGCCCGAGCGCGGTGCGCGCCTCGTCGGCGCGGTCGCGCGCCCCCAGCAGCGTGGCGGCGTACGCGAGGTAGCCGCGCTCGCAGGCCGTGGCGCCCCGCTCGTCGTCGGTGAGGGCGAGCGCCTCCGCCGCCCGCAGGGCGTCCTCGGCGGCCTCCCACCCCTCGGAGGTGTACATGCAGCGCTCGATCAGCACCGCGCTCCGCTTGAGCGCGGCCGAGGTGTCGGTTATCGCGCGGGGGGCGAGCAGGGCGGCGGCGTCGTGCCAGCAGCCGCGCGACCGCAGCCGCCATACCGCCGTGTCCAGGGGGTCGTCCACGCGACCCGGACGGAGATCAGAATCGGAGTCCGACGATCCAGGTGGTGACATGGCGGTGTCCGCCACATTGCCCTCCCCAAGCGCGCCATCGAGCCGGAAGCTGTGATCCGAATCTCAGCATGAATGCGAGGGCCCGGCCAAGGGGTCGGTGTGAATCAATTCACAAACAGTTGGAAAACCGGTGAGCCCTTGACGCGGGGCGAGCCGCCGGACCCGCGAACCCGCGTTCGGTCAGCCCAGCAGCTCAGCCCAGCGGCTCAGCTCATCCGCAGGGCCAGGAAGAAGTCCACCTTGTCCTCGAGCCGCGCCAGGTCACGCCCCGTCAGCTGCTCGATCCGCCCCACCCGGTACCGCAGCGTGTTGACGTGCAGATGCAGCCGGGCCGCGCAGCGCGTCCAGGAGCCGTCGCAGTCCAGGAACGCCTCGAGCGTGGGGACCAGCTCGGCGCGGTGGCGGCGGTCGTAGTCGTGCAGGGGGTCGAGCAGCCGGGCGGTGAAGGCGCGGCGGACGTCGTCGGGGACGAAGGGGAGCAGCAGGACGTGGGAGGCGAGCTCCTGGTGGCCCGCCGCGCAGACCCGGCCCGGGCGGGCGGCGGCGACCCGCCGGGCGTGTCGCGCCTCCTCGAGGGCGCCGCGCAGCCCTTCGGCGGACTGGACGGTGGCGCTGACGCCGAGCGTCAGCCGCCCGTCGCCGTCCAGCCCCCGGGAGAGCGGTTCCCGGACGGCGGCGAGCAGCGCGTCAGCGTGGAGCCCGGCCTCGAAGCCGTACGCCCGCTCGGCGCCGCCGCTCCCGGCGGCCGTGTCGCCGCCGGTGTCGCCCCTCGCACTACTCGCCGTACCAGCTGCCGTACCGCCCGCCGGGGCCGCCGCCGCGCCGTCGGCCGGCGCGGGCAGCGGGACGAGCGCGACCGCCTCGTCGCCGGTGTGCGCCACCGCGATCCGGTCCGAGGGCTCGGGCCCGCCGGCCTCCGGGTCGACCAGCACCTCTTCGAGCAGCGACTGGGCCACCGGGCCGCCCGGCGCCGGGGGAGCCTCGCCCTCCCACTCGACGCGGGCCACCACCACCTGCCAGTGCGGCGCCGTGCCCAGGCCCGGCAGCAGGACGGGGGCGGCCACCCGCAGCCGGGCCGCGACCTCGGCGGGCGGCGCGCCCGACTGGACCAGCTCCAGCACCTCCTGGGCCAGTCGGCGCCGTACGGTGCGGGCGGCGTCCCTGCGGTCCCGCTCCACGGCGATGAGCTGGGTGACGCCGTGCAGCAGGTCAAGCCGCTCCTCCGGCCAGTCGCCGGCGTCCGCCCCGACCACCAGCAGCCAGTCGGACAGCACGGTCTCGCGCACGTCCCCGGAGCCGGCGGGGCCGCGGCCGCTGCCGCGGATCGGGAAGAGGGAGTACGTGGCGCCGTCGGCGGCGGTCACGCGGTGCGGGCCGCGGCGGCCGGAGCGCTGGGCGGCCAGGTGCTCGCCCGCCAGCTGAGCGCGGACCGCGGCCGGCAGCTCGGGCGCGCCCCCGCGGCCCGCCGGCCCCGCGCCCCCGGACCCGGCGGCCGCCGGGCCACCGGACGCCGCGACGGTCGGCACCGCGATCCGGCGGCCGGTGGAGGAGAGCACCCAGGCGGGCAGGTCCAGGTCGGAGGCGAGCAGGTCGAGCACGACCTCCGGGCCGCCCCCCGCGGGCCCCGAGGTCATCAGCCGCCGGTGCCGGTCCACGACGGCCGCCAGGTCCCCGGCCCGCTCCCCGGAGACCCGGCGCACCACGTACTCGGTGATCGACGCGAACGCCACGTCCTCCACCACCGAGAACAGCGGCAGCCGGTGCCGCGCGCAGGCCAGCACCAGGTCCTCGGGCACGGAGCCCAGCTCCGCCTCACCCGCCGCGAGCCCGGCGACCTGGGCCTCCACCAGGATCCGTACGAACCGCTCGGAGTCCTCCGGCTCCCGCCGCCACGCCAGGCCGGTCAGCACCAGCTCGCCACCGGACAGATAGCGGCTCGGGTCGCGCAGGTCGGTGGTCATCACGCCGCGCACGGTGCGGTCCAGCTCCTCCTCGCCGCCCAGCAGGCGCAGCCCCAGGGCGTCGGTCTCCAGCAGTGCGCGCAGCCGCATGTCGTCGCCAGCAATCCTCGTGTGTCGCCGGTGGAAGTCCTCGCAGTCCTCGCCGTTTCGGTGGCTACCGCCGAGCTTTCCACTCCCCGTCTTTCGTTCGAATCTACAAGACCCGCCCGCCGGCCGGCCAACCGCTTCATGTCTTCGGTGACTGCCCCAGGTGGCCCATGCCTCGGTCTACTGGCGGCAAGCCGCGTGCCCGGCGGGAGAGCCGAAGCGCAGAGTGCTGGGGGACAGACCCCGGAGAGAAGGGACGCCCATGGAGTTCCTGCGCCCCGCCAGGTGGGACGAAGCGCTCGCCGCGAAGGCCGCGCACCCCACCGCCGTGCCGCTCGCGGGCGGGACCGATGTCATGGTCGAGCTCAACTTCGACCGGCGGCGCCCCGATCACCTGCTCGACCTCGGCCGCATCCCCGAGCTGCACACCTGGGAGACCGGCCCGGAGACCGTGCGGCTGGGTGCCTGCGTGCCGTACACGCGGATCGTCGAGCGGCTGCCCGGCGAACTGCCGGGGCTGGCGCTCGCCGCGCGCACCGTCGGCTCGCCGCAGATCCGCAACCGGGGCAGCGTCGGCGGCAACCTCGGCGCCGCCTCCCCGGCCGGTGACGCGCACCCCGCGCTGCTCGCCGCCGGGGCCGAGGTGGAGGTGGCGTCGGTGCGCGGCAGCCGCCTGATCCCGGTCGAGGAGTTCTACACCGGCGTGAAGCGCAACGCCCTGGCGGACGACGAGCTGATCAGGGCGATCCACATCCGCAAGGCCACCGGACCGCAGCAGTTCTCCAAGGTCGGCACGCGCAACGCCATGGTCATCGCCGTCTGCGCGTTCGCGATCGCCCTGCATCCGGACACCCGTACGGTGCGGACGGGCATCGGGTCGGCCGCGCCCACCCCGGTCCGGGCGCGCGCGGCCGAGGACTTCCTGAACGCCGCCCTCGCCGAGGGCGGCCACTGGGACGGCGGCCGGGCCGTCACCCCGTCGATCGCCGGGCGGTTCGCCGAGCTGTGCGCCGCCGCCTGCGACCCGATCGACGATGTGCGCGGCAGCGCGGCGTACCGCCGCCACGCGGTGTCCGTCATGGCCCGCCGCACGCTCGGCTGGACCTGGGAGGCGTTCCGCGAGGGCGGGGCCATCACCGGAGGAGGCGCACAGTGCGCGTGACGTTCACGGTCAACGGGCGGCGGCACCAGGCCGACGAGGTGTGGGAGGGCGAGTCGCTGCTGTACGTGCTGCGCGAGCGACTGGGCCTGCCGGGCTCCAAGAACGCCTGCGAGCAGGGAGAATGCGGCTCCTGCACGGTCCGGCTCGACGGGGTGCCGGTGTGCGCCTGCCTGGTGGCGGCCGGTCAGGCCGAGGGCCGCGAGGTGGTCACGGTGGAGGGCCTGGCGGAGTACGCGCGGGCCCGGAGCGAGGGGGCGGCGGCCGGGGCCCGGAGCGAGCGGGCGGCGGGCGACGGGACACCCGCGCAGCCACCCGTCCAGCCGCCCCCGCTCGCCCCCGTCCAGCAGGCCTTCATCGACGCGGGCGCCATCCAGTGCGGCTTCTGCACCCCCGGACTGCTCGTCGCCGCCGACGAACTGCTGGAGCGCGAACCCGACCCCTCCGACGCCGACATCCGCGAGGCGCTCTCCGGCAACCTGTGCCGCTGCACCGGCTACGAGAAGATCCTCGACGCGGTGCGCCTGGCCGCCGCGCGCGGCGCGGAGGCCAGGCGATGACCACGGACACCGACCGCACCACCTCCACCTCCAGCCGCGCTCCCGCCCGAACCGCCACTAAGCTGCGCCAGGGCGCCACCGCCAAGGGCACCATCGGCGAGTCCACGCCACGCCCCGACGGCACCCTCAAGGCCACCGGCGAGTTCGCGTACTCCTCCGACCTGTGGCACGAGGACATGCTGTGGGGCTTCACCCTCCGCAGCCCGCACGCCCACGCCGAGATCCGCTCCATCGACGTCGGCGAGGCGCTGGCCATGCCCGGCGTGCACACCGTCATGACGTACGCCGACCTCCCCGCCGAGACCCACTACGGCCTGGAGATCCGCGACCAGCCCGTGCTCGCCGCCGGCCGGGTCCGCTACCACGGCGAGGCCGTCGCGATCGTCGCCGCCGACCACCCCGAGACCGCGCGCCGCGCCGCCGCCCGGATCAAGGTCGAGTACGCCGAGCTGCCGCTGGTCACCGACGAGGCCACGGCCACCGCGCCGGATGCGCCCGTGCTCCACCCCGGCCGCGCCGACCGCCACGCCGGCGGCGTCCCGCACCCCAACATCGTCCACCGCCAGCCCATCAGGCGCGGCGACGTCGCCGCCGCCGAGGCCCGCGCCGAGGTGGTGGTGCGCCGGGACTACGAGGTCGGCATGCAGGACCAGGCCTTCCTGGGCCCGGAGTCCGGTCTCGCCGTGCCCGCCGAGGACGGCGGCGTCGACCTCTACATCGCCACCCAGTGGCTGCACGTGGACCGCGACCAGCTCGCCCCGGTCCTGGGCCTGCCCGCCGACAAGGTCCGGCTGACCCTGTCCGGCGTCGGCGGGGCCTTCGGCGCCCGCGAGGACCTGTCCATGCAGGCCCACGCGTGCCTGCTGGCGCTGCGCACCGGCCGGCCCGTCAAGATCGTCTACAACCGGTACGAGTCCTTCTTCGGCCATGTCCACCGCCACCCCGCCAAGCTCGCCTACGAGCACGGCGCGACCCGCGACGGCAAGCTGCTGTACGTCCGGTGCCGCATCGTCCTCGACGGCGGCGCGTACGCCTCCTCCTCCCCGGCGGTCGTCGGCAACGCCGCCTCGCTGTCCATCGGCCCGTACGCCGTGGACAACGTCGACATCGAGGCGCTCGCGCTGTACTCCAACAACCCGCCCTGCGGCGCCATGCGCGGCTTCGGCGCCGTACAGGCCTGCTTCGCCTACGAGGCGCAGATGGACGCGGTGGCGGCGGAGCTGGGCCTGGACCCGGTGGAGTTCCGGCAGCGCAACGCCATGTCCCAGGGCACGGTCATGCCGACCGGCCAGCGCGTCGACTCCCCGGCCCCGGTCGCCGAACTGCTGCGCCGGGTCAAGGAGCGCCCGCTGCCGCCCGAGCGCCCCTGGGCGGACGCCGGGGGCTCCGTGGACGTACGGGGGCTGCCCGGCGGGCTGTCCAACACCAGCCACGGCGAGGGCGTGGTGCGCGGCGTCGGCTACGCGGTCGGCATCAAGAACGTCGGCTTCTCCGAGGGCTTCGACGACTACTCCACCGCCCGGGTGCGGCTCGAAGTGCTGGGCGCGGAGCCGGTCGCCCTGGTGCACACCGCCATGGCCGAGGTGGGCCAGGGCGGGGTGACCGTACACGCCCAGATCGCCCGCACCGAGCTGGGCGTCACCCAGGTCGTGATCCACCCGGCCGACACCCGGGTCGGCTCGGCGGGCTCCACCTCCGCCTCCCGCCAGACGTATATGACCGGCGGCGCGATCAAGCACACCTGCGAGGCGGTCCGCGAGGAGGTGTTCCGGCGCGGGCGGGAGCGGTTCGGCCACCGGCACCCCGGCTGGGCGGGCGACGCGGGGCTGCTGCTGGAGGGCGGCAAGGTGGTCACCGGGGCGGGCGAGGTGATCGGCGACCTCGCCGAGATCCTCGGCGGGGACGCGATCGACATCGAGCGGGAGTTCCGGCACCGCCCGACCGAGCCCTTCCACCCCGAGACCGGGCAGGGGTTCGGCCACGTCCAGTACTCCTTCTGCGCCCACCGGGCCGTCGTGGACGTGGACACCGAACTCGGCCTGGTCAAGGTGGTCGAACTCGCGGCGGCCCAGGACGTCGGCAAGGCGCTCAACCCGCTGTCCGTCGTCGGCCAGATCCAGGGCGGTACGACCCAGGGGCTCGGGCTCGCGGTCATGGAGGAGATCCAGGTCTCCGGCGGGGCGCTGGTGCGCAACCCGTCCTTCACCGACTATCTGATCCCCACCATCCTCGACACGCCGAGCATCCCCGTGGACGTGCTGGAGCTGGCCGACGACCACGCTCCGTACGGGCTGCGCGGGGTCGGCGAGGCCCCGACGCTCTCCTCGACCCCGGCCGTGGTCGCCGCGATCCGGGCGGCGACCGGCCTGCGGCTGGGGCGCGTCCCCGTCCGGCCGGAACACCTGACAGGCACGTGACGGTTGTGGGTAGAGGTGGCACAAAATGGCGCGACGGGTGCAAGGGGCACGAGGGGCACAAGAGGGCCCGCCCGCCGGCCCGTGCGTCCGCCCGCCCCCTCCGGCGACCAAGGAGCTGAGCACCATGCTGGACATCGCTGCCGAGCTGCACCGCTGGTGCGAGGAGGGGCGCGACTTCGCCGTCGCCACGGTCGTGTCCGTCGGCGGCAGCGCGCCCCGGCAGCCGGGCGCCGCGCTGGCCGTGGACGCCGCGGGGACGGCGGTCGGCAGCGTGTCCGGCGGGTGTGTGGAGGGCGCGGTCTACGACCTGTGCCAGGACGCGCTGCGCACCGGGCGGGCCGTGCGGGAGAGCTTCGGCTACTCCGACGAGGACGCCTTCGCCGTGGGCCTGACCTGCGGCGGGATCATCGACATCCTGGTCACCCCGGTGCCCGCCGCCGACACCGGGCCGCGCCCCGCCCTCGCCGCCGCGCTGTCCGCCGCCGCCCACGGCCACCCGGCGGCGCTCGTGCGGATCGTGGAGGGGCCGGCCGGGCTGCTGGGCCGCGCGCTGCTGCTGCGCCCCGACGGCTCGTACGAAGGGAGCCTCGGCCCGGCCCTGGACCGGACGGCGGCGGACGAGGCCCATGCGCTTCTGGAGGCCGGGCGGACCGCCACCGTCACGGTCGGCGCGGACGGCGGCCGCTGCGGCGAGCCGCTCACCCTCCTCGTCGAGTCCGCCGTGCCCCCACCCCGGATGATCGTCTTCGGCGCGGTCGACTTCGCGGGCGCGCTGGTGCGGATCGGGAAGTTCCTCGGCTACCACGTGACGGTGTGCGACGCCCGGCCCGTCTTCGCGACCGCCCGGCGCTTCCCGGAGGCGGACGAGGTCGTCGTCGAGTGGCCGCACCGCTACCTGGACGCCACCGAGGCCGACGCCCGTACGGTCCTGTGCGTGCTCACCCACGACGCGAAGTTCGACATCCCGCTGCTGGAGCGGGCGCTGCGGCGGCCGCTCGCCTACGTCGGCGCGATGGGCTCGCGCCGCACCCACGAGGACCGGCTGCGGCGGCTGCGCGAGGCCGGGCTCGGCGACCGGGAACTGGCGCGGCTGCGCTCCCCGATCGGCCTGGACCTCGGCGCCCGCACCCCGGAGGAGACGGCCCTGTCCATCGCGAGCGAGATCGTCGCCACCCGGCGGGGCGGCAGCGGCACGCCCCTGACGGGGGCGCGGACCCCCATCCACCACGACGTTCCCGCGCCCCTGGGCCCGGGGCCGGCCGGCCCGATCGGCTCGGTCGCCTGACGGAACGCCACCCGTTGGTGGGGGAGCGGTTCGGCCACCCGGCGGACGTACGCGTTGCGGGGCTCCGGTTTCTGATTGAGCCTCAGAAATCGACCCCGAAACCGCCGCTCGAGGAGTGCGCACGTGCGTAGAAGACGGACGATCCCCACCAAGCCGATGGCCGTTCTGGCCGCGATCGCGCTGCCCTTGTCCAGCGCCGCCGCCGTGTACGCGGCAGTGCCCCGGGAGCCCCGGGCCGAGGCCTTGAACCGCCTCTACACCCCGCCGGCCGGGACGGCCCCCTACCGTCAGGTGACCCGGCTGGCCCGGCACGGCGACCGCGGCGCGGCCGCCGGGGTACTCGCGATGCTCCGCACGCCCCACGCGGTCTGGTACGGGGACGAGACCCCGGAGGAGGTCGAGCAACTGGTCCGCGCGACCACCCGGCGCGCCGCCCGGCGGGGCCGGGTCCCGGTCCTCGCGCTCTACAACGCCCCCGGCCGCGACTGCGGCAACTACTCGGCGGGCGGCGCGAAGGGCACCGCGGAGTACCGGGCGTGGATCGACGCCGTCGCCCGGGGCATCGGCAACCGCCGGGCCCTCATCGTCCTGGAGCCCGACTCACTCGCCCTGCTGCCCTCCGACTGCGACCGCGCGGGCGGCGCGGCCGGCGGGCACCACGAGGAGGCCCGGGACGAATTCCCGGGGGAGCGGGAGGGCGCGGCGGGGGCCGGCGAGGGACTCGACGGCGGTGTCGACGGGGGTGTCGAGGGCGATGTGGACGGCGATGTCCTCGACAGCGAGCTGTTCGCGGGCGGGGCCGGGGTGCTCGGCGGCGCGCTGGCACACGCCGAAGCGCAGGCCCGAGCGGAGGCCGAGGCGCGGCTCGCGGCACAAGCGGCCCCGCCGGTCGGCACGGGCCTGCCCGCGGACGTGCGGGCCGGGGGCCCCGGGGGCGCGCGGGCCGACGTCGGCGCCGACACCGGTACCGGCACGGACAACACCGTCACCGACTCGCCGGGCGGCCGCCCCGCCGGCCAACCCGCCGGGCAGCACGCCGGCCAACCCGCCGAGCAGCACGCCGAGCAACCCGCCGGGCAGCACGCCGACCCGCACATGGGCCGGCCCGCGGCCGACGGCACCGTGAAGCCCACGCAACCCGCGCGACCCGCCCAGCCCGCCCAGCCCACGGTTCGGCCCGCGCCCACCCCCGCCGAGCTGAGGGCCCGTACCGCCGCCCGCTACGCGGAGATCCACTACGCGGTCGACACCCTCGAACCGCTGCCCGGTGCCAAGGTCTACCTGGACGCCGGACACGCGGGCTGGCACTCCGTCACCGGCATCGTGGGCCGCCTGCTCCACGCGGGCGTGGACCACGCGACCGGCTTCGCGATCAATGTCTCCCACTACCAGACCGACGAGGACAACGCCTGGTACGGCCGGCTCATCTCCTCCTGCCTGGCCTACGTGGCCGACGGCGGCGACATCATGGACTGCCCCGACCAGCGGTGGCCGCGGCTGCGCGCCGAGCGGTGGCTGGAGATCCATGTGCTCGACGAGCCGGAGGAGATGAAGCACTTCGTCACCGACACCAGCCGCAACGGCCGCGGTCCGTGGACGCCCCGGGCCGGCAGCCACGCCGACCCCCAGCCCTGGTGCAACCCTCCCGGCCGCGGCCTGGGGATCCGTCCCACCACCAGGACGGGCGATCCGCTGCACGACGCCGCGCTGTGGGTGAAGACCCCGGGCGAGTCGGACGGTCAGTGCCTGCGCGGCACGGCGGGCCCCCGGGACCCGGAGCGCGGGACGGTCGACCCGGAGGCGGGCCAGTGGTTCCCCGAACAGGCCCTGGAACTGGTCCGCTTCGCCCGCCCCTCGCTGTGACCGTACGTCAGGACGCCGCGGGCGCGACCAGCACGCCACCGATGCCGCTGCGGCCCGCCGGCGTGCCCACCAGTTCCACGCTCACACCGGAACGGACGCGTTCGCCGAACACGGCGACCACCGCGTCCGTGACCTCGGAGATCAGCCGGGCCACGATCTCCTCCGCGTCCGGTCGGCTGAAGGCGGCCTCTTTGATGCCGAACGTCACGCTCGGCGCCGGCGCCTCCGCCGGCTTGCCGCCGATGCCCCAGCGGCCCGCCGGCAGACCGATCAGGCGCACGTCCACGATGTCCCGCGCCCACTCCCCGTAGACCGCGACCACCGCGTCGGTCAGGGCTTCGATCAGGTCGGTCTCCCGGCCGGCGAGGTCGCTCTCGAGGACGTGAACGGTCAGATGCGGCATGACACCAACCCCAGGTGATAGCTTTGAAAGTAAATAATATTTGCAAGCAAAGCTAAATCGCCGGGTTGACCATGTCAACCCGGCGATTCCCGGTGTCACCCGGCGCGCCTCACCCGGCGCGCCTCACCCGGCGCGCCTCACCCGGCGCGCCTCACCCGGCGCGCCTCACCCGGCGCGCCTCACCCGGCGCGGCTCACCCGGCACGCGTCAGTCGGACGTACGGGCCGGGCGCCGGCCGGCGCCGCGGCGCTCGGTGGTCCAGTACAGGAGGGCGAGGAGCGGCAGGGCCGCGCCGAGGACGGTGACCGTGCTCCAGCCGCCGGCGCGGTAGGCGAGCGAGCCGAGCTGCGAGCCGAGCGCGCCGCCGATGAAGAAGGTGGCGATGAAGGCCGAGTTGAGCCGGGCCCGGGCGTTGGGGTCGAGCTGGTAGATGGTGTGCTGCCCGAGGATGAGGGTGGTCTGCACGGCCATGTCGACGAGGACGGCGGCGAGCGCCAGCAGCACCACGCTGTGCTGACCGAAGCCCGCGACGGCGAAGGCCACCGCGGCGACGGCGAAGGCGACGCCGGTCATGGGGCGGACGAGCTCGCGGTCGGCCCAGTGGCCGGCGAGCGGGGCGACGGCCGCCCCGGCGGCTCCGACGAGGGCGAAGACGCCGACGCCCACGGGGGAGTAGTGGAAGTGCGGCCCGGTGAGGACGTACGAGACGGTGGTCCAGAAGGCGCTGAACGCGCCGAACATCGCGGCCTGGTACAGGCCCCGGCGCAGCAGCGCCGGGTGGGTGCGCACCAGCGCGACGGTGGAGCGCAGCACGTGGTGGTACGGCACGGAGGTGGTGGGCGCGTGCTGGGGCAGCGCCGCCCGCAGGGCCAGGGCCAGGGCGGCCATCAGCACGGCGGAGCCCAGGTAGACGACGCGCCAGCCCGCGATGTCGGACACCAGGCTGCTGACGGTGCGGGACAGCAGGATCCCGGTGAGCAGACCGCTCATCACCCGCCCCACGATCCGCCCGCGGGCGTGGTCGGGGGCCAGGCTCGCGGCGAACGGCACGAGGATCTGGGCCACCACGGAGGTGGCGCCGCTGATCAGCGAGGCGGCCAGCAGCATGGGGAAGCTGGTCGCCAGCCCGGCCGCCACCAGGGAGAGGGTGGTGATGGTCAGCAGCGCGGTGATCAGCCCGCGCTTCTCCAGCCGGTCGCCGAGCGGGACCAGGAAGAGCATGCCGATCACATAGCCGACCTGGGTGAGGGTGATCAGGGCGCCCGCGGTGGCGGTGCTGATGTGGAAGACGTCACGCAGGGACGACAGCAGGGGCTGCGCGTAGTACAGGTTGGCGACCGTCATGCCGGAGGCGACGGCCAGCAGCGCGATCAGCCAGCCCGGTACGCCATGGGGAGCCAGGCGGCCGTCGGCGGCGCGCGGTGATGTGCGCAGAGCGGTTGACTGGGACACGGGACCTTCTTCGGGGAGCGAGCCGGGGGCCGGCTCGGGGGATGCCTGGTGGATCGAGCGTCTTTCTTGCTGCTTTCACCTGGCATCAAGCGCGCGGCGGGTCCCGTTCTTCCGCAGCCGTGGCGATGGTCGTCGATAATGGTTATCTCCGCCGGAGATGAGCGACCGCAGACCGCACCCGCATTCTTGGCGGGTGCGGGTGCGGGTGCGGGTGCGGGTGCGGGTGCGCGGTGGGCCGGGTCAGGCCGCCGGGTTGTGCCGGATGAGGGTGTCGACGAGCCCGGACACGGTGTTCGGGAAGTCCATCGGCACCACGCCCAGACCGGTCCAGCCGCTGGCCTCGGAGCTCTGCAGGAAGCTCTTGACCTGCGGGTTCAGCCGGTCCGCGTTGGAGCGGGGCGGGAGCAGGGCGGCGGTCGAGACGTAGTTGAGGAACAGCTTGCCGGGCTGGGTGGCGGCCTTGCGGAACTGGGCCTGGATCTTCGGCCACTTGCCGAACGGCTCCGCCATGTAGTCGTCCTGGATGTCGAAGAGCCGCGCGTCGGCGTACCGCACCCCCGGCATGTTGTCGGAGTCGGCGAGCAGGACGACCCTGCCGCGGGCCTCGCCCAGGGTCGGGAGCGTGGCGTCGAGGCGGAACAGCGGTCGCCAGCCCTTGCCGTCCAGGTAGGTGTCGAAGATGCGGCGGAACTCCGCGGCGCTCTCCTCGGAGTACTCCTGCTTGACGCGCATGAGCACGGTCTCGGAGGGGTGCGCGGTCAGGAAGGAGCGGCAGGCGGTGAGGACGTCGTCGAAGTTGAGGTGCTGGTAGAAGGCGCCGTGGTGGATGGGGAAGGCGCCCTCGAAGGCGCGGCAGCGGATGTCGAGGAAGCGTATGCCGCTGTTCAGCTGGTCGGCGATGGTGGTGTTCTGGCACTCCGTCCAGGGGCCGCCGTAGCGGGCGCCGGAGTCATGGGTGCCCGGCAGCGTCAGCCGCTGGACGGGGGTGGCGTCCGCGATGCCCGACAGCCAGTCCTGGGTGGTGAGCACCCTCGGTGCCGCGGTGGCCGTGGCCGCCCGGCCCGCGGTGGAGAACAGCCCCGCCGCGGACACCGCGGCCGCGCCTCTGAGAAACCCTCGCCGGTCCATGCGTCGTCTCCCGTCGCTGTGGTGTGAGTCGCCGGAGGGCATCGAAGCACAACGCGCGCCGGGAAAAAGCCAGTTGTGCCCTCCCGTGCCGCCCGGCGCGGCTCCGGGGGCGAAGGGAGGGAAGGGAGGGAGGGAAGGGAGAGGGGCGGCTGAGGACAGAAGCTGACCGCAAGGCGACCTACTGTGAGCGGCATGACGAACGACGTGCTCGGCCCGCGAGCCCTCAACCGGGCCCTGCTCCAGCGCCAACTGCTGCTGGACCGCTCCCCGTCCCTCAGCGCGCCCGAGGTGATCGAGCGGCTGGTCGGCATGCAGTCCCAGGCGCCCGGGGCCCCGTACATCGGCCTGTGGACGCGCCTGGAGGGCTTCGACTTCGAGGAGCTGTCCCGGCTGACACGCGAGCGGGAGGTCGTCCGGTTGGTGCTGATGCGCGGCACCGTGCACCTCGTCACCGCGGCCGACGCGCTGCGGCTGCGGCCGCTCGTCCAGCCCATGCTCGACAAGCAGTTCCGCGGCACCCCCTTCGCCCGCCTGCTGCCCGGCGCGGCGCGGGAGGAGCTGGTGAAGACCGTCCGCGAGCTGCTCGCGGACGGCGCGCTCGGCCCGGCCGAGCTGCGCGCCGAGCTCGGCCCCCGGTGGCCGGACGCGGATCCCGGCGCGCTGGTCGACGCGGTGCGGCTGTGGGCGCCGCTGGTGCAGGTGCCGCCGCGCGGGCTGTGGGGGAAGAGCGGCGGGCCCCGGTACGCGACCGTCGAGGACTGGCTGGGCCGGCCGATGGACGCCGACCCCTCCCCGGACGCGATGGTGCTGCGCTATCTCGCCGCCTTCGGGCCCGCCGCCGTCGCGGACATGCAGAAGTGGTGCGGGCTGACCGGGCTGCGCGAGGTGGTCGAGCGGCTGGGGCCCCGCCTGCGGAGGTACCGGGACGAGAGCGGGCGCGTGCTGTACGACCCGGCGGACGCGTCGCTCCCCGACCCCGAGACCCCCGTCCCGGCCCGCCTGGTCGCCGACTTCGACAACCTGCTGCTCTCGCACGCCGACCGGGCCCGCATCCTCGCCGACGGCTACCGGCGGCGGGTGATGGGCGACAACGGCGTCGTGCGCGGCACCATCCTGGTGGACGGCTTCGTCGCCGGGATATGGAAGACCGAGCGCGCCCGCGGCGCGGCGGTGCTGCGCGTGACCCCGTTCACACGGCTGGGCGCCGCCGACCGGGAGGCCCTGGAGGCCGAGGGCACGCGGCTGCTCGCGGTGACCGACCCCGAGGCGGGGGAGCGGGAGGTGCGGTTCGACCCGGTGGCCGAATGATCAGATCCGGGCCTGTTCTGATCCGGGCCGATCGGATCTGATCAAAATAGTGTGCCAAGCGGCGCTGGCCGTCGTGCCGTACCCCCCACCATTCGGGCGCCGGCGGTCAGAGCCAGTCGCGCCGCTTGAACACCACGTACAGGCTCACGCAGACCACGGCCATCAGCAGGATCGCGAAGGGGTAGCCGAAGACCCAGTGCAGCTCCGGCATGTGGGTGAAGTTCATCCCGTAGATGGTGCCGACCAGCGTGGGGGCGAAGAGGATGGCCGCCCAGGCGGAGATCTTCTTGACCTCCTCGTTCTGCTCGAAGCCCGCCTCGGCCAGCGCCCGCATCTCCGCGTTCTGCTGCTGGGTGACCAGGGTGGCGTTGACCGCGAGGATGTCGGTCAGGGCCGAGCGGAAGCCGTCCACGCGCTCGCTGGTGTGGGTGACGTGGTCGGCCACATCGCGCAGATAGCGCTGCAGCTCCTCGTCGGTGCCGTACTTGTCGAACCCGGCCATCAGCCCGTGCAACATCCCCACCAGCGGGCGGGTCGCGCGCTGGAACTCCACCATCTCGCGGGAGAGTTCGTAGATGCGGCGGGACACCTCGGGGTCGCCGCGGAACACCTCGGTCTCGATCTCGTCGATGTCGTTCTGCACGCCCGCGACCACCGGGGCGTACCCGTCCACCACCGAGTCCAGGATCGCGTACAGCACCGCCTCCGGGCCGAGCGCCAGCAGCTCGGGCGTGGCCTCCATGCGGCGGCGCACCGCGGACAGGTCGGGGGCGGCGCCGTGCCGGACCGTGATCACGAAATCGGGGCCGACGAAGACGTGCAGCTCGCCGAAGTCGACCTCCTCGGGCGCGTCGAGGTAGCGGGCCGCGCGCAGCACCACGAACAGCGTGTCGCCGTAGCGCTCCAGCTTGGGCCGCTGGTGGGCCTCCATCGCGTCCTCGATGGCCAGCTTGTGCAGGTCGAACTCGTCCGCGAGCGAGAGCAGCTCCGCCTCGCTGGGCCGCAGCAGTCCGATCCAGGCCATGGCCCCCGGCTCCTCGCGCAGCCGGCGGTAGGTGGCGGCCAGCGTGCCGGGCGTGCCGACCCGGCGCCCGTCCCGGTAGACCGCGGCGTCGACCACGCTGCGCTCGTCCTCCGCCGCCACCCGGGCGCCCGGGGCGGCGTCGCGCGGCTCGGCGCCCGGCGGCTCGGCCGGGCCCGCCCCGGGCCGGGGCGCGCCTGAGCCGCCACGGCCCGGGGCGGGACGCAGCCAGGAGGGCTTCCGCGGGGTGCGCGGGGACCGGGAACGATGCTCTGACATGGAGGGATCCTCACGAGTAGCAGGCGCGGGGGGCGGGCAGCCGGGCACACCGCGGGCGCACTGACCTCAAGGCAGGATATACACCCCAAATGTCCGGGACCCGCCCGGGTCGCCGGGAGCCGCGCCCCGCCACGCCCCTGCGCGGGGCTACGGCAGCAGCCCCGCACTACATCCACCCCACCCCGTCGCGCCCCGCCCCGCCCCGCCGCGTCACCCCCCGCCGAGTGGCTACGGCAGCAGCCCCGCCCGCCGCGCCTCCACCACCGCGTGCAGCCGGGTGTGCGCCCCCAACTTCCGCATGGACGAGCGCAGATAGCTCTTCACCGTCTCCGGCCGCAGCCCCAGCCGGTCCGCGGCCGCCGAGTTCGTGGCCCCCGACGCCACGCACGCCAGCACGTCCACCTCGCGCGGCGACAGCTCCACCCCCGGCCGGGCCGGCGCGTCCCCCGCGCCGCCGGCGGAGGCCCTGGCCAGCCGCCCGCAGGCGCTGAGGATCCGCTCCCGCAGCTGTGGATCGGCGACCTGCTGGGCCAGCGCCCGCAGGTCGCCGTGCGCCTCGCGCACCTCTTCCCACAGCGCCGGATCCGCCTCGGGCGGCTGCTGCGCCACGGTCAGCAGCCGCTGCGACTCGTCCTGCACCGCCAGCGACTGCTCCAGCTCGCGGGCCGCCTCCATCGCCGCGTTCAGCGCCCGGTCGCCGAGGGCGATCGGCTGGCGCAGCGCCCCGTACAGCACCCCGCGCACCCGGCCGCGCACCACCACCGGCACCGCCAGTATCGAGCGCAGGCCCTCGGCGCCGACCGCCGCGTCGTACTCGTGGCTGATCGCCCGCGAGGTCGGGTAGTCGGACACCGAGATCGGCCGGGACATGGTGATCACCTTGCCGCCCAGGCCGTTGCCGGGGGTGATGGCGAGCCCGCGCAGGGAGTTCGTGGTGGTGCCGGTCAGCTCGGAGATGCGGAACTGCCGCGCGCCGGAGAACAGCCCGCCGAACGCGACGGGCAGCCCGCCGCGCCGCCGCATCCGCAGCAGGGCCGTCCGCACATCCACCGCCCGGTCCGATTCCGCCACGGCCACCTCCCCGAAATGCCACCACCCCCGTCCGGGGGTGGTGAGACCCAGATCACCCGTCGCACGATGCTAGCGAGCAGCACGGCAATCAGGAGGAGATGTGACAGCAAACGGCCGGACCCAGGGTTTCCGGGCAGCCCGGGACTTCCTCCTGGCGCATCGCGACGACTACACAGCGGCGTACGAGGGTTTCAGATGGCCGCGTCCCGCCGAGTTCAACTGGGCACTGGACTGGTTCGACCGGATCGCGCGGGGGAACGACCGTACCGCCCTGCACATCGTCGAGGAAGACGGCCTCGAGACGCGGATCAGCTTCGAGGAGATGCGCCGCCGCTCCGACCGGGCCGCGCTCTGGCTGCGCGCCCAGGGGGTGCGGGCGGGGGACCGCATCGTGGTCATGCTCGGCAACCAGGCCGAGCTGTGGGAGACGGCGCTGGCGGCCATGAAGCTGCGGGCCGTCGTCATCCCCGCCACCCCGCTGCTGGGTCCGCTGGACCTCGCCGACCGGGTGGAGCGCGGCCGGGCCGCGCATGTGATCGTGCGGGCCGGGGACGCGGCCAAGTTCGCCGAGGTGCCGGGGGACTACACGCGCATCGCGGTGGGCGGCGCCCCGGAGGGCTGGCTGGCCTACGAGGACGCGGGCACCGGCCTCGGCACGGAGGCGCCCGGTGCACCGGACCCGGTCTTCGTGCCGGACGGCCCGACCCTGGCCGACGACCCCCTGATGCTCTACTTCACCTCGGGCACCACCGCCCGCCCCAAACTGGTCCAGCACACCCACACCACGTACCCCATCGGCCATCTGTCGACGATGTACTGGATCGGGCTGATCCCGGGCGACGTGCACCTCAACATCTCCTCCCCGGGCTGGGCGAAGCACGCCTGGTCCAACCTCTTCGCCCCCTGGAACGCCGAGGCGACCGTGTTCGTGTACAACTACACGCGCTTCGACGCCGCCCGCCTCATGGCCGAGATGGACCGCTGCGCGGTGACCACCTTCTGCGCTCCGCCGACCGTGTGGCGGATGCTCATCCAGGCCGACCTGACCCAGCTGCACACCCCGCCCCGGGAGGCGGTGGCGGCCGGTGAGCCGCTGAACCCGGAGGTCATCGAGCATGTGCGGCGCGCCTGGGGGGTGACCATCAGGGACGGCTTCGGCCAGACCGAGACCTCCGTCCAGGTCGCCAACACCCCGGGGCAGCCGCTCAAGACCGGCTCGATGGGCCGCCCGAGCCCCGGCTTCGCGGTCACCCTGCTGGACCCGGTCACCGGGCAGCCGGGCGACGAGGGCGAGATCTGCCTCGACCTGTCGGGCCCCTCGGGCCGCCCGGTCGGCCTGATGACGGGGTACGAGGGCGACGAGGAGCGCACCGCCGAGGTGACGGCGGGCGGCTACTACCGCACCGGCGACATCGGAGCGCGCGACGCGGACGGCTACATCACCTACGTCGGCCGCGCCGACGACGTCTTCAAGGCCTCCGACTACAAGATCTCCCCGTTCGAGCTGGAGAGCGCCCTTCTGGAGCACGAGGCGGTCGCCGAGGCGGCCGTGGTCCCGGCGCCCGACCCGCTGCGGCTGGCCGTGCCGAAGGCGTATGTCGTGCTGGCCGAGGGGTGGGAGCCGGGGCCGGAGACGGCCAAGGTCCTGTTCGCCCACTCCCGGGCGGTCCTTGCCCCCTACAAGCGTGTTCGTCGACTGGAATTCGCGGAACTTCCCAAGACCGTCTCCGGCAAAATCCGCCGTATAGAGCTACGCGAGCGCACCCTGCGCGGCGATGGTGTCGAGTTTCATGAGGAGACCTCATGACCGACCCGCACTCACCACGCGATCACGAGGAGTACTCATGACGGACCGCCCGGCCGACCCCTCAGGCCCATCGGGCTCATCCGGCCCGCAGGACCCGGCTGACACCGCCGCCCCCACAGACCCCTCCGCTTCGACCCGGGCCACCGGTTCGACCGGGACCGCCGCCTCCGCCGGGGCCGCCGCGCCGGCGCCCGCCCTGGCGTACGCGAGCGGGGCCGGCGAGGTCCCGCTGCTCGGCGACACCATCGGCGCCAACCTGGCCCGCGCCATCGAGCGGTTCGGGGAGCGCGAGGCTCTTGTCGACATCCCCAGCGGCCGCCGCTGGACCTACACCGAGTTCGGCCGGGCCGTCGAGGAGGTCGCGCTCGGGCTGATGGCCAAGGGCGTCGGCAAGGGCGACCGGGTCGGGATCTGGGCGGTCAACTGCGCCGAGTGGGTGCTGGTGCAGTACGCCACCGCCCGCATCGGCGCCATCATGGTCAACATCAACCCCGCCTACCGGGTCCACGAGCTGAAGCTCAGGCTCCGGCGGGCCGGCATCTCCGTCCTGATCTCCTCCACCGAGCACAGGACCAGCGACTACCGCCGCATGGTCGAACAGGTGCGCTCCGAGTGTCCCGCCCTGCGCGACGTCATCTACATCGGCGACCGCACCTGGGACGGGCTGATCCGCGCGGGCGCCGATGTGTCACGCGAGCGGCTGCTCGAGCGCGAGGCCCGGCTGTCCTGCGACGACCCGGTCAACATCCAGTACACCTCCGGCACGACCGGCCTCCCCAAGGGCGCCACGCTCTCCCACCACAACATCCTCAACAACGGTTACTCCGTCGGGGAGACGCTCGGCTACACCCCCCAGGACCGGGTCTGCCTGCCGGTCCCCTTCTCCCACTGCTTCGGCATGGTGACCGGCAACCTGGGCGCCACCAGTCACGGCGCCTGCATCGTCATCCCCGCCCCCACCTTCGACCCGGCCGCCACGCTGCGCGCCGTCGAGCAGGAGCGCTGCACCTCGCTGTACGGCGTCCCGACGATGTTCATCGCCGAACTCGGGCTGCCCGACTTCGACGCGTACGACCTCTCCTCCCTGCGCACCGGGATCATCGCCGGGGCCACCTGCCCGCCGGAGGTCATGCGGCGCGTGGTGGACGAGATGCACATGGCCGAGGTGTCGGCCTTCTACGGCATGACCGAGCTCTCGCCGGTGTCCATCCAGACCCGCCGCGACGACGACCTGCGCCACCGCACCGGCACGGTCGGCCGGGTGCTGCCGCACATCGAGATCAAGGTCGTGGACCCGGTGACCGGCGTGACGGTGCCCCGCGGCACCCGCGGCGAGCTGTGCACCCGCGGCTACTCGGTGATGCTCGGCTACTGGGAGGAGCCCGAGCGGACCGCCGAGGTGATCGACGCCGGGCGCTGGATGCACACCGGCGACCTCGCGGTGATGGACGAGGACGGCTACGTCCGGATCGTCGGCCGGATGAAGGACGTGATCGTCCGGGGCGGGGAGAACGTGTACCCGCGGGAGATCGAGGAGTTCCTGTACACCCATCCGAAGATCGCCGATGTGCAGGTCGTCGGCGTGCCGGACGAGAAGTACGGCGAGGAGATCCTGGCCTGCGTCATCCTGCGGGAGGGCGCCAGGTCGCTCAGCCGTGACGAGCTGGCCCGCTTCTGCCGGGGCCGCCTCGCGCACTACAAGGTGCCCCGCTATCTGCGCATCATGGAGGCCTTCCCGAGGACCGTCAGCGGCAAGGTCCGCAAGGTCGAGCTGCGCGAGGCGGGCATCGGGGACGCGGTCCGGCTGCGGGACGCCCGTACGGACGCCGCCGACACCCAGGCGGTTCCCCTGCGCTGACGCACCCTCGCGCCGATCCGCCCCCGCGCCGGGGTAACGGCCCGGCTGTCAGTGCCCCGTGGTGGAATCGTCCCCGGCACACAAGCGGTATGACGGGGCACCACGGGGGCACTGATGGCACGGCGTTCGGCACTGGCCGCGATCGACACCCTGCGCGGGCTCTCCCGGGGCGCCCCTCCGCCGCCCGCCGACGAAGGCGTGCTGCGCCTCCTGGCCGCCACGCACGTCACCTTCTGGCCCGGCGCCCGGTTCCCCGCATGGGTGCGCGACGCCTGGGCGGCCTGGGACGGCCGGGGGATCGCCGACCCGCTGCGGCCGGCGCCGGAGCCAGACCCCCACCGGGCGCTCAAGCGGCTCCGCGAGGACCACGTCTGGAGCGACAAGCTGGGCGTCAACGAAACGCTCCGCGGCGAGCTGGACACGGCCTGGCTCGCGGGCACGATCACCGGCCCGGACCTGCTCGCCGCCATCCCCGCCCGGTACACCATGCCGGTGGAGCACCGGTCCGCGTCCCCGGCCATGCACGGGCTGGAGCGGACGCTGCGCACCTTCCTGGCCGGCGCGCTCGGCGCCGACACGGACGCCTGGCTGCGGCTCGCGACCGCCGTGGAGGAGGTGCGCACCCTCCCCGGCGCCGACCGCGACGCCACCTGGCCCGACCTGCTGGCGCGCGCCGCCGGCACCCTTCCCGACCCGGCGCGGATCGTCCCGTACGGCAAGGTCACCGGCCGCGACCGGGAGAAGCTGCTGAGTTGGCGCGAGTGGACCTGGCCGGCCGGGGAGGTGCTGCGGCGGGCCCCCGACGCCAAGGTCCTGGACGCCCTCCTGCCGCTGCTGCCCGACCACACCGGATGGCTGCTCGCGCTGTACGTGGTCGCCCAGCGGAAGCCCGCGCCCCGGGCCGTCGTCGAGCATCTGATCGGGCGCGGCGACCGCGAGGCGCTGGTGATGCTGGCGGAGTGGCGGGATCTCGACCCGCCCACCCATCGCGCCCTGCGCGCCCACGGCGACCCCGAGGTCCACCTCGGCCTGCTCGCCCCGCACTTCTCCCTCGGCCCGGAGGAGGCCCGGCAGGTGCTGGACGGCTCGGTGCCGCTCGCCCCGTACGTGTCGCGCATCCCGGGCAACGCGTATCCCGACCTGCTGCACGCGGCCGAACCGGAGCTGATCGGGGCCGCGTTCGCCCACGACCACGGGCGGTTCAAGACCGCCGAGCAGCTCGTCGGCTGCCTGAACACGCTGCGGTGCGGCGGCCCCGGGGGCCTGTCCGCGCTGCTGGCCACCGGCCGGGTGGGCCCGGCCGTCACCAGGATGTGCCGGCAGGCCCTCGCCTCCGCCGACCCCCTCGCCACGCTGGAGGAGCGGGCGCGGCGCGAGCTGACGACGAAGAAGCTGGCGGGCCGGCTGCGCAAGGTCCGCACCACCTTGGGCTTCGCCGACACCGACCGGCTCGTCGCCCTCTTCCCGGACATCGACTGGGAGGAGCTGGAGGCCGAGCACGCCCGCGAGCCGTTCGCCTTCTGGCCGGCGGTGGTCGGCCATGCCGCGACCCCGTCCGCCGTCGCCGCGCGCCACGCCGACGCGATCCTCGGCGACCGGCGCGGCAGCCGCCGCCGGCGCCCCGCCCGGGACGCCGAGATCGCCCGCGGCATGGCCCGGCACGGCCTCGGCGCCGCCGACTGGCGGGCCATCACCCCGCGCGCCGACCGGCTGCTGGCCGACGGCCTGCTGACCGTCGATGACCTGGTCGCCCTCGCGGCCCCCGCCGACCGGATCCTCGGCTACCTCGGCAGCGCCCTCCGCCGCGCCGACGCCCCGGCCCCGGCCAGGGCCGCCGCCGAGCGGGTCGCCGGGCTGGTCGCCACCCACCTCGACGGCAGCGACGACCCGGACGCGGCCTGGCAGCGGGTGTACGCCCGCCTGGCCGGGCAGGACCCGCGGTGGCCACGGGCGAGCAGCATCGAGGCGACCCTCGAGCCCCTCGAGGAGTCCCTCACGAGCGCGAGCGCACCGCCGAGGTGAAGGAGCGCACCAGCCCGGCGACCTCCCGCGGGCACTCCAGGAGCATCGCGTGCGACGCGTCCAGCGTCCGCACGGTGAGGTGCGGGTGCGCGGCGGCCAGCTCGCCCAGGTCGCGGTCGAGCCCCTTGACGTACGCGGCCATCAGCTCGTCGAACCACGCCAGCTCGCCGCCCTGCGCCACCAGCCGGCCCGCCCGGACGACCAGCACCGGGCGGTCGAGGCGGCGGTAGACGGGGAAGAGGTCCACCTCGTTCATCCGGTCGAGCATGTCGAGGGCGCGCTGCCGCTCCGGCCGCAGATACAGCTGCCCGTCCGGGGTCTCGCCGAGCGCGCGCCGGACGCCCTCGTCGAGCACCTCGGGCGCGATGCCCAGCGCCTTCGCCATCGCCGCCTGCTGGGCGAGCACGGTGGTCTCCAGCGCCTCCGGCGGAAAGGTCCTGCCCATCGCGGCCTCGGAGAACCGGCGGGCGCGGGCCAGACCCTCGAGCACGGTCTCCCGGTCGAGGCCCACGTACTGCTCGGGGCGGCCCTGGCCGACGCCGTCGAGGTTGACGGCGGCGGGGGTGCGCGGGTGGGCCTCCGCGTACAGCGCGGCGACCATGCCGCCGAGGGAGTGGCCGACCGGTATGGCCTCGGGGATGCCGCAGGCGTCCAGCACGGCCTCGACGTCCTCCACCACGGCGGGGAACGTCCAGGGCGGGTCGCCGGGGCCGGAGCGGCCGTGGGCGCGCAGGTCCATCGAGACGACGCGGTGGTCGGTGGCGAGGTCGGCCGCGGCGACCGACCAGTCGGCGAGGGTGCGGGAGGCTCCGTGGAGCAGCAGCAGGGGGGTGCCGGTGCCGCCGTGGTCGCGTACGGCCAGCGTCAGGTCGCCGCGCTCGACGGTGAGCTCGACGGGGGAGTCAGGGGTGGGCGAGGGCATGGGGCATCGCTCCGTGGTGTCGTGGGACAAGGGGATCGACCGCCGAATGGGGTCGGCCACCACCGTAGGGCGTCGCACGGGCTCCAAGATCATCCTCCGAGGGGAGGCCCGAGGGCCCTCCGCCGGGTCATAATGAACAAGGGCCGAACGCGGAACACGCGTGAACGGCCGTGGAGCCGCGCCGCCTTGGATTCTTGTCGCCCCGGATCCCCGCCGCCTCCGATCCCCGCCGTCTTGGCTCACCGCTCGGCAGGGCCCACCCGGGTCAGCGAGTCCGCCGGATCGTTGACGGGCTGTGGGGTGCCGGTCAGATCCATGACGAACAGCGGGATGTGCAGCGCGTCGGCGCGCGCCCGCGCGTCCCTGGCATAGCCCGCGAGCGAGAAGAAGACGCCGGCGGCGGACTCGTTGAGCGCGGTCAGCCACAGGCACTCGACGTCGCGCAGCGAGGTGGGCCGGGTGGTCGGGTCCACCCGGGCGACCAGGCCCGGCCCGCACAGGTCCACGGACGCCGCCTTGCCCTCTGGCCTCCGCACCTCCCGGAAGCCCAGCCACGTCAGATACTGCGCGGCGGCGGTCACCGCGTCCCGCGCGGTACGGATCGTCACCGGCCGGAAGGCCGGGCGCGGCGCGGCCGGGGGCCGGTCCGCGGGGCGGTCCGTGGCCCGGTCCGCGGGCGCCGGCGCCACCGGCACGCGCACCAGCGCGCCGCACGCGCAGCCGAACTCCGGCTGGGGCCAGTGGCCCTGCAGGCCGCACATGGCGCAGGTGGCCACCACCCAGGTGTCCTCCCAGGTACGGTGTCCGATCTCCTGCGGGATGCCGTCGCGCAGCACGGGCAGGGTGAGCGGCGCCCCGCACGAGCACGGGTAGGTGGGCGGGGTGAACGACTGCTCGCGGCGGCAGGCGGGGCAGCGCACCGGCACGCTCTCTGTCATCTGCTCCTCCGAGGAGATCGCTCCGAGAGGTATCGGCCCATGCTCCATGAAGCGGGCGGCTCCCGGCAGCGAGTTGGGGGTTCCGTGCCCGGCGGGCCGACCGCCGTGTTAAGGCGCCGTGCCAAGGCCCTCGCCGGGCCCGGGGACGGCTGGTGACGCCCGCCACGCGGACGCAGTAGGTTGTCGGCGTGAGACTGAGGGTTGAGTTCACCACCGAGCCGTTCGACCTCGACGAGGTGCCCCCGCACGCGGTGGCGGCCCGCGGGATCGTGCAGGGTGCCGCGCTGGACTCCGTCGACGTCGGCCCGTTCGGCAACACGGCGGAGGGCCGGGCGGAGAGCGTGCTGGCCACCATCGACGAGCTGCTCCGCACCTCCTTGGCGGCGGGCGCCACCCGGGTCTCGCTCCAGGTGAACGTCATCGCGGACGCGGACGCGGAAGCGGACATGGACGGGGACACGGACACGGACGCGGATACCGACGCGGACGCGGCCGCGGCCCGGGGCGGGCCGGGGGAGGGGGGCAGGTGACCCCTCCCGCCGACGAGCCCTTCGTCACCGCCGTCAAGCCGCTGGTGGACGCCATAGGCGGCGAGCTGATCGCCCCGGACCGCGCCCAGGGCGACGACGTGGTCCTCTCCTGGGAGGGCCGGGCGGTCGTGGCCGTGCGCCTCCCTCACTTGTCCGCCTCGCTCGACCACATCCTCGCCGAGCTCCGCCGCCGCCACGGCGTTCCGCTGCGTGACCTGGACCGCAGAACCAAGCAGTCCGTCGTCCGCGTCCTCGAACAGCGCGGCGCGTTCTCGATGCGCCACGGCGTGGAGACGGTCGCCACCGCGCTCGGCGTCAGCCGCTTCACGGTCTACAACTACCTCAACCGCGAGAACGCCGAGCGGGCGGCCGGACCCGGCGCGGGTGGCCCGGAAGAGCGGGGTGGGGCGGGCGGCGCGTAGGGGGCAGTCCGCGCGGCCGGGCCTGGGGCGGCACCGGGGGTGTTCAGGCCAGGCCGCCGTTGCTGTGCAGCAGTTGGCCGTTGACCCAGCCGCCCCGTTCGGAGCACAGGAAGGTGACCAGGTTGGCGCAGTCCTGGGGCATTCCGAGGCGGCCCAGCGGGGTGGCGCGGGCGAGGTCGGCCTTCTGCTGCTCGGTCATCCAGCCGGTGTCCGTCGGCCCGGGGTTGACGGCGTTCGCGGTCACGCCGAGGTGGGCGAGCTCGCGGGCGGCGGCCAGGGTGATGCGGTCCATGGCCCCCTTGCTGGCTCCGTAGGGGAGGTTGCCCGCCGTGTGGTCGCTGGTCAGGCTGACGATGCGGCCGGTGCCCGGGGTGCCGCGGAACCTCAGCCCGTACTCCTTGATCAGCAGCCAGGTCGCCCGCGCGTTGACCGCGAAGTGCAGGTCGAAGCTCTCGAGGGAGGTGTTCAGCAGGCCCGAGTCGACGGATTCGCAGTGGCAGAGCACCAGGGCGGTGACCTGGCCCAGCTCCTTCTCGACCGCGTCGAACAGCTCCGCCGGGACGGACGGGTCGCTCAGGTCGGCCTCGATCGCCATCGAGCGCGCTCCGAGCCCGCCCAGCCGCTCGCGCAGCTCCCCGGCGGCCTCCGGCTGCTCTCCCCAGGGCATCCTGCGGTCGTACGGCGCCCAGTGGCTGAAGGCCACGTCCCAGCCGGTCTCCGCCAGGCCCAGGGCGACGGCCGCGGCGATGCCCTCCCGCCGGCCCGCCCCGGTGACCAGGGCCAGCGGACGCCCCGCGCCGGCCGTCTCCCGTCCGCTCACCGCGTGCGCCTCATCGCTCATGGGGCTCATCCTGCCCCGCCGTACAGCCGTCGGGCACGCTGATTTCCGGCCCGGGGGCCGCCGTCCGGGCGGGCGTGGCGGCGCGCCGCGGCAGCAACTTTTCAACAAACTGTTGACGCTCGTCGGGGGCGGCTCCTAGCTTGCCGGTGTGACTTCCAGCGCTCCGCCGGGGCTGGCCCGGTTCAACGCAGCGGACGAGCCGGGCGTGGCCGCGCTGCTGCGCGAGGTGTGCGCCAGCCGGGCGTGGGCGGCGGCGGTGGCCGCCGGACGGCCGTACGGCAGCGTGGCCGCGCTGCTGGCCGCTGCCGAGGACGCCGTGGCGGGGCTGACCGACGCCGACCTCGCCGAGGCGATGGCCGGGCACCCGCCCATCGGGCGGCCGCGCCCCGGCGACGCCGCCTCGGCGCGTGAGCAGAGCGGGGTGGGGGAGGCCGAGCGCGCGGAGCTGCTGGAACTGAACCTGGCCTACCAGGAGCGCCACGGGCATGTCTTCCTCATCTGCGCCACCGGGCGCGGTGGCCAGGAGATGCTGGCGGCGCTCAAAAGGCGGATCGGCAACGACCCGGACACCGAACGCGACATCGTCCGCACCGAGCTGGGCAGGATCAATCGCATCCGGCTGGCCCGGCTCGTAGGCGATGAGGGTCTCCGGTACGAGGACGTCAGGGACGAGGGCGTCAGGGACGAGCGGGAAGAAGGAGGGCAGGGGTGATGGCCACGGCATCCGGCGCGCGCACCTCCGTGTCCACGCACATCCTGGACACCACCCTCGGCCGCCCGGCCGCCGGCGTGGCCGTCGAGCTGTCCGTCCGCCCCGCGGGCGACGCGCCCTGGACGGCCCACGCCGTCTCCAGGACCGACGCCGACGGCCGCTGCAAGGACCTGCCCGCCCTCCCCGGGTCCACCGCCCACGCGCGGCTGCGGTTCGAGGTCGAGCCGTACCTGGACCGCGCCGGACACGCGTCGGCAGGCGGGCGGCGCGCCGGAGCCTTCTTCCCGGAGGTGGCGGTGGTCTTCGCCGTCGAGCCCGGGCAGCACTACCACGTGCCCCTGCTGCTCAACCCGTTCGGCTACTCCGTATACCGAGGGAGCTAGCACCGATGCCCACGCTCGGCCAGAACCAGTACGGCAAGGCGGAAACCCGCGTCGTCAGGATCGTGCGGGACGGACCCGTCCACCACATCAAGGACCTCAGCGTGTCGGTGGCGCTCTCCGGCGACATGGACGAGGTCCACCTCTCCGGCAGCAACGCCAACGTCCTGCCGACCGACACCACCAAGAACACCGTGTTCGCCTTCGCCAAGCGGCACGGCATCGCCTCGCCCGAGCAGTTCGCCATCCGGCTCGCCCGCCACTTCGTCACCGGCCAGGCCGCCATCCACACCGCCCGGATCCGGATCGAGGAGTACGGCTGGGACCGGATCGAGACCCCCGGGACGCCCCGGCACTCCTTCGTGCGCCGGGGCCAGGAGACCCGCACCACCCAGGTGGTCCACGACGGCGAGCGGTGGGAGGTGGTCTCCGGGCTGACCGACCTGACCGTCCTGAACTCCACCGACTCGGAGTTCCGGGGGTTCGTCAAGGACGAGTACACCACCCTCCCGGAGGCGCGCGACCGCATCCTCGCCACCGACGTACACGCCCGGTGGCGCTACGGCTGGAGCGACGAGCGCGAGCCGGCGCCGGACTGGGACCGGGCGTACGCCGGGGCCAGACGCGACCTGCTGGCCGCCTTCGCCGAGACGTACTCGCTCTCGCTCCAGCAGACGCTGTACCGGATGGGCGAGCGCGTGATCGAGAACTCTCCCGCGATCGACGAGATACGGCTCTCGCTGCCCAACAAGCACCACTTCCTGGTCGATCTGGAGCCCTTCGGGCTCGAGAACGACAATGAGGTGTACTTCGCCGCCGACCGGCCATACGGCCTCATCGAGGCCACGGTCCTGCGGGACGGCGTCCCGCCCCGGATCGCCACCGACTGAAGGGCGCTCCCCACGTGAACCGCATCGTCATCGAGAACTGCGCCGTCGCGACCGTGGACGCCCACGGCACCGAGCACGCCGACGGCCATGTCGTCGTCGCGGGCAACCGACTGGAGGCGGTGGGCGCCGGCCCCGCGCCCGCCGGTCTCGACGGGGTGGTCCGCCGGATCGACGGCACCGGACACCTGGCGACCCCCGGCCTGGTCAACACCCACCACCACTTCTACCAGTGGCTCACCCGCGGCCTGGCCCAGGACAGCAACCTCTTCGACTGGCTGGTCGCGCTCTACCCGACCTGGGCGCGGATCGACGAGCCGATGGTGTACGAGGCGGCGCGCGCGTCGCTGGCCATGATGGTCCGCGGCGGCGTCACCTGCGCCATGGACCACCACTACGTCTTCCCGCGCGGCGCGGGCGATCTGCTGGGCGCCGAGATCCGCGCGGCCCGCGAGCTGGGCGTGCGGTTCACGGCCGCACGCGGCTCCATGGACCTCGGCGAATCGAGCGGCGGGCTGCCGCCGGACTTCGCCGTCGAGAGCATAGAAGAGGCGCTGCGCGCCACCGAGGAAGCGGTCGACACCCACCACGACCCGTCCTTCGACTCCATGCTGCGGATCGCGGTCGCGCCCTGCTCGCCCTTCTCCGTGTCCACCGAACTGCTCCGCGAGGCCGCGGCCCTGGCCCGCCGCAAGGGCGTACGGCTGCACACCCACGGCTCGGAGACGGTGGAGGAGGAGAAGTTCTGCCACGAGAAGTTCGGGATGGGCCCGACCGACTACTTCGAGTCGACGGGCTGGCTGGGCGAGGACGTGTGGATGGCGCACTGCGTCCACATGACCGACGACGACATCGCCGCCTTCGCCCGCACCGGCACCGGCGTGGCACACTGCCCCTCCTCCAACGCCCGCCTGGCCGCGGGCCTCGCGCGCGTCCCCGACCTGCTGGCCGCCGGGGTGCCGGTGGGCCTGGGCGTGGACGGCACCGCCTCCAACGAGTCCGGCGAGCTGCACACCGAACTGCGCAACGCCCTGCTGGTGGGCCGGCTGGGCCCGCACCGGGAGGCGGCGCTGAACGTCCGTCAGGCGCTGCGCCTGGGCACCTACGGCGGGGCTCGGGTGCTCGGCCGCCAGGACGAGATCGGCTCCCTGGAGTCGGGCAAGCTGGCCGACCTGGTGCTGTGGAAGCTGGACGGGCTCGGCCACTCCACGATCGCCGACCCGGTCGCGGCGCTGGTCCTCGGCGCGCCGGCGCCGGTGACCCTGTCCCTGGTGAACGGCCGCCCGGTGGTGGAGGCGGGCCGGCTGGTCACCGCCGACGAGGACGACATCGCCCGGCGCGCCCGCGACGAGGCCCGCCGCCTCGCCCGTATCGCCGCCGACGCCTGAGACGGGGGAGAGGGACGGAGCCGAGTGGTGGCCGGGAAGGACGGCTCCCGGCCGGGGGTCCGTGGCCGCCGCGCGCTCAGCGCAGGGCGCTCTTGGCCCGCCACTCCTCCCACCCGACGTTCCAGTCGCCGAAGCCGTTGTTCAGCGCCACCCGCCCCTTGGTCTCCGCGCCCTTGACCTCGAACGGGTCGCCGACCCGGGCGCGCTCGTACAGCCATGCCGCGTCGGCGTCGCTCATGCCGATGCAGCCGTGGCTCCTGTTGGCCTTGCCGAAGTAGGCCGCGTTCCAGGGCGCGGCGTGCGCGTACGTCCCCGACCAGGTCAGCCGCATCGAGTAGTCGACCATCTCGTCGTAGGCGTTGCCGAGGCCGACGGTCTCGGAGTTCATCCGGATGGTGCCCTCCTTGGCCATCAGCACCTCCGTGCCCCGCCAGGAGCCGGTGTCGGGGCCGGGGGTGCCGCCGGAGACCGGGAAGGTGCGCACCGCCTTGCCGTCGCGCTCCAGGGTGAGCCGCTTGCTGTCGAGGTCGACCTTGACCACCTGCCGGGCGCCGATGGTGAAGCCGAGCTTGTAGTCGCGGACGAACCAGCCGCCGCCCTCGCCCGAGTCGGTGCCGTTCAGCCGGGCGTCCAGGGTGACTTTGGTGCCGGGGCGCCAGTACTCCTTGGGCCGCCAGTCCACCCGGTCCTTGCCGGACCGGTCCTTCATCCAGCCCCACGACCCCTCGGTGTTGTTCGAGGTGGTGACCTCGAGCTGCTTCTCCACGGCCGCCTTGTCCTTCACCGGGCGGTCGAAGACCAGGGAGATCGGCTGTGCCACGCCGACCGTGGTGGCGTCGCCCGGCCGCCAGTCCACCTTGTTGACCAGGTCCGCGGCGGGGGTGGTGAAGGAGGACCGGGCGCTGCCCGCCGTGCCGCCCTCGGCGCGGGTGGTCGCCTTGACGGTGTAGGTGGTGCCGGGCGCGGCGTTGCGGTCCGAGGTCCAGATCCGGCCGTGCCGCGACATCGTGCCGGTGAGCCTGCCGCCCCGGCCGTCGGTGACGGTCACCGAGTCGAGGGTGCCGCCGCTCGCGGCGACCTTGACCGGCTCGCCGGCCCGCCGGGGTGTGACGGTGACCGTCACCGCCTTGCCGTCCCGGCCTCCGCCGCCGACCTTCGCGTCCGCCTTCGCCGGGGCCGAGCCGCCGGAGGAACAGCCGGTCAGCGCGGCGGCCAGCAGGGCGGCGGCCGTGGCGGTGGCGGTGGCGCCCACACGTATCTGGCGCAACGGAAACCTCCGTGGAGTGAAGGGAGATGACGGGACGCTCGGGACTCTAAGCCGCGAAAGGCGCCGGAAGTGGCCGTGGCGGTCATGTGACGGAAGCTGCAGAGAAACGGTCATCGTCCGGTCACATTGGCCGCGCGGCGCGGTCATTGGCGGCTGTGAACCTTCCTCGCGTTCCCATCGAAAACGGCACCCGAGGAGGTGCAGTGTCAGCGCTGCTCGTGACGGCCGGCTGCCGTCGGCAGGACGTCCGGCTGGGCCCCGTCGACCCCGAGGCGTACCGCGCCTTTCTGGCATCCCGCACCGGCTCCGCTCTGGGCCCGGGCTTTCTGCAGTGCCCGTCCTGGGCCGAGGTGAAGCAGGGCTGGCAGGCCCGGCTGCTCGGCTGGGGCCCGGAGAGCGGCCCCGGCGCGGGGGAGCTCAGCGGAGTGGCGCTGGTGCTGCTGCGCCAGTTCCCCGGCACCCGGAAGTACTTCGCCTATCTGCCCGAGGGGCCCGTCGCCGACTGGACCGACCCGGACATCGACGGCTGGCTCGCCCCGCTGCTGCGCCATCTGCGCTCCTGCGGCGCGTTCGCCGTGCGCATCGGGCCCACGCCCGCCTACCGCAGCTGGAACGCCGCCGCGCTCAAGGCGCACACCGGCCCCGGGCGCCGCCTGTCCGACGTGCTCGCCTGCGAGGTCGATCCGCTGGGCACCGCGGTGGCCGAGCGGCTGCGGGCCCGCGGCTGGCGGCGCTGCGGCGACGACGGGGAGGCGGCCGGGGACGCGCAGCCCCGCTACGTCTTCCGGGTGCCGCTGGCCGGGCGCGGGCCCGAGGACCTGTGGAGCGGGCTGAACCAGGAGTGGCGGCGCAACATCCGCCGGGCCCACAAGTCGGGCGTGCGGGTGGAGCTGGGCGGGCCCGCCGAACTCCCGGAGTTCTACCGGCTGCTGCGGATCACCGAGGAGCGCGACGGCTTCCGCCTCGGCCGCTCCCTGGCGTACTACGAGCGCCAGTACGCGGCCCTCAACGCCGAGCAGCCGGGCCGGATGAGGCTCTACCTCGCCCGGCACCGGGGCGAGATCCTCGCCGCCCACACCATGATCACGGTGGGCCGGCGGGTCTGGTACCAGACCGGCGCCTCGGCCGACCACCGCCGCGAGGTCCGCCCCTCCAACGCCCTCCAGTGGCAGATGATGCTGGACGCCCACGCCCAGGGCGCGGAGGTGTACGACATGCGCGGGGTACCCTCCACACTCGACCCCGACGACCGCCCGTTCGGGCTGCTGCGCTGGAAGCTCGGCACCGGAGGGCAGGCCGTCGAGACGCTGGGGGAGTGGGAGACACCATTGAGCGGCACCGCCAACCACGCGCTCCATCGCGCCTTCCAGCTGTACCTGGCCCGCCGATGAGCGCCCCCACGAGCCCCGCCGGCCCCGCCGGCCCTGCGAGCCCGCCGCCCCCGCCGGCCGACGCGGCGGACGTGACCCAGGTGGACGGGGCGGCGGACGTGACCCAGGCGGGTGAGGCGGCCCAGGCGGGCGGCGCGGCCGAGGGGGCCGGGCGGTCCGCGTCCGTGCTGCGCAGCGGGGCCCTCATGGCCGCCGGTTCCCTGGTCTCCCGCGCCACCGGATTCGTACGCTCCGCCGTCGTCGCCGCGGCCCTGGGCGTGGGTCTTGCCGCCGACGGCTACGCGGTCGGCAACTCGGTGCCCAACATCCTCTACACCCTGCTCCTGGGCGGCGCGCTCAACGCCGTCTTCGTGCCCGAGCTGGTCAAGGCAGCCAAGGAGCACGCCGACGGCGGGGCCGCGTACACCGATCGGCTGCTCACCGTCTGCACGACGGCCCTGCTGCTGATCACGGCGGGGGCCGTGATCGCCGCGCCCGCAATCGTCGCGGCGTACACCGACTACACGGGCGCGCAGGCCACCATGACGGTCGCCTTCGCCCGCTACTGCCTGCCGCAGATCTTCTTCCTCGGCCTGTTCACCCTGCTCGGGCAAGTGCTGAACGCCCGGGGCCGGTTCGGCGCGATGATGTGGACCCCGGTCCTCAACAACGTCGTCGTCATCGCCGTCTTCGCCCTGTACCTGGCGACCGCCGCCACCGGCGGCACGCTCACCCCCGGCGAGACCGCGCTGCTCGGCTGGGGCACCACCGCGGGCATCGCCGCCCAGGCGCTGGCGCTGCTGCCGTCCCTGCGCGCGGCGCGCTTCCGCTGGCGGCCGCGGTTCGACTGGCGGGGCAGCGGGCTGTCCCGGCCGCTGCGCTCGGCCGGCTGGCTGGTGCTGCTGGTGTTCACCAACCAGCTCGCGTACTGGGCGGTGACCTGGCTGGCCACCATGGCCGGGGAGCGCGCCGCGGCCGCGGGGACCGACGGCGCCGGGTTCAGCGCGTACAACAACGCGTATCTGCTGTGGGCCGTGCCGCACGGGATCGTGACCGTCTCGCTGGTCACCGCGCTGATGCCGCGGATGAGCGGGGCGGCGGCCGACGGCGACCTGGCCGCCGTGCGGCGGGACGTGTCGTACGCCCTGCGCGGCAGCGCCGCCGCCGTCGTTCCCGCCGCCTGCGCGCTCTACGCGCTCGCCGGGCCGGTGATGGCGGCGGTCTTCCAGTACGGCAGGACCGACGCCGACGACATCGCGGCCATGGCGGGGACGCTGATGGCGTTCGCGCCCGGCCTCGTGGCCTTCTCCGGGCAGTACGTCCTCTCCCGCGCCTTCTACGCGCTCTCCGACACCCGCACGCCCTTCCTGCTCAACCTGGTGATCTCCGGGCTCAACGCCGGGCTGTCCGTGGCCGCTTATCTGCTGCTGCCCGCGCGGTGGGCGGTCACCGGGATGGCCGGGGCCTACTCGGTGGCGCTGTACGCGGGCTGGGCGGTCACCGCGTACGTGCTGAACCGCAGGCTCCCGCCGACGGCCGCCCCACCGGGCAGGCGTCGCAAGGCGAGGGCGAGGGCGAGGGCCCGGGCACGGCGCGCCGGGCTGTGGCGCTCGCCGTCCGTGGCCGCGCTGGCCAGGCTGCTGCTGGCGGCCCTGCCGGCCGCCGCCCTCGGCGAGTTCGCGGCCACCCGCGCCACGCCCCTGGGGCCGTTCGCCGCCGCGGCGGTGGGCGCGGCGGCCATCCTGCTGGTCTTCGCGACCCTGGCCGGCCCGATGCGGCTGACCGAACTGGACGCCGCCCGGCGGTCCCTGGCCCGCAGGCTCGGCCGCCGCGCCTGACCCCACGTACCGCCCCCCACCTGCTGGAATGGAATACTCCGCACATGCCACGCGTCCTTCTCGTAGAAGACGACCCCTCCGTCCGCGAAGGGATCGAACTCGGCCTGCGCCGCCGCGGGCACGAGGTGCGCACCGCCGCCACCGGCGAGGCCGGACTCACCGCCATCCAGGAGTTCCGGCCCGATCTGCTGCTCCTGGACCTCATGCTGCCCGGTGTCAACGGGGTCCAGGTGTGCCGTCGGGTCCGCGAGGGCAGCCAGCTCCCGATCATCATGCTCACCGCGCGCGGCGACGACTTCGACGTGGTCGTCGGGCTGGAGGCCGGGGCCGACGACTACATCGTCAAACCCGCCCGCACCGAGGTCATCGAGGCCCGCATCCGGGCCGTGCTGCGCCGCATCGAGGAGCCCGGCGGCCGCCCCGCCGTCGAGTTCCACGGCGACCTCGCCATCGACCGCGCCGGGCTGACCGTGGCCAAGGCCGGCGAACGCCTCGCGCTCGCCCCCTCCGAGCTGAGGCTGCTGCTCTACCTGACCGCCGCGCCCGAACAGGTCTTCAGCCGCCAGCAGTTGCTCGAACAGGTCTGGGAGCACAGCTACCACGGCGACGCCCGCCTGGTCGACGCCTGCGTACGGCGGCTGCGCCACAAGATCGAGGACGTGCCCGGCAGCCCGCGTTACATACAGACCCTGCGGGGCTTCGGCTACCGCTTCGGACCCCTGTGAGCCCGCGGGTGGCCCGCTGGAGAGCCCGCGCCGGGCTGCGCACCCGGCTCGTGCTCGCCTTCCTGCTGGTCGCCGCGGTCAGCGCCGGGACCACCGCGACCCTCACCTACCGCAAGGCCCGCACCGCCATCCTCGAACAGGCCCAGGACACGGCCGTCTCCTCCTTCCGGGAGCGGGTCAGCGACATGGCCACCCCGCTGCCCATCGAGCCCCAGTCCCTCCAGGAGCAGCTGCGCGCGCTCGCCCGGCAGGGCAAGCCCCACCCCTGGGTGGTCTTCGCCGAATACGGATCCATCCGGGTCTCCTCCGGCACCAGCCCGGTGTCCACCGTCATCACCCCGCAGCTGCGCCGCGCCGCGCTCGCCAACCCCCACGGCGGCTTCCAGCGGGTCGAGAAGCACGGCGAGCCCTGGCTGACCGTGGCCGTCCCGACCGTCTTCCGCGCCGGGACGACCGTACGCCCCACCGGTCTGGTGCTGTACGCCGTGATGCCGCTGAGCGACGAGGAGGCCAACGTCCGGTCCATGGTCACCGCCGCCCGCGACGGGGCCCTGCCCGGGCTCGCGGTGGCGATCATCCCCGCGCTGCTGGCCGCGCGCAGCGTGCTGCGCCCGGTCCGCGACCTGCGGAAGGCCTCGCAGAGCATGGGCCGGGGCCGCCTCGACACCCGGATCCAGGTCAAGGGCGGCGACGAACTCGCCGACCTCGCCCGCACCTTCAACGAGTCCGCGATCGCGCTGGAGCGCTCCGTCGGCGAGCTGCGGGACGCCGAGGCGCGCGCCCGCCGCTTCGCCTCCGACGTCTCCCACGAGCTGCGCACCCCGCTGGCCGGCATGCTCGCGGTCACCGAGGTGCTGGACGAGGACGCGGCCCGGCTGGCCCCCGACACGGCGGCCGCCGTCCGGCTGATCAGCGCGGAGACCGGCAAGCTCGCGGTCCTCGTCGAGGACCTGATGGAGATCTCCCGCTTCGACGCCCGGGCCGCCGAGCTGAACACCGACGAGGTCGACGTCGCCCAGACCATCCGCAAGACCCTGACGATCCGCCGCTGGACCGACCCGGACCGGATCGTCACCGAGCTGCCCGACGGCATCCGGGCCCGGCTCGACCCGCGGCGCTTCGACATCGTCGTCGCCAACCTCGTCGGTAACGCGCTGCGACACGGCGGCGCGCCGGTGACCGTACGGCTGCGGAGGGCGCCGGAGGCGCACGGCGAGGGGACGCGGCTGGTCACCGAGGTCGCCGACAGCGGCCCCGGCATCCGCCCGGAGGTGCTGCCGCATATCTTCGACCGCTTCTACAAGGCGGACTCCGCCCGCACCCGCTCGGAGGGCAGCGGCCTCGGCCTCGCCATCACCCTGGAGAACGTGCGGCTGCACGGCGGTACGATCCGGGCGGCGAACGGCCCGCAGGGGGGCGCCGTCTTCACCGTGGAGATCCCCCTGACCGGCGGAGAGGTGACCGGCGGAGAGGTGACCGGCGGAGAGGTGAGGGAGTGAAGCGCCGTGGTGCCGCCGCGGCCCGCGCGGCCGCGGCCTGCGTCATGGCGGTCGCGCCGCTGACCGGCTGCGGGGTGCGGGGGAGCGATGTCATCGAGGCCGGCGGCCCCGCCACCGTCACCGTCTTCCCCGCCGACGAGCAGCGGCTGCTCCTGTTCTTCGTCTCCCCCGAGGGCCGTCTGATGCCGGTGGCGAGGCGGGTCGGGGGCGACGGAAGCGGCCAGGCCGTCTGGAGTGGCCAGGCGGTCGGGCCGCCGCTCGGCGACGAGGTCCTCGCCGCGCTGTTCGCCGGCCCGTCGGACGGGGAGCGCGCGGCGGGTCTGCGCACCCGGCTGCCCCGGCCGAAGGAGCGGCCGGCGATGAAGTGGTCCCCCCGCGACGTGCTGGTCCACCTCCCGCTCGCGGTGCGGGACCTCAGCGAGACGGCCCGGCGCCAGGTGGTCTGCACGGTCGCGTACGCCGAGGGCGGCGACGGCGGCGCGGAGGTGACCCTGGCGGGCGAGGACGGCGCCCTCCCGCCCACCCACTGCGACGCCTAATGGGAGCTACGGAACCGGGGCCCGCGCCGCCCGGACCCGCGCCGCCGGGCGCACGCCAGGGCCGCGCCGCCGGCCGGGCTTCGCTCAGCGCAGCAGTTCGTACGCCGGCAGCGTCAGGAACTCCGCGTAGTCCTCGTCCAGCGCGACCTTGAGCAGCAGATCGTGGGCCTGTTCCCAGTTGCCCGCCGCGAACGCGTCCGCCCCGATCTCCTCGCGGATCGCGGCAAGTTCCTCCGCGGCGAGCGCGCGGACCAGGCCGGCCGTCGCCTTCTCGCCGTTCTCGAAGACGACCCCCGCGTTGATCCACTGCCAGATCTGGGAGCGGGAGATCTCGGCCGTGGCGGCGTCCTCCATCAGGTTGAAGATGGCGACCGCGCCCAAGCCGCGCAGCCACGCCTCGATGTAGCGGATGCCGACCTGGACCGCGTTGCGCAGCCCCGCCGAGGTGGGCTTGGCCTCCAGGGAGGCGATGTCGATCAGCTCGGCCGCCGTGACGTGGACGTCCTCGCGCAGCCGGTCCTTCTGGTGGGGCTTGTCGCCGAGCACCGCGTCGAAGGAGGCGCGGGCGATCGGGACCAGGTCGGGGTGGGCGACCCAGGAGCCGTCGAAGCCGTCGTTCGCCTCGCGGTCCTTGTCGGCCCTGACCTTGTCGAAGGCGACGGCGTTGACCTCGGGGTCGCGGCGGGAGGGGATGAAGGCCGCCATGCCGCCGATCGCGTGGGCGCCGCGCTTGTGGCAGGTGCGGACCAGCAGCTCGGTGTAGGCGCGCATGAAGGGGGCGGTCATGGTGACGGCGTTGCGGTCGGGGAGGACGAAGCCGGGCCCGGCGTCGCGGAAGTTCTTGACGATGGAGAAGAGGTAGTCCCAGCGCCCCGCGTTCAGCCCGGAGGCGTGGTCGCGCAGCTCGTAGAGGATCTCCTCCATCTCGTACGCGGCGGTGATCGTCTCGATGAGCACGGTGGCGCGGATCGTCCCCTGGGGAATGCCCAGGTGGTCCTGGGCGAAGACGAAGATGTCGTTCCAGAGGCGGGCCTCGAGGTGCGACTCGGTCTTGGGCAGGTAGAAGTACGGGCCCTTGCCCTGGTCGAGCAGGCGCCGGGCGTTGTGGAAGAAGTAGAGCCCGAAGTCGACGAGGGCCCCGGGCACCGCGCGGTCCCCGGCCCGCAGATGGCGCTCGTCCAGGTGCCAGCCGCGCGGCCGGGCGACGACGGTGGCCAGCTCGTCGGCGGGGCGCAGCGCGTACGCCTTGCCCTCGGGGGTGGTGAAGTCGATGCGGCGCTCATAGGCGTCGATGAGGTTGAGCTGGCCGAGGACCACGTTCTCCCAGGTCGGCGCGGAGGCGTCCTCGAAGTCGGCGAGCCAGACCCTGGCGCCCGAGTTGAGGGCGTTGATGGTCATCTTGCGGTCCGTGGGGCCGGTGATCTCCACCCGGCGGTCGTCGAGCGCGGCCGGGGCGGGGGCGACGCGCCAGTCGGGGTCCTCGCGGATGTGCGCGGTCTCGGGGAGGAAGTCAAGAGTGCCGGTTCGGGCGATCTCGGCGCGGCGCTCGGCGCGGCGCGCGAGGAGTTCGTCGCGGCGGGGGGTGAAGCGGTGGTGGAGCTCGGCCAGGAAGGCCAGGGCCGAGTCGGTCAGCACCTCGCCCTGCCGCTCGAGCGGCTCGGCGTCGACGATGGCCAGCGGGGACGGCGCTGGTGCGGACATGGGCGGTCACTCCTCGGGCGGCACCGGACGGGGCACGTGGACTTCGGGTACGTGGATCTCGGGGTACATGGACTTCTGGTTAGTGGATACTAATTTCCTCATGGTGGAAGTTCAATGTTCTGTGGGGGTCTGTTGACTCACTCCAGGCGCTTCAGGTCCTCAGGTGTGTCGATGTCGTCCGCCCGGGCGACGTCGGAGCAGTCGACGAGCGCGATCGCCGACTGATGCGCCTTCAGATAGTCGCGTGCCCCGCGGTCGCCCGCCGCACTCGCCGCGACCCCCGCCCACCGCTCGGCGCCGAACAGCACCGGATGGCCCCGCCGCCCGCCGTACACCGCCGCCGCCAGGGAGGACGGCGAGCGGTACGCCGCCGACACGCGGGCCACCGCCGCGGCCCCGATCCCCGGCTGGTCCACCAGCATCACCAGGGCCGCCCGCGCCCCCGTACCGGCCAGGGAGGCGAGGCCCGCCCGCAGCGAGGAGCCCATGCCCTCCGCCCAGTCCGGATTGTCGACCAGCACGCACCCGGGCAGCTCGGCGTCCGCCCGTACGGCCTCGGCGCCCGCGCCCAGCACGATGTGCACCGGCGCGCAGCCGCCCTCCCGCAGCGCCCGCGCCGCGTGCTCCACCAGCGGCCGGCCCCGGTGGACCAGCAGGGCCTTCGGCCGCCCGCCCAGCCGCCTGCCCCCGCCGGCCGCCAGCAGCAACCCGGCGACCTGCGGTGTGACGTGTGGTGTGTCCTGCGGTGTGACGTGCGGTGAGTCCTGTGGCGTGTCCTGCGATGTGTGATCCATGGGCATGGTCTGCCGCTTGTCCCTTCGTGAGGCCCCCGCTGTCTCCTGTTGCCTCCCCCGTCGCACCCGGTCTGATTTTCGCTCTCCGTATGGCGTGTCGCGCGCAGAGTGGCGTTAACTGATCCGCAGCCTCTCGCGTCCGATCGGCGCGCTCAGGGGCCGTGGGGAGAAGGGGGCAGGCTTCGTGCAAAGGCGCGCGAGGGCGAGCAGGGCAGTGATGTCCGACGATCAGATGGGGCTCCGGGTGGCACCCGGCGCCTGGTCAGTGGAGGGCGCCGCGGTCGTGGAAGACAGGCGAGTGGCCGGCACCGAGGAGAATTCCAGAGCGACGGAGCTGCGCCGGGCCGTCGCCCGGCTGCGGCGCGAACTGGCCGCCCACCCGGCCGACTTGCCGGACCGGGCCATAGCGGACGACGAACTCGCCGCACTGGACGCCATGACGCGGGAGGGAGCGCCCGAAGTGCCGCGCCTGCGCCGCTCGCTGCTGCTCATCGCGGGCGCGCTCGGCTCGGTGAGCGCGCTGGCGCCCGCGCTGAGGGGGGTCCGTACGGCGATCGACCTGTTCGGCGACGCGCCGCGGACCGGGGGAGGGGTCGAGGGAAGGGTCTGAGGGGCCGGGGGGAAGAGACGGCCCGGGGGCGAGGCGGCGGCCCGTAACGTCGCGCCGTCGCGCCGTACGTACCCTCCGGCCGTGCCGTCAGGCGGACCCCGTGCCGGCCAGCTCGGCGGACAGCTCGGCCGCGACCTCCTTGAGGATCGGCACGATGTCCTCCGTGGCCTCGTCCGTCACCCGCCCGGCCGGGCCGGAGATCGAGATGGCGGCCGCCGTGGGGGAGTCGGGCACGGCCACCGCGAGGCAGCGCACGCCTATCTCCTGCTCGTTGTCGTCCACCGCGTAGCCCTGCTCCCGCACGCGTCCCAGAGCCTCCAGGAAGACGTCCGGTGAGGTGATCGTCTTCTGGGTGGAGGCCGGCATGCCGGTGCGGGCCAGCAGCGCGCGCACCTCGTCGGCGGGCACGTCCGCGAGCAGCGCCTTGCCCACACCCGTCGTGTGCGGCAGCACCCGCCGCCCGACCTCGGTGAACATCCGCATCGAGTGGCGCGAGGGGACCTGCGCGACGTACACCACCTCGTCGCCGTCCAGCAGCGCCATGTTCGCGGTCTCGCCGGTCTCCTCCACCAGACGGGCCAGATAGGGCCGGGCCCAGGTGCCCAGCAGCCGGGAGGCGCTCTCGCCGAGCCGGATCAGCCGGGGGCCCAGCGCGTAGCGGCGGTTCGGCTGCTGGCGTACGTAGCCGCAGGCGACCAGGGTGCGCATCAGGCGGTGGATGGTGGGCAGCGGCAGCCCGCTGCTGCCGGAGAGTTCGCTCAGCCCGACCTCGCCCCCGGCGTCCGCCATCCGCTCCAGCAGATCGAAGGCGCGCTCGAGGGACTGGACGCCGCCGGAGCTGGCAGCGGCGGTCTTGGGCTCGGCGGACGGCACGTCGACGTTTCCTTTCGCGGCGGATGCGGCCGGCCCTCGCGTGACTGATCCGCCCCGGCCGACCGGCCACCGGGCAGCCTACCCGCCCCCGGCCGGCCAGGTTCTGCGGTTCGAAAATCGACTTCCATTGTATGGATGGCTTGACCAGGCAGGCGGCTCGGTGAAGACTCCCGAACAGAAAGTAGATTCCGCTTCGCGGAAGTATTGCCCCTGGTGTGTCGACGAACGGAGGGCGCGGGTGTCCGACGCGGATCCGGATCTGGTGCTTCGCTCGACCCGCGTGGTGACCCCCGAGGGCATCCGCGCCGCCTCGGTCGCCGTCACCACGGTCGACGGAAGGATCTCGGCCGTTCTGCCCCACGACGCGGCCCTCCCGCCCGCTGCCCGCCTGGAGGACCTCGGGGACGACGTCCTCCTCCCCGGCCTCGTCGACACCCACGTCCACGTCAACGACCCCGGGCGCACCGAGTGGGAGGGCTTCGCCTCCGCCACCCGGGCCGCCGCGGCCGGCGGCGTCACCACGCTCGTGGACATGCCGCTCAACAGCGTCCCGCCCACCACCACCGTCCGGGCCCTGGAGACCAAGCGCGCCGTCGCCCGCGCCGCGGCCCACGTCGATGTCGGCTTCTGGGGCGGCGCCGTCCCCGGCAACGTCCCCGACCTCAAGCCCCTGCACGACGCGGGCGTCCTCGGCTTCAAATGCTTCCTGCTCCACTCCGGCGTGGACGAATTCCCCCACCTCGCCCCCGCCGAACTCGACGCGGCCCTCCGCGAGATCGCGGGCTTCGGCGGCCTGCTCATCGTCCACGCCGAAGACCCCCACCTCATCGACCGGGCCCCGCGACCCAGCGGCCCCCGCTACGCCGACTTCCTCGCCTCACGCCCCCGCGAGGCCGAGAACCGGGCCGTCGCGGGTCTGATCGAGCTGGCGCGCGAGCACGCCGCCCGTGTGCACATCCTCCACCTGTCCTCCGCCGAAGCGCTCCCGATGATCGCCGCCGCCCGGCGCGAGGGCGTCCCGGTGAGCGCCGAGACCTGCCCCCACTTCCTCACCCTGACCGCCGAGGAAGTCCCCGACGGCGCCACCGAGTTCAAGTGCTGCCCGCCCATCCGCGAGGCCGCCAACCAGGACGCGCTGTGGCAGGGCCTGGCCGACGGCACCGTCGACTGCGTCGTCTCCGACCACTCCCCGTGCACCGCGGACCTCAAGGCCCGCGACTTCGGCGAGGCCTGGGGCGGCATCTCCTCCCTCCAGCTCGGCCTCCCCGCCGTCTGGACCGAGGCCCGGCGACGCGGCAGGACCCTGGAGGACGTCGCCCGCTGGATGTCCACCGCCCCCGCCGGCCTGGTCGGCCTCGCGCACAAGGGCGCCATCGAGCCCGGCCGCGACGCGGACTTCGCCGTCCTCGCGCCCGACGAGACCTTCACCGTCGACCCGGCCGCCCTCCACCACCGCAACCAGGTCACCGCCTACGCGGGCCGGACCCTGTACGGCGTCGTACGGTCCACCTGGCTGCGCGGCCGGAAGATCGCCGACCACGGCACCCCGACGCCACCCACCGGCCGACTCCTCGAAAGGCAGCCCACCGCATGACCGCGCCGATCCCCCGCTTCACCGGCGACGCGAGCCCGTACGGCGGCGGCGACCCGTACGCCGACTACCGCACCGCGGACCTCCCCTTCACCCACCTCGCGGACCTGGCCGACCGGCGGCTCGGCGGAAGCGTCATCGCCGCCAACGACGAGTTCTTCGCCGAGCGCGAGAACCTGCTGCGGACCGAGCCCCCGCACTTCGACCCCGCCGCCTTCGGCCACAAGGGCAAGGTCATGGACGGCTGGGAGACCCGCCGCCGGCGCGGCGCCTCCGCCGCCCACCCGCACCCCGCCGACGACGACCACGACTGGGCCCTGATCCGCCTCGGTGCCCCCGGCGTCATCCACGGCATCGTCGTCGACACCGCCCACTTCCGCGGCAACTACCCCCAGTCGGTCAGCGTCGAGGCCACCTCGGTCGCGGGCACCCCCTCCCCGGAGGACCTGCTGTCCGACGACGTACGGTGGACCGAACTCGTCCCCCGCACCCCCGTCGGCGGCCACGCGGCCAACGGCTTCCCGGTCACGGCGGCCCGCCGCTTCACCCACCTCAGGCTGGGTCAGCACCCCGACGGCGGCATCGCCCGCCTCCGCGTCCACGGCGAGGTCCTCCCCGACCCCGCCTGGCTCACCGCCCTCGGCACCTTCGACCTGGCCGCCCTGGAGAACGGCGGCGCCGCCGAGGACGCTTCCGACCGCTTCTACTCCCCGCCCGCCAACTCCATCCAGCCCGGCCGCTCCCACAAGATGGACGAGGGCTGGGAGACCCGCCGCCGCCGCGACCAGGGCCACGACTGGGTCCGCTACCGGCTCACCGAACACGCCCAGATCCGGGCCGTCGAGATCGACACCGGCTGCTACAAGGGCAACGCCCCCGGCTGGGCCGCCCTCCACGCCCTCGACGCCACCACCGGCGCCGACCCCACCGACCACACCGCCCCCGGCTGGACCGAACTCCTGCCCCGTACCCCCCTCCAGCCCGACACCGTCCACCGCTTCCTGCTCGCCGCCGCCCCACCCGCCACCCACGTCCGCATCGACATCTTCCCCGACGGCGGCATCGCCCGCCTCCGCCTGCACGGCACACTGACGGAGGCGGGCGCGAACCGGCTCGCGGCGCGGTACGCGGAGCTGGGCAGGCCCTGAACTCACAGGTAGCGGACCCGCACGCCCGGCCCGAGCCGGTCGGTGCCCGTGACGACCTGACTCCTGCCGACCTCGACGGTGAGGCGCGGGTGGGCCGGGCGGCCCGCCAGTGAGGACAGGTCCAGCGGGCCGGGATGCGGGCCGTGGCACATCCCGAAGAACACGGTGGTGAGCGAGGGGATCGCGTTCAGGGGGCTGAGGTCGGCGGGGAGAGCGCAGTCGTAGAAGTACAGAGCCTTGGCGCGGAGAACCGCGGTGGGCAGGACCCGAAGCTGCTCGGTCAGGTCGAATCCCGCCAGACGCAGCCGCCCGAGACCAGCGATCACGGCCGAGTCCGTGAGACCTCGAAGTCTCCCCGAGCCCTCGAGGGACGCGTACTCCAGCTGGGGCAGGCGCTCCAGAAAATCCAGCTCAGGATCGGCCGGGAGCTCTCCCAACCCCAGGTTGTCCAGCGTCGGCGGTCCTGGTGAGGCCGTCGAGCGAGCGCGGCAGTCTGCCCAGCACCGGGTCTCCCACCGCGGCCAGCGACTCCGCGTCGCTCTTGCGCCGGGGCGGCACCAGCAGGCCGAGATTCACGTCCAACTGCTCGGCGAGCCCGGTCGGCACCGACTCCATCGTCTCCAGGCAGGACGCCGCCAGCAGCCGTAACCCACGCGCGTGACGGCGCTCCGCGTCCGCGCGGTCGAGGATGCCGGTGATCAGCTCCTCGCGCTGGCCGCGGTTGGCGTGTCCGGCGGCCATGATGATGGTCTCCCGCCAGGTGTCCAGGTGGGCCCGCTCGATCAGGTTGCCGATGCGGTCCTCCTCCGCCGCCTCCTCAGCGGCCAGGTACTCCTGGAAGCTGCGGTGCAGGAAGTCGATACGGTCGTCGGCGGGCGCGCGCAGCACTCCGGAACGGGTCACCAGATGGTCCAGGGCCTGTTCGCCGCCCACCTCCAGATGGCGCATCGACCGCAGCTTCGCCGCCACGTGTCCGAGCGCCTTGTCCCGGGCGATCTCGCTGCGGTTGTTGTCCGACAGCCGCCAGGCCAGATCGCGCAGCAGGCACAGCTTGTCCGTGAGGCTCAGCCGTACGTCCAGGGCGCTGGGCACCCCGCGCTCGGCGTCCCTGCGCTGCACCAGCAACTCCAGCGCGATGCGGTACAACTCCATGCGGTTTCGCGGCAGCCGGCCGCGCCGCCCCAGGTGCAGCGCGCACAGCAGAGCGGCCAGGAGCGGGGTCGCGGCGAGCGCCCGCAGATGGGGGCGGTCCTGGAGGCTCGCCATCAGTGCCCGCTCGTAGTGCGGCAGCTCTTCCGGCGCACACGGCGCTCCGCCGGAGCGCAGCCGCAACGGCCTGGTGCCACTGCTGCACGAAGACGCGCAGGTCCGCCGGCGTCATCCGTTCGAGACCCACGGGGGCGAAGCCCTCCGACCGCAGCCAGTCGCCGCTCGCGGCGGTCGGCCGGGTGGTCACCACGGCGCGGGTGTCCGGGTAGGCGCCGAGCAGCAGCCGGAGCCAGTCGCGGACCTTGCGGCGTTCGCTCGCGACGAGTTCGTCCAGCCCGTCCACGAGGAGCAGCACCCGGCCCGCCTGGAACTGGCGGTCCACCCACGCGGCGGGCATATGGCCCGTCAGCGGTCCGGCGGTGAAGTCCAGCAGCTGTTCCAGGCGGGGCAGTTCACGGGCCGCGTACTGACGGAGCTTGAGAAGCACGGGGACCAGGCCGTTCCAGTCGGCAAGATCGCCGTCGAAGGCGCCCCGCGCGGCGGTGACGGCCAGCCAGTTGAGCAGTGTCGTCTTGCCGGAGCCGGCCTCCCCGCGCAGCAGCACGCGCGGCGACTGTTTCAGCGCCGCCTCGACCCGCACGCTCGCCGAGGACTCCTGGTCGGCCGTGTCCCATGCGCCGATGCCCGCGCGTAACCGGTCGACGGACCCATGGCCCGTCCGTCGTGCCGCCCGCCCGTCCTCGTCCGTGCTGACCCGCAGGCTGATGTAGGCGACGGACAGTTTGGTACGCGGCGCCTGCCCCGCGGTGAAGCTGAACAGTTCCACGTCGTCCAGGGTGCGGCTGACGAACTCCAGGTACTCACGGCGGAACGCGGCGTCCTGGTCCGCGCCCTGCGGTGCGTACAGCGACCTCACGGGCAGCCGTTCCAGCACTCGGCTCAGCTCGGTGCCCAGCTCGCCGACCCGGCCCAGCAGCTCGGTGATCCCGCGTTCGGTGAAGACGGGGAGTCGGCGCAGGACCTGCACGTAGCAGTCGCAGCATTCGGCCAGCAGCAGCTCGTAGAAGCCCGTGGCCGCCTCCCCGAGACCGGCCGGCGGGGGAGCGGCCGTGCGGACGCGGCGGGCGAGTTCGGCGGGGTTGGCGTCGGAGCCGAGGATCGCCTCGTCGGACAGGTCGGCGCGGGCGAAGGCCGCCGTCACGGCGCGGAGCGCCGCCTGCCGCCCGCCCTCGTCCAGGTCGCCGAACTCGTGCCCGCACATCGGCTCGCGCCGGGCCGCCACCGCGTCCGCGATCTGTTCGAACTGCCGCTCCACGCTTCGTTGCGCCCGCAGCCCCGGTATCCGCCGCCGGATCAGCGCGGACATGTCCATCCGGCTCTCCTGCTCGCGCGTTCGCGGGTCGAGCCACAGGCGTACCACGCGGGTCGCCAGGGTCCGCCCCAGGTTGATCGCCGCGACCTCAGCGCTCACACCACTCCGCCCCCTTGTCGTGCCGGTTGATCGGTGCCACCGCCCGCGAAGGTGGCGCTGAGGACCATCATGACGGCGCTCGGCGCCAAGGACAGTCCTCCCGCGTCACACAAGGATGCGACGGTCGGGCAGTGGGATATGTCTCCGGTAGCACCTGCACCGACTGGACGTACGAGGTGAACGACGGCTGACCCGTTCACCCCGTCGGCTTGGGCAGCCCGATCGGGTTGGGAAAGCGGAGGGCGGAGCCGCAGGCGCCCGCCAGCGGGGTCAGCAGCTCGGCCAGACTCGCCGCCTCGCCGGGGCCGAGCGTCCGCCAGGGGCGCTCGGCGGCCCGGTCCGTCGCCGCCTCGACCGTACGCAGCAGATCGCGCCCGGCGTCCGTGGCGGAGCCTTCCGGGGTGACCAGGCCGCGCTCCAGCAGGCGGTGTTCGGCGGCTTCCCACTCCTCGTCGGTCCAGCCGCGGTAGGGCTGGAGTTCGGCGCGGGGCAGGTCCGCGGCGGCACGGAGGGCCAGAGCCTCGCAGCCGTCGAGGCCTGCGGCGACGAGGGCCGCGACATGGCCGTCGCCCCGGTGTTCACGGAGCAGGGTGGCCGCGTGCCAGAGGCGTCCGGCGGGGTCGGTGGGGAAGTCCAGGGCGCCGTACGCGGCGGTCAGCACCCGCCCGGCGTGGTCCAGGCCCGCGGCGAGCGGCGCCAGGGCCTCGGCGGCCCGCTCCACCTCGTGCTCGTATCCGGCGAGCAGACGGGTCAGCGCGGCGGTGGCGCCCGCCCGGCGCAGCTCCAGGGCGCGCTCGGGGGCGGCCAGGGCCCAGACGGCGGGGAGGGCGCGGGCCACCATGGCGGGGGCGAAGCCGAAGAACGCGGCCACGACGGGCTCCGGCCCGACCGGCCCCAGGGGCGCGGCACGGCCCGCGAAGTAGCCGCGCCAGAAGCCGCGGAGACCCGCGTCCTCGTAGGCGGCCAGGGCCTCCGGCGCGAAGTACGTGACCGCGTGGATCGGCTCGAACAGGGGCCACATCGCGCGGGCCGTGGCCGCCGGGCTGTCTGCCATGGTGGTGTTCCCTTCAGAGGTGGGGCGGGTGGTCACAGGCCGTGGTGCCGGAGCACATGCTCCCACCCGAGCTTGACCAGGGAACTGAGCGTGGCGCCGAGCGCGATACCGAGGCCCTTCTTCACATGCCGCGTGCATGCCCGGCCGGTTGTCCGCCGCCGCTGTGCGGTCGTTCGGGTCGTGCGGGTCCTGTGCATTTCCTGGCCTCCTCGATGCGTTCTTCATGGAGGAGACGCGGCCGGGGAGTGGATTCCGTCAGAGAAGGGCGTGCGGAGCGAGGGTGTGCCCAGCCGAGGGTGCGCGTAGCTGAGAAAGAAATACGGCTGGGGCCCGGACTCGGATAACCCCCTTTGGTCCGAGTCCGGGCCCCGCTCCCCCCGAATCGCGCCGCTGTGCCTAACCTTCACAGCATGCGCGAATATACGTCACGCTTCGTTCGGCCCTGACCCCCGTCCAGGTCCGAGCGCTGCGATCAGCGGGAAAACGCTGGGCCGTTCTCCCGGGAATTTCTGTTCCGCGTGCAGTTCCTCAACGACAGCGACCGCTACTTCGTCGCCGGCCCGCGCTGCGTGGCGCCACCACGCGTAGGCCGCTTCTTCGCCGTCCAGGAGCTCCACGATTTCCGCGATACGTCGGAGTCGGGCCCCCTCCATTCCAGGGTCGTCTCGGGTGATTTCCTTCAGCTCGTCCAGCAGCTCCTCCCGGCCGGGGCCGGGCGGGATCGCGTCCTCCTGAACGAGGTCTTCCTCGGATTCGGCCCGCCGGGGGCCGGCCGCACCGCGGCCGGTCCCCGTAGCGGACACCGGTGAAGAGACGAATCCCGGATCGGGGAACACCCGAGCCAGGAATGTCTCGTCGTCGGGCCGAACCGAATCCGGGGAAGCGTGCTGGGATGCCAGGGCGAGACGTTCAACGACGTCCATCCCCGCCTCCTTTCTCTCCCCACGCCCGTTCGGCTTCCGCGAGGGCGATGAGCGCCCTCCTGTCGAATCGGCGGGCGGTCGACTCCGAGATGCCCATCAGCGCGGCGATCTCGGGAAACGACCTGCCCTGTCGGTACCGCAGTTCGATGACTGAACGCCAGGTGGGATTGAGCATGTCCAGCATGGGCGGAAGGCTCAGCTTCCACTCGATGTCGGAATAGAGGTCCTGCGTTTCCGGCACCGGCTCGCCGGAGGCGTATTTCTTGAGGCGCTCGCGCTCCGCGGTCTCGCTGCGCTCCATGGAGCGCCAGGCGTTGATCACGCAGCGCTGCGCGTATCCGGGTGTGTTCTTGACCTTCCGGCGAAGGTCGGCCACCTCCCATTTCCTCCAGAAGCTCTCCAATACGTGTTGTACGGCGTCGTCCGCGGCCTGGTGGTCACGGGCATGCCTCCGCGCGGTCCGTCGGAGCGGCCCGGTGTGTTCGCGACACCAGGCCATGAAATCCTCCCGCGCGTCGAATTCCTCCTCGTTTCCCTCCTCGATTCCTTCCTCGTTCATGCGGACCTCCCGGGCCGGGGCCCGACGGTGTGGCGCAGCGTCGGGTGGCCGTCGGGGGTGACCCCGCGGGCGGCGGGCCGGGCGGTGGCGCGGACCTGGCCGGCCCGGCCGTCCGCTCGGTGGTGCGCCGCGGGGTCGCGCGGGAAGGCGTCGTCGACTGCGGTCATCGACGGCTCCCCCCTCTCGGTGAATCGATCAGCTCGGACCCCGGTCCCAGTGGGGCCGAGTCCGATGGCCGCCGAAGAAGTGCGGCCACCCCGTAGACGCGGCCGGCGGCGGCAATCTGTCACAACGGGCGGAAAGTTTTGTGCAGTTGCCTCCGGGCGGCTCGCGGCTCGGAGCGGTCCCGCGGGTGGACCAGTCCATGACAAGAGGCGGGTCGACCGATCTGTGACCCGGATTGCGCCGACCCGTGGAACCCGGGGAGTCGGGTCGCTCGTTCACCGGGCAGCTCATCCGTAGCTATGCGATATATCCGCCATGTCCGCCCCGAGGAGTCCTGCTGTGACCTTGCGCCAAGAGATCGTCGGCAACGCCATGCAGATGGCGGTCTGCAGCCTCCAGCCCGGCCAGACCGTCTACTGCGAGGCCGGGAAGTTCCTGTTCAAGACGTCGAACGTGACGATGGAGACCCGGCTGTCCGGGCCCGGCGCCGGGTCGGGCGGAGGGCAGGCCCCCGGCGGCGGGAACGGTGGGGGGAACGGCGGCGGGGGCGGGGGCATGGGGGGCATGCTGCGGCAGGCCATGGGCACCGCCATGCAGGTGGGGCAGCGGGCGCTGGCCGGGGAGTCGCTCGCCTTCCAGTACTTCACCTCGACCGGCGGCGAGGGGACCGTCGGGTTCGCGGGCGTGCTGCCCGGGGAGATGCGCGCTCTGGAGCTGGACGGAGGCCGGGCCTGGTTCGCGGAGAAGGACGCGTTCGTGGCGGCCGAGTCGACCGTGGAGTTCGGCATCGCCTTCCAGGGCGGCAGGACGGGGCGCAGCGGCGGCGAGGGGTTCGTGCTGGAGAAGTTCACCGGGCGCGGCACGGTGATCATCTGCGGTGCGGGCAATTTCATCGACCTCAACCCGGCCGACTTCGGCGGCCGGATCGAGGTCGACACGGGCTGCATCGTGGCCTTCGAGGAGGGCATCCAGTACGGCGTGCAGCGCATCGGCGGGCTCAACCGCCAGGGCTTGATGAACGCCGTGTTCGGCGGCGAGGGCCTGTCCCTGGCCACGCTGGAGGGCGACGGCCGGGTGATTCTGCAGTCGCTGACCATGGACGGGCTGGCCAATGCGCTGAAGAAGGCGCAGGGCGGGGACAAGCAGGGGCCGACGGGCGGGCTGTTCTCCAGCCGCGCGGGGTGACCGGAGGCGGCTCCAGCCGCGCGGGGTGACCGGGCCGCCGTCGGCGGCCGGGCTATTTGGCTCCGCCCAGGTAGAACAGCAGGAAGAGGAACGCGGCGATGAAGTGGACCCCGACGAGGTAGATGAAGACGCGGACCGAGAGCGCCATCGGCGCCCGGTCCTCCTCCCGTACGGGCCGGCCCTGCGCCGCGCCGCCTGGCGCGGCGGTGCCCGGGGTGCTGTCGGCGTCGCTCATGGCGTGTGGTGCCTCCCTCCGCGGGCGGCGTCCCCGAGACACAGGTCGGCCGTGCCGCTCTGCAGCAGTGTGTGGACGAACAGCAGGTCCGTGCCGCCGGACGAGGCGGCGGCGATGCGGTGCGGGGTGAACGAGTCGAAGTGGGCCGCGTCGCCGACGGCGAGCACATGGACGGTCTCGCCGAGGGTCAGCCGCAGCCGGCCCCGGGTGACGTACAGCCACTCCTCGCCCGGGTGGACCCGCACCAGGTCCTCCTGCGGGCCGGGCCCGGCCGGTACGTGCACCCGCAGGGCCTGCATCGCCCGGCCGGGGCCGCCGGCCCGCCAGTACGTCCAGCCGCCCACCCGCGAGGCCTCCATCCGGTCGGCCCGCAGGATCGGGTCGCGTTCGGCGGAGGCCTCGCCGAGGAGGTCGGATACCGTGGTGCCGTAAGTGCGGGCCAGCGCGAGCAGCATGGGCAGCGAGGGCTGGCGCCGGGCGGTCTCCAGGCGGGACAGGTGCGCGGGGGAGAGCCCGGCCACCCGGGCGGCGGCTTCGAGGGTCAGGCCGCTGCGCCGTCGCAGGTCGCGCAGGCGCGGCGCGACGGAGGGCAGCTCGGAGGGAGGCCCGTCGGCGGGCCCCTCGGGGAGCGGGGTCATGCCTCCGGTATAGCCAGCATTCGCCTCAGGGGCAAAAGTTTTGCCTCTGAGGCAAAGGTGGCAGCCGACCCCTGGACCCCCTCCGCCGATAGTGGGCGTTACGCCTTCGTCACGTCTCCCGGCGCTTCGGGGGGATCTTGTGAACGCCGGGGAAACTCCGGCGACTTGGCATTGACATGTCATGGTCTACGCGCGTCATGCTGAGGGGCATGAGAATCCCCCCACGGATCGCCCGCATCGGTGCCCTCGGCGCCCTCGCCACGAGCCTTCTCATCGGCGGCCCGGCCGCCGCCGCCACGGCCACCCCGCTCGCCCCCCACGCCCCGCTCGCGCCCCTGTCCGTGTCCCAGGCCGCCCCGTCGATGTCCCAGGTCGCGGCCGTCGGCGACATCTGCTACTCCGACCTGCCCTCGCAGGCCCATGACACCCTGGACCTGATCGAGGCCGGCGGCCCCTTCCCGTACCCGCAGGACGGGACCGTCTTCCAGAACCGCGAGGGTGTCCTGCCGACCCAGACCAGCGGCTACTACCACGAGTACACCGTCGTCACCCCCGGCTCGGACGACCGTGGCGCCCGCCGCATCGTCACCGGGAAGAAGACGGACGAGGACTACTACACCGCCGACCACTACGCGTCGTTCGACCTGGTCGACCACGGCTGCTGACCGGCCGCCGACCAGCCGCCGACCACTCAAGACCGCCACCCCCCGCACCGCGGCCGCTGCCTGCTCGCAGGCAGCGGCCGCCGCGTTGTGCGGGCCGCGCCCCAACCCCCGCGGGGACGGCTGTCGGTGGCGCCCGGTAGCGTTTCCGGGAGACGGCGTTGTGCGGGAGCAAGGGGAGGCACCGTTGGCGAGCGGCCCGGACGTGGTCACATGTGGTGAGGCGATGCTGTTGTTGCTCGCCGAGCCCGGGGTCCCTCTGGAGCGGGCCGTGCACTTCCGCCGCTCGGTCGCCGGCGCGGAGTCCAATGTGGCCATGGGCCTGGCCCGGCTCGGCCACCCGGCCCGCTGGCTGGGTCGGGTGGGCGCGGATCCGGCCGGCCGGGCCGTGCTGCGCGAGCTGCGCGCCGAGGGTGTGGACGTGGCCCATGCCGGGGTGGACGAGCAGGCCCCGACCGGGCTGCTGCTGCGCGACAGCCATCCGCATCGCGCCATCGACGTGCAGTACTACCGCTCCGGCTCGGCCGGTTCCCGGCTCGCGCCCGAGCACATACCCGCCGAGGCCGTCGCCGGCGCCCGCCTGGTGCACATCTCCGGGATCACCCCGATGCTGTCGCCGACCGCGGCGGCCGCCACCGACCGGCTGATCGAGCTGGCCCGCGCCGCCGGAGCGGAGGTCTCCTTCGATCCGAACGTGCGGCGCAAGCTGGGCGGGGCGGCGCAGTGGGCGCACACGGCGGGGCGGCTGCTGCGCGAGGCCGACCTCGTCCTCGCGGGCGAGGACGAGCTGGAGCTGCTGACCGCGAGGTCCGCCGACGAGGCCGCGGCGGAGCTGCTGGACGGCCGGGCCCACACCGTCGTCATCAAGCGCGCCGACCGCTCCGCGACCGCCCTGACCGCGGGCGGCCGTTGGGACCAGCCGCCCTATCCGGTGCCGGTCACCGACCCGGTCGGCGCGGGGGACGCCTTCGCCGCGGGATATCTGTCGGCCCGGCTGCGCGGGCTGTCCGAGTCGCGGGCGCTCGCCGAGGCCGCCTGTGTGGCCGCGCTGGTCGTCCAGAGCGCCACCGACACGGACGGGCTGCCGAGCGCGGACGGGCGCGAGCGGGCCCTGGCCGCGTTCGAGGACGGCGCCGACCCCGTCCACCGCTGAGCCCGGGACCCCTCACCCTCCCCCCCCGCAGACAATCGCACAGCGAACTGCCGCATATCCCGGAGGCAATCCGGAGCGGCATCCCCAGGAGACCCTTCTGAGAGGAAAGGCGGCGAATTGCCGTGTACCGCTGGGAGACCACCCGGGCCGCGCTCGCACAGCGGGTTTTCGCCATCATCCGCAGCGACAGCTATGACCACGCGGCCGCGGCGGCGGACACCCTGCTCTCGGCCGGCCTCACCACGGTGGAGTTCTCGCTGACCACCCCCTTCGCGCTGGAGGCCGTCACCACCCTGGTCCGCGAGGTCGGCGACGACGCGGTGATCGGCGCGGGCACGGTGCTCGACGCCGCCTCCGCCCGGATGGCCGTGGACGCGGGCGCCCGCTTCCTGGTCTCGCCGAGCCTGGACCCGGAGGTGATCCGCACCGGCCACCGCTACGGCCTGCCGGTCTTCCCCGGCGTCGCCACGCCCACCGAGATGGTGCGCGCGATGGAGCTGGGCGCGGACGCCCTGAAGCTTTTCCCGGCCTCCGCCCACAGCCCCCGCTGGGTGAAGGACGTACGGGCCGCGCTGCCGCAGGCCGCCCTGCTGCCCACCGGCGGGGTGACCGTGGCCGACGCCCCGGAGTGGATCGCCGCCGGAGCGGTGGCCTGCGGGATGGGCTCGGCGCTGACGGAGGGCGACCGGGACGTGGTGGCCAAGCGCGTCGCCGAGCTCCTCGCCCGCCTGCGGGACGTCGCGCCGCCCGAGGGCTCCTGACGGGGCGCCGGCCGCGGCGCGTTTCAGCAGGTGGTCAACGGGTTCCGCCGAGCGGCGCGTTCTGCCACCCTGAGCGCGCCGTGATCACGCGCACCGCGCGCCCCCGCCGCGTGTGCGCCGTGAGTACCGTTTTGTGCCGCTCGCCGCGGCCTGTGCGAAGGAGTCGCCATGCGACGTTCCGTCACGCTGTCCGCCCTCGCCGCCGTGCTGGCCGCCACCGCGGCCGGCTCGGCCCTGGCCGCCGCGCCCGCCGCCTCGCCCGCGGCCGCCGCCAGGCACCAGCGCGGCACGCTGCTCGACCGGGTGCCCGAGCGCGGCGTGCTGCGCGTGTGTACGACGGGCGACTACCGCCCCTTCACCTACCGCGACCCCAAGTCCGGCGACTACACCGGCATCGACATCGACATGGCCCGCGACCTGGCCAAGAGCCTGGACGCCAAGCCCGCGTTCGTGCCCACCACCTGGGCCAAGCTGGTCGACGACCTGGCGGCCGGGCGCTGTGACGTCGGCATGGGCGGGGTGTCGGTGACCTTGCCCCGGGCCCGCAAGGCGTACTTCAGCGAGCCGTACCTGACCGACGGCAAGACCCCGGTGGTGCGCTGCGAGGACGCGGAGAAGTACCAGACGCTGGAGGACATCGACCAGCCGGGCGTGCGGGTGATCGTCAACCCGGGCGGCACCAACGAGCAGTTCGCCCGCGCCCACATCAAGCGGGCCACCCTCACTGTCCACCCGGACAACACCACGATCTTCGACGAGATCATCGCGGGCCGCGCCGATGTGATGATGACCGACGCCAGCGAGACCCGCTACCAGGCGAAGATCCACCCGGAGCTGTGCGCCGTCCACCCCGACAAGCCGTTCTCCTTCTCGGAGAAGGCGTACGCCCTGCCGCGCGGCGACCAGGAGTTCAAGGAGTACGTCGACCAGTGGGTGCATCTGGCCACCCACGACGGGACGTACGCCAAGTACGAGCACGAGTGGATGAAATGACTTCACTTTCTGAAGGTGGGCCGGGCTGCGGCGTGGCGGCCGCTGTCCCGGCGGGCGCCAGCCGCCCGCGCTCCCAGCGCACCCGCGAGCGTTCACTGGTAGCCGACCGCCGCACAGCCTGGCGCGTTGTGGCTGAGGCCGACGGCCTACGCGGCTTTTAGGCAGCCACCAGGGGGCGAGCCTCCGAGAACAGGGGGCCAATCGGTCGCAAACGCGGGCAGGCCCCAAGACCCGCCCGATTCGCCGAGTCGGCGTACGGCCCCCTGTTCTCTCGCCCCCGTGGCAGCTACCGCCCCCAAGCCGCTACGGCCGGCGGCGCGCCCACACGGCGCCAATCCCCCGATCCAGGCCCGCCACCGGCCGATCCTGTACCGTCCCCCTACTCCTGATGAGGACTGACTGAACTCATCCGGACCGACCGTCTCCCCGGTCCATTCCCCCATCACCACAACGAAGAGTCTGGCCCCGCCGCTCACACGGCGGGGCCAGAACCCCAAGATCTTCATGAGTCTTCTGGCTCGGTACGCGGGCCATCGATGTGACGGTCAGCGGTCCCAGCGGGGTCTCGCCGAGCGTGGTGAAGCCGAAGTGGCGGTACAGGGGGACGTTCGCCGGGTCCGCCGTGGTCAGGTGGACTGCTCCCGGCGTCGTCGTCAGCACGTGGTCCAGGAGGGTGCGGCCCGCTCCACGGCCGGTGAGGTCCGGACGGACTCCGACGAACTCCAGGGTCCAGGCCCCCGCGGGGGCCCCGCCCTCGGTGGCGTCCAGATAACGCAGGGTCCGGCCGAGGGCGTGCGGCCCGCTGCTCAGCAGGGTCCGGGCTGCCCAGAGCGCGCGGGCGCCAGCGGGCGGGGTCGCGCCCGGCGGGGTCAGGACGGCTGCGGCCAGGAGCCGTCCCTCGGTGTCCACCAGAGCCGTACGGCGGGCCCCGGCGAGGCCGGCGTGGGTGCGCAGGGTGGCGCGGAACCAGCGAGCGCGGGCGGAGTGCGCGCCGCCGCAGATCCAGGAGACGGCCGGCTCCCGGGCGAACGCGGCGGCCAGCAGATCGGCGCAGGCGGTCGGGTCGGGGTCGGTGTCGATCCGGCGGGAGGCCGCGGCAGCCAGGTCCTCAGACATCCCGACCCCGCTCCAGGGGCGCCTCGGGCACGAGGTGGCAGACGAGCAGTTTGAGAAAGAACAGTGGTGCGAACCAGGCAAGCGCGGCCGGCACCGGCAGCCAGAACAGGTTGACCAGGACGGCTGCCATCAACACCGCCATCGCCACGGGCCGTCTGAGGTGGACGGGCGCGAACTCCACCGCCACCGCCCCGCCGAGGAGCAGGGCGGCATTCGCCGAGGTCCAGGCGAGGTCGCCGGAGAGGACGTACAGCCCCATCGCGGCGAGGTGGATCAGGTGCGCCGAGACGAACAGCAGCCGGGCGCGCCGCGCCGCCGGGTCGGCCCGGTGGTACCAACGCTTCGCGGCGTTGGTGGCGTTGGTCAGGACCCCGCCGATCAGGTCGAGCCCGGCCAGGGCGACCACGACGAGTTGCCCTGTCGACCAGTCGCGTGCGGCTCCCGAGCTCCACAGTCCGGCGGCCAGCAGCAGGGCACAGCCGAGGAGGCCAATGGTCTCCACCGCGGACTCGGAGCGGGACTTGCCCGGACCCATGAACCGTTCCAGGCGGCCGGCGAGGCCGGACGGGATGGCCGGTATCTCCCAGGAGATCCTCAGGTCAGTGCGCATCGTTCGGCTCCTGTCCGGGGGCCGCGGTCGCCGCTGCACCCCACAGGCCGCGCAGGAGGCTCCACAGCTGGTCCGGGGGGTCACCCTCCGGGAGGCCTTCGAGGGATCCGCTCGTCATCAGGGCCACGGCCCAGGCGTCCGCGGCCCGGACGACGGCGGCGGTCGCCGACACCATCAGTGCGTGGTCCACATCGGTACGAATCATCCCGAGCCGACGGCCGTCCGTGACCAGGGCGCCGAACCAGTCGAGCCACGGGCTTCCGTCGCTGCGCCCAATGGCGGCGTCGGCGAGGGCCAGGTCCTCGGGGTGGTCCCTCAGGTGGGCGGCGAGCGCGGCGGATCCAGCGGTGAACCGGGCGCCGAAGTCCTCCTCGTCGCGGGCCGGGTCCCAGGGTCCGAGGGCGTCCAGCAGTCGGTCGAGGACTCCGTCGAGGACCGCGGTGAGCAGGTCCTCCCGGCCGTCGAAGTAGTGGTAGGCGGCGGTCTTGGAGACTTCCGCCGCCTCGATGATCTTGTTGTAGGAGGCGCCTTCGGTGCCGTGCTCGGCGAAGTGCCGACGCGCGACTCCCAGGATGTGCTCCCGGCGTTCGGCGGGCAGGCGGTCGAAACGAGGAAGAGGCATGAACGCATAATACGCACCAGTGGGGTGTACCGCCAGTACACCCCACTGGTTCATGGGGGGCGGGCCGCGGTTGCTGAGGTTGAACTCGTGATATCGCTGGGTTACTCAGGTCAGCCTGATGGTGGCCGGTCTCGGTGAGGCAGCCGTCTATGAGGTGGCTGCGGTACTGGATGCGCTCAGTCAGTGATCAACACGACTGCCGAAGGCTCAGGCGTGTTCGATGCGCCTTCCGCGCAGGCCGCAACGATCCGGGTCCGCTCCGCCACACGAGCTGGGACGTGCCACACAAGGCCGCGGTACCTCACGTGTGATGAACTGTGGCCCGTGTTCGAGACGTTGATCTCGTCTCGAACAAGAGAGTGGGAGGGAACGTGGGCCTTGGTGGGGGGACGCGGCAGCGACTGACCGCCGTGGTGCTCGTCATGGCGGTGGCGGCCGGGTGTACGGGGCAGGGCGAAGGCGCGGGCGGCGGAAACGACGAAGACCTGCTGCGGAACCACGACTGGACGCAGATGCCGGGCACCACCGCGCGGAACGGCGTCCTGCGGGTCAGCGCATTGGATCGGCGCATCGTGGAGCAGGACTCCTCCGGCGGCCAGCCCAACCCCCCGCTGAACCTGGCCGGCCCGCATCTTAGGTCCGATGGCGACTTCACCGTCACCGCGCGCATGTCCGGTGTGGGTGACGATGACGGCGACTCATGGCTGCGGCTGTACGGACGTGTACCGGTCATCTACGACGAGTGGCGGCAGGAGCGGCCCTCACTCCACGTCGGCGTGACCGCTGACGGACAAGTGAAGGTACAGATATGGGACGGCGAGGGCGATGAGCCAGCCACCTCCAAGGATTTCGACTGCGGCTGCTCCGGGACGGTGACGCTCGCCGTGTCGAGCATCGGTGACACCTTCCGCGTGAAAGCCGACGGGCGGCGGCTGGGAACCGTGCGGGACCCGGGGGTGTTCGCCGAGGGCACTGTCTGGTTCGGTCTGGAGGCGGACGCGGGCGAAGACGAGCGCCGCGAGGGATGGCGTCTGACGCAGCTGATCGCGCGGGCAGAGAGCGGTGACTCGCTCCGCGTGATCAAGGCGCCGCAGCTACGCCAGGAGCAGTCCGACGACTCGCTGCGTGCGCGGGCCGCAGACGTGGGGCGGCCGTTCGATGTCGGCGCCGCCCTGGCCGAGAACCCGCTGCTCACCGACTCACGCTACCGGGCGCTCGCGGGGAGCCAGTTCTCCATGCTCACTCCGGAGAACGCGTTCAAGCCACAGTTCCTCCACCCACGCCGGGGCGTCTACGACTTCCGCGACGCGGACCTACTCGTACGCTTCGCTCGCGCAAACGACATGAAGGTGCACGCGCACACCCTCGTCTGGCACGAGGCTCTGCCCAACTGGATGCGGGAGAACGACGACCCCGAGGAGGTGCGCCGGACCATGCTCCGGCACATCGCCATGGTCGCCGGGCACTTCAAGGGAAAGGTCGCGGAATGGGATGTGGTCAACGAGCCCATGTCCGACGACGAGAAGAGCTACACCAACGGGGATCTCGGTCTGCGCTCCGAGCAGAGCCCGTGGTTCGAGGCCATGGGCGAGGAGTACATCGACGAGGCGTTCAGGGCCGCCCACCGGGCCGATCCGAAGGCACGGCTGTTCCTCAACGAGTACGGGGTCGAGGAGGAAGGCGAGCGGTGGGACGCCCTTTACGATCTGGTCAAGCGGCTCAAGGAGCGCGGCGTACCGATCGACGGCGTGGGTTTCCAGAACCATGAGTACGCACCCGGCGACCGCATCGACCCGGAGACCTTCCGCAGCCATGTGCGGGATCTGGCGGAGCTCGGGGTTCAGGCGCGGGTGTCGGAGATGGACGTCCCCATAGGTGAGGACGAGGAGGACGGGCGGCAGACCCAGGCTGATGAGATGGCGGGCAAGTTGCGGGTCTGCCTGGAGGAGCCGAACTGCACATCGTTCTCCACATGGGGATTCACCGACCGGTACGGTTCCACCGCCGACACCAAGATCTATCCTCCGCGCACGGCCGATTCCCTGCCGTGGGACGCGGCCCTGCGGCCGAAGCTGGCGTACGAGCGCTTGCTCGAGGCCTTTGACGAGGTGTGAGGAATCAAGGTGCGATCTCTCGGCTTGGTGTCGATGGCCAACGCCGCGGAATCACCTTGAAGCCCTTCTGGGCGGGATCGCGGCGAGTGACTTCCACATCAATGCCGAGGCGGGCACCATGGTCGATGACTTTGGTCCGGTAGCCGTTGTCGACCCACGCTTTGGTGATGCGCGGGTGGTCAGCGGCGATGCTCGAAAGCACATGAATGCCACCGGCATTGTCGGAGACGCCGGCGGCCGTAACCAGCACGGCCAGGAGGAGGCCGAGTGTGTCGACGCCGCCGGTCCGGTCGACGTAGAGGATCGCGTCCATGATCCGGCGCAGGTCGTGCTCGGGCGGCCCGCCTATGGCTAAGCCTTTCCCTCTGCGTTCGGCACGCCAGGCTGTCAGAGTGGGCTCAGTTCCCAACGGGCGTCGGACAAGTCACTCGGATAAGGCCGCTGTCGGCGAGACATGTCTCAGTAGTACTGACGCGCGTCGTCTCTCCATAGGGCGCAAACAGGGGTGACTGGCGGCATGTTGGGATCAGACAGGAGCGAAGGAGGCGAATAGAGCTCTCCAAAGCCGTCACCTACCGCACCTACGACAATGGATATCCGCTCCCTCGGCTGTCCCGAAGCGGCCCGTCACCCCAAACTGCAGACAAACGCCCCTGGTGGAACAAAACGCTCTTTGAGCTTGTTCTTTGCGCTTTCTTTCGCCTCCCGGCGCGGGGGTCACCTATGGTCCAGCCGCGTTGTCAGACCGCCCCGGTACGGTCGGCGCATGAGAGCTACGGCAACTTTCACCGTCAAAGCGTTCGTCCCGACTGAGCTGAAGCCTGAGCCTGCCGTGTCCACTGGGCTGCCGGTAGGTGTCGCGACGATGGAGAAGCACTTCGAGGGGGAGGTCGCGGGGCGCTCGGCGACCTTGTTCACTGCCGCGTTCGACCAGTCGACCGGCGTCGGCACCTATGTGGCCATGGAGTCATTCGAAGGGTCGCTACAGGGACGGGAGGGGGCCTTCAACTTCGTGCACTCGGCGACAACATCTGGCAGCGACCGCACAGCGGAGTTCTTCACCATCGTGCCTTCAAGCGGCACCGGCGAGCTGGCCGGGATCTCCGGGGCCGGAGGGATGGCCGTTGATGCTGACGGCACGCATCGCATCTGGTTCGACTACCAACTCGGCTAAACGGCGAGGTCTTGTCGGCCTCGGACTATGACCCGAACATGATCGCCCGAACGAGGATTCGGGGGACGTGAACACGGCCTTCGTCTGATCCTGTGCTCCGACCAAAGGCGCACCTGACCAGCACGAAGGCCGTGGGGAATGAGTCTGCTGCAACCTGCCATCCAACGGGAGCCGTTCGCGGTGGCGTCACGCTTCCGGGATGACTTCTTCGACTGTCTGACCGTGCGCGGGAACACATTGTTCGAGCTGACCGACGCGTTACTGTGCGCTGACGGCCCGGTGACCACGCCGGTGGATCTCACGCTCACGGCCGAGCACCGGCGCGGACACGGCGCGATGTATGAAGCCTTGAAACAGGGGGAACGTCGATGGGGCCTTGACCCCGAGTCCTGGACAGGGGTTATGCGGCTGGTGCCAGCGTAGTTGATGTTGTTTTGGACGCTGTCTCGTAGGCGATCGGGCTGCGATGTCCGAGGCGGGAGTGACGGCGTCGGGTGTTGTAGCGGTGCAGCCAGCGGAACGCGTCGAGGCGTGCTTCGCGCTCGCTGGACCAGTGCTTGCGACCCTGGAGCGTCTCGCGTTTGAACGTCGCGTTGAAGGACTCGGCGAGTGCGTCATCCGCCGAGCTGCCGATCGCGCTCATGGACTGACGGACGCCGGCTTGGCGGCAGGCGTCGGCGAACGCCCGGCT
>NZ_BAAASD010000025.1:0-123507 GCF_039532705.1 Streptomyces sparsogenes subsp. cuspidosporus | reverse complement strand
GCTGCCCGCCTCCTGGGGCGCCGGGCCGGGCAAGCGCGAGCAGTGGGAACTGCTGATCCGGGCCCGGGCGCTGGACGCCACCGTATGGCTGGCCGCCGTCGGCCAGGCCGACCCGGCCGCGACCGGCCCCGCCCCCGCGACCTCCGCCCCCACCGGCATCGGCCACAGCGCCCTGGTCGGGCCCGACGGCACCGTACGGGAACGGCTGGAGGCGGGCCCGGGCCTGCTGGTGGGGGACGTGGACCCGGAGGAGGTCACCGCCGTGCGGCGCAGGGTGTCCGTCCTGGCCAACCGCAGGCTGGAGCGCTCCTCCCAGGCCATGTCGTGATCGCGGGCATCGCCGTGTGACCGGTGCCGGCCGGGCGGGCCTCAGGCCGGGCTCGCCCAGGTGCCGCGCTCGGCGGAGCGGGCCATGGCGTCCAGCGCGGCCGCGCTGCGGACGGCGTCCTCCAGCGTGGCGCCGTACGCCGTGCCCTCCTCGATGGAGCGCAGGAAGTGGTACGCCTCGATGACCTTCAGGTCGTCGTAGCCCATGCTGTTGGCCGAACCGGGCTGGAAGGCGGCGTACTCCCCGTGCCCGGGGCCCACGAACACGGTGGTGACGGACTGGTCCTGGTAGGCGGTGCCACGGCTGACGCCGAGCTCGCCCATGCGGCGGAAGTCCCAGAAGACCGCGCCCTTGGTGCCATGGATCTCGAAGCCGTAGCTGTTCTGCTCGCCGACCGAGACCCGGCACGCCTCCAGCACGCCCCGCGCGCCGGAGGAGAAGCGCAGCAGGCAGGAGACGTAGTCCTCGTTCTCCACCGGGCCCAGCTCGCCGCCCGCCGCGTGGGCGTGGCCGGCGGTAGCCCCGGTGGGACGGGCGCGCTCGGGCACGAAGCGGGCGGTGTCGGCGGCCAGCGACTCGATCTCGCCGAGCAGGAAGCGGGCCAGGTCCACCCCGTGGGAGGCGAGGTCGCCCAGCACCCCGCTGCCGCCGCGCTCGCGCTCGTACCGCCAGGTGAGGGCGGCCTCGGGATGGGCGGCGTAGTCGCTGAACAGCCGGACGCGGACATGGGTGACGGCGCCGATCTCCCCGGTGGCGATCAGCTCCCGGGCGGCGGCGACGGCGGGCGCGTTGCGGTAGTTGAAGCCCACGGTGCCCTGGACGCCGGCCCCGGCCGCCGCTTCGGCGACGGCGCGGGCGTCCTGGGCGGTCAGGCCGACCGGCTTCTCGATCCAGATGTGTTTGCCCGCCTCGGCCATGGCGGTGCCGATCTCGCGGTGCAGATGGTTGGGGGCGGCGATGCTCACCGCCCGGACCCGGGGATCGGCGGTGATCTCGCGCCAGTCCCGGGCCGCGGTGGCGAAGCCGTACCGCGCGGCGGCCTCCTCGGCCCGGCCGGGCACCTCGTCGGCGACGGCCACGAGTCGGGGCCGCAGGGACAGGCCGGGGAAGTGGTGCGGCAGGCGGAGGTACGCCTGGGTGTGCACCCGTCCCATCCAGCCGAATCCCACGACGGCGACGCCCAGCGCACTCACCATGGCTGCCCTTCCTCGAACCGGCCCGTGACCCGTGTCATGGGACCACCGGCTGTCATGACACCACCGGCGGGGGTCATGACACCACCGGCGATCCGCGGTGGCGCGCCGTGATGCCGAGCGCGTTGGCCGCGACGACGGCTCCCATGCCGGCCCACTCGGTCCACCCCAGGCGCTGCCCGAGGACGATCCACCCGACGACCGCGGCGAGAACGGGGTTGACGCTCATGAAGAGCCCGAAGGCCGGGGCCGGCACGCGGCGCAGGGTGAACAGGTCCGCGAGGTAGGGCACGGCCGAGGAGAGGACACCGGCGGCGACGGCGCAGCCGACGGCCGGCGCGGTCGGCGGTTGCCGGACGACGAGGACGACGCCGACGGGCAGGAACATCAGGGCGGAGAGTCCGGCCGCGGCGGCCGATCCCTGGGCGCCGGGGACGCGTCGGCCGACGGTGCGGTTGAGCAGGATGTAGGACGCCCAGCAGAGGGCGGCCAGCAGGCCCAGGCCCATCCCGAGGTAGTCGGTGGAGGGTTGAGGGCGCATCAGGACGACGACGCCCGCGGCGGCGATCAGCGCGTAGCACGCGTCGGCGCGGCGGCGCGAGGCGGCCAGGGCGATGGTCAGCGGGCCGAGGAACTCCAAGGTCACCGCCAGCCCGAGGCCGATGCGGTCGATGGCGCAGTACAGGGAGAGGTTCATCGTCCCGAACACGAGGGCCAGCAGCAGCACGGGCCACCACTGCCGCCGGGTGAAGGTCCACGGCCGGGGCCGGCCGATGGCCAGCAGAACGGCGGCGGCGACGTACTGGCGTACCGCGACGACGCCGAGGGGCCCGAGCACGGGGAAGGCGAAGGAGCCGGTCGCGGCGCCGATCTGGTTGCTGAGGCCGCTGCCGACCATGGTGGCCACGCCGGCGAGCCGTCCCCCGCCGGGCTCGGGGGTGGCGGGCGCCGGGGCGGTCTGGGGCGCGGGGGCTGCCGCGCGCGCGGATGCTGCTCGCATGGCCCGATCATGGGACGGCCCGCCGCTTGCGCAAAATGCATCGACAGCGCGCTCTATACGCTGAAGTCATGGATGCTGGGGTCATGGATGCTGGGGTCATGGATGGCGCTTCGGCCGGGAACGTGGAGCTGCGGCAGTTGCGCTGCCTCGTCGCCATCGTCGACGAGGGCGGTTTCACCGATGCCGCCCTCGCGCTCGGGGTCTCCCAGGCGGCGGTGTCCCGTACGCTCGCCTCGCTCGAGCGCGCGCTGGGGGTGCGGCTGCTGCTGCGGACCTCGCGCCATGTGACGCCGACGGGGACGGGCTTGCGTGTCGTGGCGCACGCCCGGCGGGTGCTGGGCGAGGTGGACGCGCTGGTCCAGGAGGCCACCTCGGGCCACACGCGGCTGCGGATCGGCTACGCCTGGTCGGCGCTGGGCCGCCACACGCTGGCCTTCCAGCGCCGCTGGGCGCAGACCCGGCCGGGGACGGAACTGCACCTGGTCCGTGTCAACTCGGCCACCGCGGGGCTGGCGGAGGGCATGTGCGACCTCTCGGTGGTCCGCAGGCCGCTCGACGACCGCCGCTTCGACTCCGCCATCGTGGGGCTTGAGCGGCGGCTGTGCGCCCTGGCCGCCGACGACCCGCTGGCCTCCCGCCGCTCGGTCCGGCTCGCCGACATCGGCGGGCGCACCCTGCTGGTCGACCGGCGGACCGGCACCACCACCACGGAGCTGTGGCCGTCCGGTGCCCGCCCGGCGACGGAGGAGACCCACGACGTGGACGACTGGCTCACCGTGATCGCGACGGGCCGCTGTGTGGGGATCACGGCGGAGGCCACCGCCAACCAGTACCCGCGGCCGGGTGTCGTCTACCGGCCGGTGCGCGACGCCGAGCCGATCGCGGTGCGGCTCGCGTGGTGGCGGGACGACCCGCATCCCGCGGCCCCGGCCGCGATCGAGCTGCTCACCGGGCTGTACCGCACCGGATGACGGTCCTGAGGGCAGCGGTGGCGCTCACAGGTGGCGGAGCAGCGCGTGCAGCACGGGGTTGTCGTTGTTCTCGCGCCAGACGAGGTTGAGTTCCACCGGGTCAGGGGTCTCCAGCTCGACCGGTTTGAACACCACGTCGGCGTAGCGCAGCCGCGCGGCGGCCTCGGGGACCAGGGACACTCCCAGGCCGCAGTTGACCAGGGCCAGAATGCTGTGGACCTGGCTCAGGTACTGGGAGAAGACCGGGGCCACGTGGGCCGCGCTGAAGATGCTGATGAGCAGCTCGTGGAAGTAGCGGGCGTCGGTGGGCGAGTACATCAGGAACGGCTCTCCGTCGAAGTCGGCGACCTCGAGCGCGCCCTCCCGCTCCGCGAGGGGGTGTTCCTTCGGCAGCGCCGCCAGCAGCCGTTCCCGCACGGCGGGCCGGGACCGCAGGTCCGGGCCGGTGACGGAGGGCCGTCCGAGCCCGAGGTCCAGGCGGTTCTCGGCGAGGGCCTCCAACTGGTCGCGGGTGACCATTTCCTGCAGCACGATCTCCGCGCCGGGCATGGCCGCGCGGGCGGTCTCCAGAAGGGTGCCGAGCGTGGAGTAGGCGCTGGCGGCGGTGAAGCCGATGGCGATGCTCCCCGCTTCCCCGGTGGAGACCTGGCGGACGGCGAGCGCCGCGTGTTCGGTCTGCCGCAGGATGCGGCGGGCCTCGGTGAGGAAGGCGCGCCCCGCGGGGGTGAGCCGCACCGACCGGTTGGTGCGGTCCAGGAGCTGCACCCGCAGCTCGCCCTCCAGCAGCTGGATCTGGCGGCTGAGCGGTGGTTGTGTCATCTTGAGCCGCTCGGCGGCCCGGGTGAAGTGCAGTTCCTCGGCGACCGCCACAAAGCCGGCCAGTTGGGCGAGAGTGAACAATGATGCTCTCCCTGTATCAGCGCATACAAAATTTAAGTTAGACGTAGATCAATCGACGACTTAGCTTCAAGGGGCGGCTGAGCGGGAAACGCTCGCCGACACCGCGGCCGGGCCTGTTCAGGGGCCGGCCGACCCGCCCGCACCGACAGGGAACGCTAAGTGATGAGCACACCGGACACACCGGCCACACCGGCCCACGCCGCGCAGCAGGCAGGGGAGGCGACCCTCGACAGGATCTCCTGGATCAAGCTGTCCTCGGTCACCCTTCCGCTGGCCACCCCCATCAGCGACGCCAAGGTGTTCACCGGCCGGCAGAAGCCGATGACCGAGGTGGCTTTCCTCTTCGTCGAGCTCGCCACCGAGGAGGGCCATCAGGGCATCGGTTTCAGCTACTCCAAGCGGGCCGGTGGCCCCGGCCAGTTCGCACACGCCAAGGAGATCGCCCCCACCCTGCTCGGCGAGGACCCCAGCGACATCGCCAAGCTCTGGACGAAGCTGGTGTGGGCGGGCGCCTCGGTGGGACGCAGCGGGCTGTCCACCCAGGCCGTCGCGGCGTTCGACATCGCCCTGTGGGACCTGAAGGCCAAGCGGGCCGGTCTGCCCCTGGCCAAGCTGCTGGGCGCCCACCGCGACTCCGTGCGCTGCTACAACACCTCCGGTGGTTTCCTCCACACGCCCACCGAGCAGTTGCTGGAGAACGCCTCGGCATCCCTGGCCCAGGGCATCGGCGGCATCAAGATCAAGGTCGGCCACCCGGACGGCAAGGTGGACCTGCGCCGGGTGACGGCCGTGCGGGAGCACCTGGGCGACGAGGTGCCGCTGATGGTGGACGCCAACCAGCAGTGGGACCGGCCCACCGCCCAGCGCATGGGGCGGGCCCTTGAGGAGTTCGGCCTGGGCTGGATCGAGGAGCCCCTGGACGCCTATGACGCCCGCGGCCACGCCGCCCTCGCGGCCTCGCTGGACACCCCGGTGGCCACCGGCGAGATGCTGGCCAGCGTGGCGGAGCACTGGGAACTGATCCGCCACGAGGCCGCGGACATCGTCCAGCCCGACGCGCCGCGCATCGGGGGCATCACCCAGTTCCTGAAGCTGGCCACTCTCGCCGAGCACCAGAACCTCCAGCTCGCGCCGCATTTCGCGATGGAGATCCACCTTCACCTCGCCGCGGCCTACCCGTACGAGCCGTGGGTGGAGCACTTCGACTGGCTGGAGCCGCTCTTCAACGAGCGGCTGCACATCAGCGACGGCCGTATGCACGTGTCCTCCCGGCCGGGTCTCGGCATCACCCTCAGCGAGCAGGCCCGGGCCTGGACTCAGGCGGAGCACGAACTCGGCAACCGCCCCTGAACCTACCGCTCGGCGCGAGCGGGGTCGCACACCCATTGACCTACTGGGTGGGCCACCCTAACCTCCATTCCCATATCTAGATCTAGTACATGTATGTGGAGACTAGTTCATGACTCTGAACACGGCGGCCCAGGAAGTCGCGCGGCGACTGCGTGACGGCATGGCGCACGGCGTGCTGTCCTTCCCCCTCACCAGCTTTCGTGAGGACGGCAGCCTCGACCTCGACGCCTACCGCGAGTACCTGGCCGCTCAGCTGGCCACCGAGCCCGGCGCGGTGTTCCCCGCGTGCGGCACCGGGGAGTTCACCGCCCTGGACGAGGAGGAGTACGGCCAGGTGATCGCCACCGCGGTGGACGTGGCCGGCGGCCGCATGCCGGTGGTGGCGGGCATCGGCTACGGCTACGCGCAGGCGCTGCGCTTCGCCCGGATCGCGGAGGAGGCCGGGGCGGACGCCGCCCTGGTGCTCCCCCACTACCTGGTCAAGGCGCCCCAGGACGGTCTGGTGGAGCAGGTGCGCCGGATCGCCGCCGGGACCCGGCTGCCGCTGATCGCCTACCAGCGGGACCAGGTGGCGTTCACCATCGACGGCCTGCGCCGGATCGCCGAGATCCCCACCGTCATCGGCGTGAAGGACGGCCACTGCGACCTGGACCGGCTCCAGCGGCTGACCCTCGCCGCCCCCGACCACCTGCTGTTCTTCAACGGGGCCGCCACCGCCGAGGTGCAGGCCCGCGCGTACGCCGCCGTCGGCGTGCCCGCGTACTCCTCCGCCGTCCACGCCTTCGCGCCCGAGATCGCGGGCGCGTTCTTCACCGCCCTGCGGGACGGCGACGACGAGCGCGTGGACACGCTGCTGCGGGACTTCTACGTCCCGCTGGTGGAACTGCGCGACCGGGTGCCGGGCTATGCCGTGTCGCTGGTGAAGGCCGCCGCCCGGCTGCGCGGCAAGCCGGTCGGCCCGGTGCGCGCCCCGCTCACCGACCCGGCCCCGGCCGACCTCGCCGACCTGGAGAAGCTCCTGGAGACCGGCCTGGCCCTGGCCGCCGGCCGCTGACCTCCCGACTCACCGATTCACATACGGGACCGGGCGGCCTCCCGCACCGCCCGGCCCGGCCACCGCTGCCTCACAGCGACAAGGACCCGGACACCGGGCCATCCCCCCACTCCCACCGTCCCGCTCCGTGCCCGTGATGCCACGGACCGGGAGCCACTCCCTGAGCGCAGTTCAAAGGGGAACTGACCCATGCCTCTTGTCGTAGTCGGAATCAGCGTCCTGGCACTGCTGTTCCTGATGACCAAGGTGAAGCTGAACGGCTTCATCTCCCTCCTCCTCGTGGCCGTCGCCGTGGCGCTCGTCCGGGGCGTCCCGATGGAGAAGATCCCGGATGTCCTCGGCGAGGGCGTCGGGGGGCAGATCGGCGACACACTGATCGTCGTCGGGCTCGGCGCCATGCTCGGCCGTGTCATGGGCGACTCCGGCGCCGCCCAGCGCATATCCGGCAAACTCGTCGACACCTTCGGGCTGCGCCGGGTCCAGGTGGCCATGGTGGTCACGGCCATGCTCCTGGGCGTGACCATGTTCTACGAGGTCGCCTTCGTCATCATCGTGCCCGTCGCGTTCACCATCGTCCGGGTGACGGGCAAGAACCTGCTGTGGGTCGGGCTCCCGATGTCGATCGCCCTGTCCACCATGCACAGCTTCCTGCCGCCTCACCCCGGCCCCACCGCCGTCGCCGCCACCTTCCACGCCTCCGTCGGGCTGACCCTCTTCTACGGCCTGTTCTTCGCCATCCCCTTCGGAGCGCTCATCGCCCTGGTGTGGCCGCGCCTGCCGTTCGTCAGGAAGATGAACCCCACCATGCCCAAGGGCCTGGTCTCGGAGCGCACCTTCACCGAGGAGGAGATGCCCAGCATGGGCTGGTCCCTCTCGGTGGCGCTGGTCCCGGTGGTGCTGATCGCTTCCGCCGCCGTGTACGACATGGCGGTGTCCGAGTCCAACCCGGCCCGGCCCTTCATCACCTTCATCGGCTCGGCCCCGGTCGCCCTATTGCTGACGCTGCTCCTGGCCGTCTGGGCCTTCGGCCCGCGCATCGGCCGGTCGCTCTCCGAGGTCAGCGCGTCCTGCAACTCGGCGGCCCAGGCGATGGCCATGATCCTCCTGGTGATCGGCGCGGGCGGTGCCTTCAAGGGCGTCCTCGTCGAGGGCGGCATCTCCGACTACATCAAGGACGTCACCGAGGGCTGGAACATCTCGCCGATCATCCTGGCGTGGCTGATCGCCGTCATCCTCCGGATCGCCCTCGGATCGGCGACGGTGGCCGTCGTCACGGCGGCCGGTGTGGTGCAGCCGCTGGTCGCGGGCAGCGGGGTCCACCCCGAGATGATGGTGCTGGCCGTCTCCTGCGGGTCCATCGCCTTCAGCCATGTCAACGACCCCGGGTTCTGGATGTTCAAGGAGTACTTCAACCTCTCCGTCATCGACGCCATCAAGGCGCGCACCACCTACACCACCACCCTCGCGGTCCTCGGACTCGGTGGCGTCCTCGCCGTCGAGGCCTGTCTCGACGCCTTCGGCGTCTAGCCGCCTCCCCCGCCACACACGCTCGCTCCGGCACCGACTTTCTCTCGGCACCGGAGCGAGCGCGCGTCCGCCACCGGGCGCGTCCCGCGCACCGGCGTCACATGCTCGGCGTCACACGCTCAGCGGCTCGGTGTCGCGTCCTCCGTCAGCGCGGACACCTCGTCGTCCGAGAGCCGCAGCGCCCCCGCGGCCACGTTCTCCTCGAGGTGGTCCGGATCGCCCGTGCCGGGGATGGCCAGCACATGCGGTCCCTGCCGCAGCGTCCACGCCAGCCGGACCTGCGCGGGGGTCGCGTCGTGGGCGCGCGCGACGGCGAGCACCACAGCGCTGTCGGCCGCGCTCGGGCCGGCCTCGCGCCCGGCGCCGGCGATCGCGAAGAACGGCACATAGGCGATGCCCTGCTCGCCGCAGGACCGCAGGAGTTCCTGCTCATGGGCCGGCGCCCCGATCCCGTAGGCGTTCTGCACACAGACCACCGGCGCGATGGCCCGGCCCTCGGCCAGCTGCTCCGGCGTGACGTTGGACAGGCCCAGGTGGCGTATGAGCCCGGCGTCGCGGAGTTCGGCCAGCACGCCGAAGTGTTCGGCGATCGAGCCGGACCCGCGGCTCGGCGGCACCCGCAGATTCACCACGTCCAGGTGGTCGCGGCCCAGTTGCCGGAGGTTCTCCTCGACCTGACCGCGCAACTGCTCCGGGGTGGCCCACCACCAGTCGCCCGAGGGGTCCCTGGCCGGCCAGACCTTCGTGGCGATGACGAGGTCGTCGGGGTAGGGGGCCAGCGCGCTGTTGATCAGTTCGTTGGCGGACCGCAGGGACGAGAAGTAGAACGAGGCGGTGTCGATGTGGTTGACGCCGAGTTCGATCGCGCGCCGCAGCACGCCCATCGAACGGTCGCGGTCACGGGCGGCGCCGAGGTCGAAGGCGGCGCTGCCGGTCAGTCGCATCGCCCCGAATCCCAGGCGGTTGACGGTCAGGTCGCCGAGGGTCCAGGTGCCCGCGGCGGCGGCGGTGTGGGTCTCTTGGGCCATGGTGGGCCTTGTCTTCTCACGCATGAAAAAAGCCTCCCCGGCGCGGACGGGTCCGCGGCGAGGAGGCTGACGGCTGCCCCGTACTCTACCGCACCGGCGGCGGGCGCGGCGGGCGCCCCGGCCGGGGCGGGCGAGCGGACACCCGCGGACCACCCGCGGACACCGCCGTGGGCGCGGCTACCGGCTCGCGGTGAGCCCCGCGAGCCGGGCCAGCCTGCGGTGGGATTCGAGCAGGGCGTCGCGGTCGTAGGTGCTGGTCGTGACCAGGATCTCCTGGGCGCCCGTCTCCTTGACGGCCGTCTCCAGCGCGTCGGCCACCTGCTCCTCGGTGCCGTGGATGTGGCCGCGCAGCGCGGACTCGTAGAGGTCCCGCTCCTTCGCCGTCATCGCCCGGTGCTCGATCTCCTCCGCCGGGACGAGCGGTGGGAAGGTGCCGCGGGTGCCCGAGTACGCGACGGCCCACGCCTCGGGGACCAGTAGTCGCCGCGCCAGTTCGGGGGTCTCGGCGACGGCGACCGTGCCGGCGACGACCACGTACGGCTCCTCGGCCCACGCGGAGGCGCGGAAACCGGCGCGGTAGCGGTCGATCGCGCGCAGCAGCCGCTCGCGACCCCTGAGGTCGCCGACCACCAGCGGGAGCCCGGCCTCGGCGGCGATCGCGGCGCCCTCGCCGGTGGCCAGGACGTACGGCGGCACGCGCAGCCCCTCGGCGGGGCGGGCGTGGGCCCCGGTCGGCGAGGTGCCCTCGAACCAGCCGAGGAGTTCGGCCAGCTGCCCCGCGAAGTCGCCGGCGTCCTCCTTGTCCCGGCCCAGGGCCTTGCGCACCCCGTTGGTGAAGCCGACCGAGCGGCCCAGACCCATGTCGATCCGCCCGGGGAAGAGGGACTCGAGCACCCCGAACTGCTCGGCGACGACCAGCGGTTGGTGGTTGGGCAGCATCACCCCGCCGGTGCCGACCCGGATCACGCGCGTGGCGGCGGCGATCGCGGCGGCCAGCACGGTGGGCGCGGAGCCCGCCACTCCCGGCACCCCGTGGTGCTCGGCGACCCAGATCCGGTGGTAGCCGAGCCGCTCCACCTCCTGGGCCAGGCGCACGGTGTCGCGCAGCGCGCGCGGACCACCATGTCCCTCCCGGATCCGCGAGCGGTCGAGGACCGAGAACCGAGTCGACGCGATCACTGAACTCACACAGGGTTCAACGCCTGGCGCACCCCGGCATTCCCGTGCCGCCGGGCCCCCGCCGGGGCGAGGCAGCGCCGTCGGGCCGGGGGCGGGACGCTTTGACGGCCTCGCCCAGCGCGCAGGAGAAACCTGGCGATGTCGGCGAGGTCCGCCCCCCGGATGTCGCAGGTGGCCGCGTCCCCGTAGCGTCTGGCCTGGTGGTCGGTGCGGAACCAGACCGTCTGGACCACATGCAGCCAGCTCTCCCGCGCCTCGGGGGGGCAGGCCCTTCCACCTCCCGGGCTCGGCCGGGCCTTACGTCCGGCCGGGAGTTCCGCCCGGGGCAGTCGGTGTGACCGGCAGGACCGGGGTGACCGGGGTGAGGACGCCCAGCCGCTCCTCGACGGCGGCGGCGGCGTCCAGGCACAGGTCCTCGCGGTAGGCGCGGCCGATGAGCTGCACACCGGTGGGCAGGCCGTCGGCCAGACCGGTGGGGACGGCCACCGCCGGCACCCCGACCAGGCTGGTGGCCGAGCACAGGCGCATGGCCGAGCGCACGCGCACGTTCCCCGCCTCGTCACGGGACTCCACGCCCGGCTCGACCGGCGGCTCGGTGAACACCGGGCCGAGCACGAGCGGATACCGGTCGAGGAACTCCGCCCAGGAGCGCCGCAGATTCAGCAGGACGCCGGTCAGCTGTATGTAACCGGGCAGGTCCACCGTCCGCGTCTTGGGCAGGCGCATCTCGATGAACCGCCGCCCCTCGGTGCCGAGCAGCGTCCTGACGGCCGGCCAGGTGAGGGAGAACTCGGTCATCAGCAGGCTGTCGTAGACCTCCAGCGCCTCGCCGAGGCGGGGCACGTCGGCGACCTCCTCCACCGCGTATCCCGCGTCCGCGAGCGCGTCGGCCGCCCGTTCCATCGCGCGCCGCACGGTGGGGTGCACCCCCGATCCCCCCGGGTCGGCGACGACCGCGACCCGGACGGGCCGCGCCACGGGCGCGCCGCGCGGGGGCACCGGCACGGCGCGGGGGTCCGCGGGGTCGGCCCCCGCCAGGGCCTCGAAGGCCGGCCACAGATCGGCGACCGTACGCGCCAACGGACCGTCCACCACGCAGAGCTGAGCGCCCAGCGGCGGGTCCTCCGGGCCGATGCGGTGGTCGGCGGGAAACCTGCCGTAGGTGGGTTTGAGCGCGGCGGTGCCGCAGAAGGCGGCCGGGATGCGCACCGAGCCTCCCGCGTCGTTGCCGAGGCCGAGCCCCGCCATGCCGCACGCCACGGCCGCCCCGTCGCCTCCGCTGCTGCCCCCGGGCGTACGGCCGGGGTCCCACGGGTTGACGGTGTCGCCGAACAGCTGGCTGCGGGAGTGCATGCCGGCCAGGGTGAGGGTGGGCATGTTGCTGTGCCCCACCGGGATCGCGCCGGCCGCCCGCAGGCGGGCCACGGGGGGCGCGTCCGCGGCGGCCACGGCGTCCTTGAAACGCGTCGCGCCGTGGGTGGTGGGCACGCCGCGCACGGCGATGCTCTCCTTGACGGTGAAGCAGACCCCGGCGAGCGGCGGCAGGTCCTCGCCCCGCTCGCGGCGCCGGTCCAGCCCGGCCGCGGCATCGCGGGCCTGGTCGGCGAGCAGTTGGGTGACCGCGTTCACCACGGAGTTGACCTCGGCGATGCGCTCCAGGTGGCTCTCGACCACCTCGGCCGCCGTCACCCGGCCGTCCCGTACGGCCGCGGCCTGCTCCCGGGCCGTCCGCGCCCACCAGGGGGCTTCCTTCCGCTCCGCCCCGGGGTCCGCTGTCATCACGGGTCGCTCCTGTCGCTCGTCCGTCAGTCGTCGGCCGTACCGATGCGCTTGCATCGGATACTCCCCCTAGACTAGCGCGTACCGATGCGAGCGCATCGCAATATTGAGCGGAACCAAGCGGGATCGAGCGGGATCGAGCGGGATCGAGCGGAGGACGGAACGGATGCCACGCCAGGTGGATCATGAGAGCCGGCGCCGCCGGATCGCCGACGCGGTGTGCCGGCTGGCCGACGAGCACGGCCTGGAGGGCGTCACCCTGCGGGATGTCGCCGCGCGGGCGGAGGTCTCCATGGGGGCCGTGCAGCGCTGCTTCCGCACCAAGGAGGAGATGCTGGTCTTCGCGCTGGCCCATGTCGGGGAGGCGGTGTCCGGGCGGATCGGGAAGCGGCTCGCGGAGGACGGGACGAGCGGGGCGGACCCCCGGGCGGAGCTCGAACACGCCGCCGCCGAGATCTCGCTGGTCTCCCCCGAGCGCCGGGCCGAGGCACGCGTCTGGCTCGCCTTCGTCGCCCAGGCCGCCGTCACCCCGTCGCTGGCCGGCCTCCTCAGGGACAACTACCGGGAGCTGCACGGCCTGTTCAGCCGTCTGCTCGACGCGGCCGGCGCCGGCGAGCCGCGGCGGGCGGCCCACGCGCTGCTCGCCCTCGCGGACGGCCTCACCACCCACGTTCTCATCGGCCACCTCACCCCCGAGGCGGCCCGCGAGGTCCTCGACGACCATCTGCGCGGCACCCCTGGGCACGAGGCCGCGACATTCGGCGCTTGCAACTAAATGCGCGTGCAATTATTGTGATCGCTTGTCAAGGGCGCCGGGCCGCCCCGCGCTGTTTCCGCGGCGCCGACGCGGACACCCGGCGGTTTCCCGCACCCCACCCCTCTGGAGGAGCGCCGTGCTGATCGACCTCACCGGCAAGACCGCCCTCGTCACCGGATCCACCCAGGGCATCGGCTTCGCCATCGCCGCCGGCCTGGCCCGGGCGGGCGCCCGGGTGGCCGTCAACGGACGCAGGCAGGAGTCCGTGGCGGCCGCCATCACCAAGCTGGAGGAGGAGACCGACCGCGAGGGCGCCTTCGTCCCCGCCCCCGGCGACATCGCCACCGACGAGGGCGCCCACCAGGTCGGCACCGCCGTCCCGGACGCCGACATCCTCGTGAACAACCTGGGCGTCTTCGGCGCCGTCCCGGCCCTGGAGATCAGCGACGCCGAATGGCGACGCTACTTCGAGGTGAACGTGCTGACCGCCGTACGGATGATCCGCGCCTACCTGCCCGGGATGAAGGACCGCTCCTGGGGCCGGATCCTGAACGTCGCCAGCGACTCCGCCGTCGTCATCCCCGCGGAGATGATCCACTACGGCATGTCGAAGACGGCGCTGCTCGCGGTGACCCGCGGCTTCGCCAAGGAGGCCGCGGGCACGGGAGTGACCGTCAACTCGCTGATCGCCGGGCCGACGCACACCGGCGGCGTCGAGGACTTCGTGTACGAACTGGTGGACCCGGAGCTGCCCTGGGACGAGGCCCAGCGGGAGTTCATGGCCGCGCACCGGCCCCAGTCGCTGCTCCAGAGGCTGATCGAGCCGGAGGAGATCGCCAACATGGCGGTCTACCTCAGCTCCCCCTTCGCCTCGGCCACCACCGGCGGGGCCGTGCGCGTCGACGGCGGCTACGTCGACTCCATCCTTCCGTAGGGTCTGTCGTCAAAGAGGGCGCCCTCACTCCCCCCGGTGCGCGCGGCGCTTCAGCGGGTGGTCGATCGCCTCCACGAGCCAGTCCAGGTCGGACTGACGGCCCCGTACCGGATTGCGCAGCGTGCCGACCCCGTCGATGGTTGTCTCCACCACGTCCCCGGCGCTCAGCGTGAAGTCGAGGGCGGGCACGATGCCGGTGCCGGTGGACAGCACGGCGCCGTCCGGGAAGGGCTGGGAGCGCCACAGGTGGTCCACGAGCCCCCGCGGGGTGCGGTGGAACGCGGCGGTGGAGGTCGCGCCCCGGAACACCGGCTCGCCGTCGCGCCACACCACCATGCGGATCGCCAGCGCGTCGGGAGCCTCGACCTCCCAGGCGGGCACGATGCCCGGGGAGACCGCGACGCTTCCGGCGTAGATCTTGGCCTGGGGCAGGTAGAGCGGGTTCTCGCCCTCGATGGACCGCGAGCTGACGTCGTCGGCGACCAGGTATCCGACGGTCTCGCCGTACCGGTTGACGACCAGCGCCAGCTCGGGTTCGGGGACGTTCAGCTCGGAGTCGTCCCGTACGGCGATCGGCTCGCCGTCGGTCACCACCCGCCACGGGGGCGCCTTGTAGAACAGCTCCGGGCGCTCGGCGTCGTAGATCCGCTCGTAGACCGACCGTTCGGCGCTCTCCTCCACCCTGGCCTCGCGTGAGCGTTCGTAGGTCACCCCCGCGGCCCACAGCTCCATCAGCCCGTCCAGCGGCGGCAGCGGCAGGACGTCCCGCTCGGCGAAGCCGGCCGGGCCCCGGGCGGTGTCCTCGACCAGGGTCCGCAGCTCCTCCGCGGGCAGCCGCAGCAGCTCGGCGACGAGCGGCGCCCCGGGGAAGGTCCGGATCGCGCCGGTGTCGTCGGCGACGCCGGTCCGGACGGTCTCGCGGTCGTCGGCGAAGCGCACGATGCGCGTCATCTCTGGCCCCTCCTGTGGTGACGTTCGGTAACGACTCCCGTCCCGGGGATTCCCGTCGTGACGGTGTGATCAGTCCTACCCACCATCCGCCGCACCGGGGCACCTCGCCTCTGTACCTACTAGTATGTACGATCGGTCGTCGACACACCCGACCACACCCGAGAGGAGAACCGTCCACATGCCATTCGTTCGCATCGACGCGCTGAGGGCCGACCGAGACCGGCTCGACGCGCTCGGCCGCGCCGTGCACGACGCCATGGTCGAGACGATCGGCTTCCCGCCCGACGACCGCTTCCAGGTCCTGGTGGGCCACCAGGGCGCCGTCAGCACCCTGCGCTACGACGACTACCTCGGCGTGCACCGCGACGAAGGTGTCGTCTACATCGCGATCACCATGCGCTCCGGGCGCCCACCGGAGCGGAAGAAGGCGCTGTACCGGCGGATCGCCGAGCTGGCCCAGGAATACGCGGGGACGGAGCCGCGCAACGTGTTCATCGTCCTGACCGAGAACGAGTCGGTCGACTGGTCGTTCGGCCACGGGCTGGCGCAGTACGCCGAGCCATCCGCCCCGGCCGCTCCGGCCGCCCCGATCGAACCGGTCGGCCCGCCCGCGGAGGAGAGCTGACACCACGCCACCGGCACCGGCACCGGCCGCACGGCAGGCGCGTCCGAGCACCCCTGCTAATCGCCCCGCCAGATGTTGTCGAAGGCCGCGTCCTCGATGGTCTTCCGCTGCCGCACGGCTCCCAGCTCCATCACCGCGTCGTTCACCGCGGCGAGCACCGTCACCACCGCCTCGCCGGCCGCGTCCACCGAGTCCTCGGCCGGCTCGTCGCCGATCCCCACGGCCGCCGCGAGGGCGGCGAGGACCGGCTCGCCCGAGGCCCAGCGGTCGGCCGCCCGGCTGCGCGCGGGCGAGTCCACCAGTGCCGTACGGCCGCTCCGGAAAGGCGTCCAGCGGTGGCGTCGCCGGGCCACCTCCCCCTCGCTCTCCAGCGCCGCCAGATAGGCCGAGGACAGGCCGCGGCCCCGGCGCCACAGCCAGTCGCCGACCGCCTCGTACGGCGCCTGCCGCTCGAGCGACGACGCGGCCTGCTCCAGCAGCGGGTCGGCGAGCGCGGGCTGGAGGCCCGGCACGATGCGGTCACCCTCCAGGACCAGGGCCTCCGCCTCGATGAGGTCGATCATCTCGGCTCCGGCGAGCGCGAGCGACAGGTCACCCCGCTCCACGGGTCGGTTGGGCACCGTGTCCATGGCGATGATCAACAGGTCCCGCGGTGTGGTCATGAGTGGCTCCCCGGAGCAAGGGGTTCTCGCACCTTCTCGTGCCTTCTCGTTCCCTCTCGTACGTGTTCGCACGTGTTCGTACGACCTCGTACCCGGCCGACTGTAGCGCGGCCGGGCCGGGGGTGGTCCGACCCGCGGGCGGCGGTTTCCGCCGCCCGCGGGCCTGCGTCCGGGGCATCACCTCTTCGGCTTCGCCCCAGACGGTTGACAGCACTTGAGGGCGCACTGACCATGTGAGAGCTTGGGAGCGCTCCCATACGCTCCCCTGTGCCCACGCTCCCGTCCCCCTCACCCCCTCTGGTCGTTCAGGCCGCCTGGGAGGAGACATGCGCATGACTCCGAGAGCCGCGCTGGTGGCCGCGGTGTTACTGGTGGCCGGTACCGCCCTCGCCGATCCCGTCCGGGCGAGCGCCTTACCGGACCGGGGCGCGCGGCAGGCCGCCGCCTCCGCCGCGGAGGGCCCCGCACTGAAGGTCGACGCCACCACCGGGCGCCACGCGATCGACCCGCACGTCTACGGGATCAACTTCGCCGAGGAGTCGCTGGCCAAGGAGCTGCGACTGCCGGTCAGGCGGTGGGGCGGAAACGCCACCACCCGCTACAACTACAAGCTCGACGCCTACAACGCGGGCGCCGACTGGTACTTCGAGAACCTGTACTACGACAACGGCACCGCCTCGCTGCCGGACGGCTCGGAAGCCGACAAGTTCGTCGAGCAGGACCGCCGCACCGGCACCGACACCATCCTGACCGTGCCGATGATCGGCTCGACGACGGCGGCACGCAACGCCGCCTGCGGCTTCAGCATCTCCAAGTACGGGCCCCAGAAGGGCAGCGACGCCCAGTGGCGCCCGGACTGCGGCAACGGCGTGAAGAACGACGGCACCAACATCACCGGCAACGACCCGGCCGACACCAGCGTCGCGGCCGGGCCGGAGTTCACCAAGGGCTGGGTGCAGTACCTGAACCGCGCGTACGGCGCCGCCGACAGCGGCGGCGTGCGCTTCTACAACCTCGACAACGAGCCCGACCTGTGGTTCTCCACCCACCGGGATGTCCACCCCGCCGGGGCGGGGTATGACGAGATGCGGGACAGCACGTACGCCACCGCCGCCGCGATCAAGGACGCCGACCCCGGCGCGAAGACCCTCGGCCCGGTCGGCTGGGGCCTGAACTCCCTCATCTACTCCGGCCTCGACCAGAAGACCTGCGGCGAGAAGGGCGGCGACTGCTGGTCCAACCCGCCGGACCGGGCGGCCCACGGGGGGCAGCAGTTCGCCCCCTGGTACCTCCAGCAGATGAAGGCCTACGAGCAGAGCCACGGCCGCCGCGTCCTGGACTACTTCGACAACCACATCTACCCGCAGCAGTCCGGGGTGTCCAGCGGCAATGACGACCCCGCGACCCAGGAGCTGCGGCTGCGTTCCACGCGACAGCTGTGGGACCCCACGTATGTGGACGAGAGCTGGATCAACCAGCCCGTCCAGTTCATTCCGCGCATGCGCTCCCTCGTCGACGAGAACTACCCGGGCACCAAGGTCGCCATCACCGAGTACAACTGGGGCGCCCTGGACCACATCGACGGCGCCCTCGCGCAGGCCGATGTGCTCGGCATCTTCGGCAGGGAAGGGCTCGACCTGGCCACCTTGTGGTCGCCGCCCAAGTCGACCGATCCCGGCGCCTACGCCTTCCGCATGTTCCGCAACTACGACGGCGCCGGCGGCTCCTTCGGCGACACCGCGGTCCGGGCGGCCAGCGCCGACCAGGACAAGCTCTCGGTCTACGCGGCCGAGCGCAGCGGTGACCACGCGCTGACCGTGATGGTCATCAACAAGACCACCGGCGATCTGACCGCCCCGGTGTCCGTGACCGGCCGCACCGGGACGGCCGGCTCGGCGCAGGTCTACCGCTACGGCCAGGACGACGTCACCTCGATCAAGCACCTGGCCGACCAGCCGCTGGCCGACGGCGGCTTCACCGCCACCTTCCCCGCGTACTCCATCACCGAGTACGTGCTGCCCGCGGGCTCCTCCGAGGCGAAGCCGCCCACCGCCCCCGGCACCCCGGCCGCCTCCGCGGTCGGCTCGGACCGGGCGACCCTGACCTGGACGGCGTCCACCGCCGGTTCGTCCCCTGTGGCGAGCTACCAGGTGTACTCCGGCGACCCCGCCGGGAGCGCCCCCGTCGCCACGGTCGACGCCCCCGCGACGAGCGCCACCGTGACCGGGCTGTCCCCGGACACCGCCTACACCTTCCGCGTCGTGGCGAAGGACACCGCCGGCCGCAGTTCCCCGGCCTCGGCGCCGGTGCGGCTGACCACCGCCGCGGCCCCGGCCGTCACCTGCACGGTCGACTACCGGGTGAGCAACGACTGGGGCGGCGGGTTCACGGCCACCGCCACCATCACCAACAAGGGCCCGGCCCTCGACGGCTGGCAGCTGGGCTTCTCCTTCGCCGGCAACCAGAAGGTCACCCAGGGCTGGAACGGCACCTGGAGCCAGAGCGGCGCCCAGGTCACCGTCAAGGACGCCGGCTGGAACGCCGCCCTGGCCACCGGCGGCTCCACGACCGTCGGCTTCAACGGCAGCTACACCGGCACCAACTCGGCGCCGCGCGGCTTCACCCTGAACGGCAAGTCCTGCTCCGTCCCCGGCACCGCGGCCGCCGCGCACATCGCGGCGCCGGTCGGCCACGCGCCCGGCGCCAAGGCCGTGCGAGGTCATGTGACCCGGTGACCCGCGCCGCATGAGCCGTGCCCCGTGGGCCCGTGGACACCCGTCCGCGGGCCCACGGCGGTTCTTCCCCGGCGGGCCGACTCTCTGTCATCGCCCGCGCCCCGCCGCGCCTCCTGCCCGTATCGAACCAGTCGGGGTGCGACGTCCGCGGTGGGAGGTGGCGTACGCCGAGGCCCCCGGCTACGGTCACCACGACACGTTCATCGGTCCAAAGGACATGACCCATGCCGCACATCGAGGTCGGTGGCGCCAGACTGAGGTTCGACGACGAGGGTCGCCGGGACGGTGTGCCGCTGGTGTTCCTTCACGGCTGGACGGCCGACCGGCACCGCTGGGACCACCAGATGGCGCACTTCGCCCCGCACCGGCGCGTGATCCGCCTCGATCTGCGCGGGCACGGCGAGAGCGAGGGGGTGCCGCGCTCCATCGACGAGTTGGCCGACGACGTGCGCGTCCTGCTGGACCGCCTGGACGTGGACCGCTTCGTGCCGGTCGGCCACTCGATGGGCGGCATGATCGCCCAAAAGCTGGCGCTGGGCCATCCGAAGCGGATCGAGCGCATGGTGCTCGTGGGCTCGATCAGCCGGATGACCTACAGCCGCGGCCGTGGTCTGCTGATGGCGGTCTCGACGCTGCTGCCGTTCCGCCTCTTCGTCTCGGCCAACATCCACCGGGCCTTCGGGCCGGGCCACCCCCGCGAGGAGGTGCGGGCGTACGTCCGCGCGTCCGCGGCCACGCCGCGGGAGGTGGTCATGCGGTGCTACGACGCGATGCGGGCCTTCGACGTGCTGGACCGGGTCGGTGAGATCCGGACGCCCACCCTGCTGCTGCACGGCTACCACGACATCCAGCTGCCGGTGTCGCAGATGCTGCGGATGGCCAAGGGCTACCCGGACGCGGTGGTGCGGATCGTCGACGCGGGTCACGAACTGCCGGTGGAGGATCCCGCCGCGGTGACCGCGGCGGTCGAATGGTTCCTCACGGCGGGGGCTCAGCGGGACGGCGTCGCCGGCCCGGTGGGGTGAGCCCCGCCGGGGGCGGGGGCCGGGGCCGGGACGCCGAGGGCCCGCGGCTCGCTCCCGGCGCGGTGGTCGGCGCCCTGCTCCCGGGACAGGCACTCGATCAGATAGTCGCCGTTTTCCGGGTCGATGGTCACCCCGTGGGTCTCGCTGCGGAAGCCGGGGAAGCGCCGGTCGAAGGACTCCAGCGCGGTCAGATAGCGCAGCAGCGGCCCTTGCGCGCCACCGACGCCCTCGCCGGGCATCAGCACCGGGATACCGGGCGGGGTGACGGTGACCATGGCGGCGGCCACCCGCCCGGCCGCCTCGGCCAGCCGGACGCGCTCGGTGCCGCCGCGGATCAGCCGCTGGTAGCACAGTTGCGGCGGGGCGACCGGCTCCGGGAGCTCCTGGAAGGCGGTGTCCAGCAGCCGCACCAGACTCACCTCGCGCAGATGGTCGTGCATCTCCTGGCACAGCTCGCGCAGGGTGCGGCCGGTGTAGCGGGCGGGGTACGCGGTGACCAGTCCGGGCAGCACGCGGTCGAGCGGGGCGTCCTCGTCGTACAGGGACTTGAAGTCCATCAGGGCGTCGAGCAGCGTGCCCCACTTGCCCTTGGTGATGCCCATGGAGAACAGGACCAGTGTGGTGTAGCTGTCCGTCTTCTCGACCACCACGTTGCGGGTGGCCAGGTAGGCGGTGAGGACCCGGGCGGGGATGCCCCACTCGGCCATCCGGCCGGTAGCGTCGATCCCCGGGCAGGTGAGGGTCACCTTCAGCGGGTCGAGCATGCAGTAGCCCTCGCCGAGTCCGGGGAAGCCGTGCCAGTCGGCCCCCGGTTCCAGTTCCCAGCAGGAGGGTTCGGTGCACAGCAGCTCGAGCGGGGCCTCGTCGAAGGACAGCCGCTCGCCGGTGGCGGGGTCGGTCACCGCCTCCGGCTGCCACACCCCGAAGAACCAGGCAGGGCGGTCCCCGGCGGCCTCGATACGGCGCCCGATGCGCACCATGGCCCGGCGGAAGCGGACCGCCTCGGTCACCGCCTCGTCGATCAGCCAGCGGCCCTGGGGGCCGTCCATCATCGCGGTGGCCACGTCCAGGGAGGCGATCATCGGGTACAGCGGCGAGGTGGTGCCGTGCATCATCAGCACCTCGTTGAACCGGTCGTGTTCCACCGGGGCGCGCGGCGCGGGCCTGATGTGCACCATGGCGCTCTGCGACAGCGCGGCCAGCAGCTTGTGGGTGGACTGGGTGGCGAAGACGGTGGGCCGGTCCGGCCCGGGGAAGGTGTCGGGCCCCACCGACATGCCGTAGCGCCCGGCGTAGAGCGGGTGGAAGCGGGCGTAGGCGAACCACGCCTCGTCGAAGTGGACCCGGGGGGTGCTGGCCGCGAGGGAGCGGGCGGCCTGGACGGCGTCGTAGCACAGGCCGTCGTAGGTGGAGTTGGTGAAGACCGCGTACTGGGCCCGGGGCGAGAGGGCACCGCGCGCGAGCGGGTTTCCCCCGATGCGCGCGGTCACCGTGTCCGCCTGGATCTCGCCCGGGGGCAGCGGCCCGGCCAGCCCGTAGCCGTTGCGGGTGGGGATCAGATACACCGGCCGGGCGCCGGAGACGACCAGGCTGTGGAGCACCGACTTGTGGCAGTTGCGGTCCACGAGGGCGATCTCGTCGCGGGTGACGCAGAAGTGGCCGACCAGCCGGTCGCAGGTGGAGTCGCCGTGGAGGACGAAGTAGCTGAGGTCGGCGCCGAAGACCCGGGCGGCGTTCTTCTCCGCCTCGCCGATCGGTCCCGTGTGCTCGAACAGGGAGCCGAGCTCCTCGACCGAGATGGACAGGTCGCTGCGGAACAGCCGCTCCCCGAAGTAGTCGTGGAAGGCCCGGCCCACCGGCGACTTGAGGAAGGCGACGCCGCCGGAGTGGGCGGGGGTGTGCCAGGAGTACTCGTGGGTGTCGTCGAAGCGGCGCAGCGCCTTGAAGAAGGGCGGCAGCACGGCCTCGCGGTAGGCGCGGGCGGCGCGGGCGATCCGCCCGGCGATGAAGGCCGCGGTGTCCTCGGCCGGCCAGACGTAGCCGACCACGGTCTCGGACACCCACAGCGGCAGGTCTTCGAGGTTCTCGTCGGCCGTGATCAGGAAGACCGGCAGGTTCTGGAAGCGCCGGCCGATGTGGCGCAGCACCGCGGCGCCGCCCGGTTCGCCGTCGGCGCCGTCGCGCGGCCCGAGGTCCCAGTCGACCAGCGCGGCGGCCAGGCCGGCCTCGGTGCCGAGCACGGTCCGGGCGTCGGCGCCGTCGCCCGCCCAGCGCACGGTGAGGCCGCCGGCCTCGATCTCCCCCCGGATCCTGCGCAGTTGCTCGGCTCCGGCGCTGTCGTCCCCGGGGTGCTCCCGTACCGCGAACAAAACGGTGTCGCCCGCCATGTCCCCCTCCTCCATGTGCCGTCCCCGCCGTATCTGGCCGTTCAGTCTCCGGGGGACGGAACCGCCCGGGGCGGGACAGTCGCGGAAGGCCACCCGAAAGAGGGAATTCCCCCTGAAAGGCGGCGCGGGCGGCGGGCCGTCAGGGTGGGGCGGTGGCCTGGTCGGCCGCGAAGGAGACGACCCATGACAGCGCCGCGTTCCAGTTGACGGCGACCTCGTTGGTCGACCAGGACGCGATGTCGTCGAGGTAGCAGAGCTGCGGCGGGGGCCGCCGGGGCGGGTCGGCCGTGCGGTCGATGAGCACCCTGCCGGCCTCGGGGTCCTCCAGCCCGGCGCTGGGGCCGCCGGCGAGCGCGCCGGGGGGTGGCGGCGGAAACGCCGGGTCGGCCTGGTGGCCGTAGAGCCGGCTGTGCTGATTGTGGGAGTGGTGGGCGCCGTATCCGGTCACGTAGGACTGGTTGAGGGCGTTGCGCCCGAGGAGGTAGTCGAGTCCTTCCAGCGCCCCGTCGCGGTAGCGCCGCTCGCCGGTCAGGTCGAAGGCGGTGGCGATGACGACGAGCTTGTCGAGCACCACGGCGTTGGAGCCCTGGATGTACTCGCCTTCCGTGAGCGGCATCCCGTACGCCTGGCCGTGTGCCGTCTCCAGGTAGCGGTCCGCGGCCGCCACCACCGAGGCGCGGGCGGCTTCCCGGTCGGCGTCCGGCAGCCGGCCGGGCACGGTCGCCAGGTCGAGCCGGCCGAGGGCGGCGACCTCCCGCCAGCTGAACCCGGACGGCGGGAAGGCCGCGCGGCCCGCGTGGTGCGGCGAGGCCCGCAGCGCCGTCAGGAACGCGGGCTCGCCGGTGGTGAGGAACAGTTCGGCGGCGGCCCAGTAGAACTCGTCGCTCACGTCGCCGTCGTCGTACGCGCCGCCGCCGGTCGAGTCGGCCGCGTCGGCGAACACCTCGGGGTGGGCCCGCGCGGCGGCCCAGGCGGCGCGGGCCGCGGTCAGGCAGCGCTCGGCGAAGGCCTGGTCGAAGGGGCGGTACAGCCGGGCGCCCTGGGCGGCGGTCGCGGCCAGGTCGAGCGTGGCCGCCGTGGACGGCGGGTGGAGATGACGCGGCCGCGGGTCCTGGTCCGGGGAGAGCGGCAGCCCGGTCCACTGGTCGTCGTGCACCTTGTGGTGTGCCATGCCCGCGAGCGGTTCCCCTGCGGGCACCCGCATGCGCAGCAGGAACTCCAGCTCCCAGCGCGCCTCGTCGAGGATGTCCGGTACGCCGTCGCCGTGTTCGGGGATCCGCAGGTCGCCGTCGCGCGGCGGGCGGGCGCGTCCCTCGGCCGCGGTCCGCGTCCGCTCGAACAGGCTGAGCAGCAGACAGGTGGCGATCGCGCCGCTGACCACGTATTTGCCGTGGTCGCCCGCGTCGTACCAGCCGCCGCGCACATCGAGCCGGTGGCGGCCCGCCCCCGGCAGGCAGGGCACGCTGGTGTCGCCCTGGTTGGGGTGGACGCCGAGGTGTCCGGCCGGCCTGCCGTATCCGGGCGCCGGCGCGTCGGCGATGGGGATGCCGCTGCGCTGGAGGTAGAGGAAGTGCAGGGCGTCGGAGCGCAGCCGGTCGTAGACGGTCGGGGAGATCGCGAAGGGATGGCTGGTCTGTCCGTCGGCGGTCAGCGTGTACCCGGAGCCGACCCGGGTGACCGCGCTGAAGTCGACGGTGTGCACCCGTTGTCCGGAGGAGGCGTCGGTCCCGCGCGGCGTCGTGGTGCCGTACGCCACGGTGCTGCCGTCGCCGGCGCTCACCCGCCAGGGGACCGGTGCGGCGGCGTCGGTGACGACGGTGGCGCGCTTGGGCCCGGAGGGCGGATAGCCGACCTGGTTGACCCGCACCCTCGGGCCCGTGTCCGGCCTCGTGCCGGGATCCCGCGCCATGTCTCCAGCGTGCCAGCGTGCGAGGCGTCCGCCGGGCGTGCACCCCGGGTCGGGCGGGCACCTCCCGTCAGGGTGCGCCCCGTGTGGGGCGGTCGACGCGCGCCGGGCGGGCCGCCCCGCAACCGGTTCGCCGTCAACGGCCCCGGGAAGGCCGGCGGCGACGGCACCCACCGCGAGACCACCACCGACCGCCTGGAGTGCGCGGAGGACGGGACGATCGAGCCGGTGGTGCCGATCCTGGAGTCGGTCGGCCCCGTGCGGGGGCACTGACCGGCGCCGGCCGGTCAGCCCCTCCCCCGTCCGCCCGGGGTCGTGATGCCACGGCCGTGCGGCCGGCCGTGTGCACCCCCCTTGCCCCGAACGGACACCACCGTGCCCGGCCCGCCTTGCGGGATCCTTCGCAAAACCTTGAATCCGCAGACCACAGCGGGTAGGCAAGATCCGGGCACACAGGGGAGGGGCTGACCGTGACGGTCGATTTCGGATTGCTGGGCGCCATCGAGGCACGTATCGACGGACTGCTCGTCGAGGACTTGGGGCACTCGCGCCAGCGGTGCGTGCTGGCGGCGCTGCTGGTGGACGCCAACCGGGTGGTGCCGACGGAGCAGCTGGTCCACCGGGTGTGGGCCGACCGGCCACCGCAGCGCGCCCTGAACACGCTGTACAGCTGCATCTCCCGGCTGCGCCGGGCCCTGGCGCCCGTCGCCGAGGAGGTGCGCATCGCCCGGCAGCCCGGCGGATACCTGCTCGGCGCCGATGCCTCGACGGTGGACCTGCACCGCTTCCGCCACCTGGTGGCCCAGGCCGGCGCCGCGGAGGGCGACGAGCACACCGCCGCGCTCCTGGAGCAGGCCCTCGGGCTGTGGCGCGGGGACGCCTTCGCCTCCGTGGACACCCCCTGGTTCAACGCGCTGCGCGCCACCGTGGACCAGGAGCGGCTCACCGCCGAGCTGCGCCTCGCCGACATCCGGCTGCGCCACGGCCACCACGCCGAGCTGCTGCCCGAGCTGTCCGCCCGGGCGGAGCGGCATCCGCTGGACGAGCGGGTGGTGGGCCAGCTCGTCACCGCCCTGTACCGCAGCGGGCGGGTCGCGGACGCGCTGAACCGGTACGAGGACGTCCGGCGGCGGCTGGCCGACGAGCTGGGCACCGACCCCGGCCCCGCGCTGCGCCGGCTCCACCAGCAGGTCCTCACCGCCGACCCGGACCTCAGCGCCCCCGCGCCCACGCCCCCGCCCGCGGCCGGGTCCACCGCCCGGCCGGCGCCGGTGGCCGCGGTGGTGCCGCGCCAGTTACCCGCGGCACCGCCGTTGTTCACCGGCCGGACGCGCGAGCTGTCCCGCCTGGACGACCTGCTGGCCGGGCCGGGCGGGCCGGGCCGGGCCGTGGTGATCTCCGCGATCGGCGGCACGGGCGGGGTCGGCAAGACCTGGCTCGCCCTGCGCTGGGCCCACGCCCACCTCGACGACTTCCCCGACGGGCAGCTGTATGTGAACCTGCGGGGATTCGACCCCACCGGCGACCCGGTGCCGTCGCAGACGGCGGTGCGCGGCTTCCTCGAAGCCCTCGGCGCCGCCCCGTCGACCGTCCCCACGGACCCGGACGCGCAGGCCGCGCTCTACCGCAGCCTGACCGCCGGCAAGCGCCTGCTGGTGCTCCTGGACAACGCCCGCGACACCGCCCAGGTCGTCCCCCTGCTGCCCGGGAGCGCCGGCTGCGCCGTCATCGTCACCAGCCGCAGCCGGCTCACCGGCCTGACCGCCGCCCACGGCGCCTCGCCCCTGGCCCTCGACGTGCTCGGCGAGGCGGAGGCCCGCCACCTGCTCGCCCGCCACCTCGGTGGCGAGCGCGTGGCCGCCGAGCCCGAGGCGGTGGCCGCCCTGCTCCGGCACTGTGCCGGGCTTCCGCTGGCCATCGGGATCCTGGCCGCCCGCGCCACCATGGACCCGGACGCCCCGCTGGCCGACCTGGCCGAGGAGCTCGACGAGACCCAGATTCGGCTCGACGCCCTGGACACCGGGGACCTCACCGCCGATCTCCGCGCAGTGTTCGCCTCCTCGTACCGCGCGCTCGACGGGGACGCCGCGCGGGCCTTCCGGCTGCTGGGCCTGGCACCCGGCCCCGACATCGGCCTGCCCGCCGTCGCCTGCCTCACCGCCCTCCCCCTGCCGCGGATACGCGCGCTGCTGCGCAGGCTCCAGGCCGCGCACCTGGTCCAGGAGCACACCCCGGGGCGCTACCGGATGCACGACCTCATCCGCCTCTACGCGGCCGAACGGGCGCGGGAGGAGCCGGCCGGCGACGACGAGGACGCGCTGCCGAGGGTCGTCGACTTCTACCTCCACACGGCCCACGCCGCCGCCGCTCTGCTGGACCCGCACCGGGACCCGGTCCCCCTGGACGCCGCCCGCCCCGGGGTGGCGCCCCTGGAGCCGGCCGACCACGGGGCGGCCCTGGACTGGTTCACCGCCGAACACGCCGTGCTGCTCTCCACCCTGGACGTGGCGGTCGGGGCCGGGCTGGACGCCCGGGCCTGGCACCTGGCCTGGGCCCTCGAGACGTTCTTCGACTACCGCGGCCACTGGCAGGACTGGCTGGCCGCCCAGCACCTCGCGATCGCCGCGGCGCGCCGCCTGGGCGACCGGTTCCTGGAGGCGGGGGCACACCGCGGGCTCGGCAACGTCTCCACGCAGATGGGCCGGCTCGACGACGGGGAGGCCCACCTGCGCCGCGCGCTGGAGCTCTACGGCGCCCTGGGCGACCTGGTCAACCAGGCCCACACCCACCGCGGCCTGGGCTGGGTGTGCGACCAGCAGGGGCGCCAGGGCGAGGCGCTGGACCACAACGAGCGGGCGCTGGCCCTGTACCGGCGGAAGGGGCACCGGGCCGGGCAGGCCAAGGCGCTGAACAACGCCGGCTGGCTGCGCATCGTGCTCGGCGACCACCGGCAGGCCCTCGACCACTGCGCCCAGGCGGTGGCCCTCAACCGGGAGATCGGCGACCGGCACGCCGAGGCGGGGGCGTGGGACAGCCTCGGCTATGCCCACCACCACCTCGCCGAGTACACCGAGGCCGTCGGCTGCTATCAGCGGGCGCTCGAGCTGGTGCGCGGGTTCGGCGACCGGTACGGCGAGACGGAGATCCTGGGCCACCTCGGCGACACCCATCTCGCGGACGGCGACCCCGGGGCGGCCCGGCTGGCCTGGCGGCGGGCCGTGACGATCTCCGAGGAGATCGGCCACCCGTCCACCGGCGAGCTGCTCGGCAAACTGGGGAGCCTGGCCCCCGAACGCCCCGCCGACGCCCCGGGCCGGCCCACCGCGGGCTGACCCCGCCCGCCGCAGGGGTGCCCGCGTGGCGCACGCGGCGCACTGTTCGGCGCGCTGTTCGGCGCACCCCACGCGTACCCGGCGGGGCCCGGGTCGGGCCGGGCTTGCATGGTCATGCGTGCTCATGCATACTTCTGCTGTGTCCAAAGTACTCACCTCCCTCCCTGTCGGCGAGCGCGTCGGCATCGCTTTCTCCGGCGGCCTCGACACCTCGGTAGCCGTCGCGTGGATGCGCGACAAGGGCGCGGTGCCGTGCACCTATACCGCCGACATCGGCCAGTACGACGAGCCCGACATCGCCTCGGTCCCCGGGCGCGCCACGACGTACGGCGCGGAGGTCGCCCGGCTGGTCGACTGCCGGGCCGCCCTCGTGGAGGAGGGCCTCGCGGCCCTGGCCTGCGGGGCGTTCCACATCCGGTCCGGTGGCCGCAGCTACTTCAACACCACCCCGCTCGGGCGGGCGGTCACCGGCACCCTGCTGGTGCGCGCCATGCTCGAGGACGACGTCCAGATCTGGGGCGACGGCTCCACCTTCAAGGGCAACGACATCGAGCGGTTCTACCGCTACGGCCTGCTGGCCAACCCCTCGCTGCGGATCTACAAGCCGTGGCTGGACGCCGACTTCGTCAGCGAGCTCGGCGGCCGCAAGGAGATGTCGGAGTGGCTGGTGGCCCACGGGCTGCCCTACCGGGACAGCACGGAGAAGGCCTACTCCACCGACGCGAACATCTGGGGCGCGACCCACGAGGCCAAGGCGCTCGAGCACCTCGACGCCGGTATCGAGATCGTCGAGCCGATCATGGGCGTGCGGTTCTGGGACCCCACCGTCGAGATAGCGGCCGAGGACGTCACGATCGGCTTCGAGCGGGGACGCCCGGTGACGATCAACGGCAAGGAGTTCCCCTCCGCCGTCGATCTGGTGCTGGAGGCCAACGCCATCGGCGGCCGGCACGGCCTGGGCATGTCCGACCAGATCGAGAACCGCGTCATCGAGGCCAAGAGCCGGGGCATCTACGAGGCCCCGGGCATGGCGCTGCTGCACGCGGCGTACGAGCGCCTGGTCAACGCGATCCACAACGAGGACACCGTCGCCGCCTACCACACCGAGGGCCGGCGGCTCGGCCGGCTGATGTACGAGGGCCGCTGGCTGGACCCGCAGGCGCTGATGCTGCGCGAGTCGCTGCAGCGCTGGGTCGGCATGGCGGTCACCGGCGAGGTGACCCTGCGGCTGAGGCGCGGTGAGGACTACTCCATCCTCGACACCACCGGGCCGGCCTTCAGCTACCACCCGGACAAGCTCTCCATGGAGCGGACCGAGGACTCCGCCTTCGGCCCCGTGGACCGGATCGGCCAGCTGACCATGCGCAACCTGGACATCGCCGACTCGCGTGCCAAGCTCGAGCAGTACGCCGGGCTCGGCATGGTCGGCGACGCCCAGCCGGCGCTGATCGGCGCCGCGCAGGCGGCCTCGACCGGGCTGATCGGCGCGATGCCCAAGGGCGCGTCGGAGGCCATCGCCTCCAGCGGCGAGGCCTCGGGCGACGACCAGCTGCTCGACCGCGCCGCGATGGAGTTCGGCGCCGACTGACCCGCCACCCCGGGTCCGCGAAGGCACCACGGCGGCCCCCGCCCGGAGCGAATCCGGGCGGGGGCCGCCGCGTTTCCCGTCCTGGAATACCGGAGAGACGTCAGCGGGGAGACGTCAGAGGAAGCTGACGTTCTGGGCCAGGGACAGCCGGCTGGAGTAGTTGATCGTGTTGGTGGCGGAGCGCATGTACGCGCGCCAGGCGTCGGAGCCGGACTCGCGGCCGCCGCCGGTCTCCTTCTCGCCGCCGAACGCGCCGCCGATCTCGGCGCCGGAGGTGCCGATGTTGACGTTGGCGATACCGCAGTCGGAGCCCTCCGCGGACAGGAAGATCTCGGCCTCCCGCTGGTCACGGGTGAAGATGCTGGAGGACAGGCCCTGCGGGACGTCGTTGTGCAGCGCGATGGCCTCGTCGAGGGTGTCGTAGGTCAGCACGTACAGGATCGGCGCGAACGTCTCCTCCCGGACGACGCCGGTCTGCTCGGGGACGCGCACGATGGCCGGCTCGGCATAGGCGGCCCCCGGTGCCGCGTCGGCCAGCCGGCGGCCGCCGCCGACCAGGACCTCGCCGCCCTGGTCCCGCGCGCGGTCGAGGGCGCCGCGCATCCCGTCGAGGGCCGCCGGGGAGATGAGCGGGCCGACGAGGGTGGACTCGTCGAACGGGTCGCCGATCGGGAGCTTGCGGTAGGCGGCGGTCAGGCGGGCGACGAGGCCGTCGGCGATGTCCCGGTGGACGATGAGGCGGCGCAGGGTCGTACAGCGCTGTCCCGCCGTTCCGGCCGCGGCGAAGACGATGCCCTGGACGGCGAGGTCGAGATCGGCGGACGGGGCGACGATCGCGGCGTTGTTGCCGCCCAGCTCCAGCAGGCTGCGGCCGAACCGGGCGGCGACGCGGGGTCCGACCTCGCGCCCCATGCGGGTCGAGCCGGTGGCGCTGACCAGCGCCACCCGGGGGTCGTCGACCAGCTTCTCGCCGATGGCGCGGTCGCCGAGCAGCAGGCGGTGCACATCACGGGGCGCCCCGACCTCCTCGGCGGCCCGGGCCAGCAGGTGGTCACAGGCCAGGGAGATCAGCGGGGTGAGCTCGGACGGCTTCCACACGACGGTGTCGCCGCAGACCAGGGCGACGGCGGTGTTCCACGACCAGACGGCGGCGGGGAAGTTGAAGGCGGAGATGACGCCCACCACGCCGAGCGGGTGCCAGGTCTCGGCCAGCCGGTGGCCGGGGCGCTCGGAGGCGATGGTGCGGCCGTAGAGCTGGCGGGACAGCCCCACCGCGAAATCGCAGATGTCGATCATTTCCTGGATCTCGCCCAGCGCTTCGGAGCGGATCTTGCCCGCCTCGATGGTGACCAGGTCGGCCAGGTCGCTCTGGTACACGCGCAGCAACTCGCCGAGGCGGCGGACCAGTTCGCCGCGGCGCGGGGCGGGGGTGGCGCGCCAGGTGAGGAAGGCCTCGCGGGTCGCCGCGAGCGCCTCGTCGGCGTCGGCGGCGGTGGCCGCCGTCAGGCCGAGGAGCCGCTCCCCGGTGACGGGGGTGCGTGCGAAGAGGTCGGTGCCCTCCGGGACGGTGACGCCGATGTGCCCCAGGCTGGTGAGCGCGCGGGCGCGCAGGTCGTCGGTGGTGGGCAGGGCGGTCCCGGGCTGGGCGGTCTTTGGCTGGGCGGTGTCGCTCATGGGAGTCCTCGGGAGTGTGAAGGGTCAGCGGAGGGTGCCGTGCAGTCGGAGGTCGAGTCCGAGTTCGTCGGCGACCCGGTCGAGGGAGCTGTTCTGCTGCCGCTCGTACAGCGCGAAGGGGTCCAGGACCTCGCGCCCCATGGCGCCGGAGAGCCATGCGGCGTCGTAGGCGGTGCCCTGGTGGTCGTTGTTGCGGGTGCCCTCGCCGCTGAGGTTGGACTGGAAGATGCCGGCGGCGGAGCGGGGCAGGAAGTCCTCGTAGACGATGGGCTCGGCGCGCACCCAGCCCCGCTCCACCAGCTCGCCGAGGCCGGCGGACGGGCGGCTGCCGTCCCGCGGCCGGTCGGGGACCGTCCGGTAGGTGAAGTAGGCCAGCCCCGCGGCGGCGAGTTCCCGCTCGCCGCCCGGCATGTGCCGCTCCCACACAGCCCGCGCGACCTCGCCGCGGTCGGCGTCGGGACGGCGCGAGGCCTGCTGGTCGACGAGGGTCAGCAGATGGTCGTAGTGGGCGCGGCCCTCCCGGGTCAGGGCGATGCCGCGGGCCTCGACCTCGCCGAAGCGCACCCGCAGGGCGCCGCTGGCCACCCGGCCGTCGGGGGTGCGCAGGGCGCGGGGCTCGGCGAGGGCGCGGAAGGAGGTCTGGCGCAGCAGGACGTCGGGGCCCTTCCAGGCGGGCGGGCCCTGGATGGTGTCGATCATCTGGATGCCGCGCTCGGTCATGCGCCGGTAGAGCTCGTCGATGTCCAGGACGCGCGGGGTGAGGTGGTTGATGTGGGTGCTGCGGACGCCGCCGATGTCGGCGGCGACGGCGGAGATCCGCTCCAGGGTCTGGTACCAGGCCTGGTCGACCGGCTCGGGGGACAGTTCGAAGGCGTGCACCGCGAGCCGCAGGAACCGCTCGGCGTCCTCCTCGGGCAGCTCCCGTTCGGCTTCGGCGCGGTCGGCGAGGGCGAGCAGCTCCGGGGGGAACAGTTCGCGGCCGGCGAGGAAGGTCTCCAGGCGGGAGCGCAGGTCCGGGTCGAAGAACCGCGGATCGGCGGTGGTGAGCATGGAGGTGAAGACCCGGAAGGGGTTGCGGGCCAGCTCCTCGCCGTCGACGGGCCGGAAGGCGGTCGAGACGACGGGGACGGCGCTGGCGGCGGCCTCCCGCAGGTCGTAGAAGCCGACCGGGCGCATGCCCAGGGCGCCGAAGACCCGGGCGACCTGGCTCAGCTCCCCGGGGGTGCCGACCCTGATGGCTCCGTGGCGTTCGGCGGTGACGCGGCCGATGGACCCCAGGCGTTCGGCGTCGGCGCCGCGGGCGCGCAGCACGTCCTCGTTGACCTCGCGGGAGACGTCCACGAGCGTGGTGTAGGCGGGAACCTCCCGCCCGTACATCTCCGAGAGCCGCGCGGCGAACGCGGCCCGCAGCTGCCATTGCCTGATCATCGACATGGGTGGCCTTTCGGTCGGGGGTTCACACCACGTGGGCTTCGGGGCGGGTCTCGGCGCCGGTCCGGAACCGGGCCGCGCTGAGGGGGCTGATGTCGACACACGGCTCGCGCTCCAGGTGGAGGTCGCGCATGACCTCGCCGACCGCCGGTGCCTGGAGGAAGCCGTGGCCGGAGAACCCGGTGGCGTACAGGAAGTTGGTCAGCTCGTCGGAGCGGCCGATCAGGGCGTTGTGGTCGGGGGTGACCTCGTACAGGCCGGCCCATCCGCCGATGGTCTCCATGTCCGCGAGGGCGGGGGCGCGGTGCCGTGCGACGGCGCGGAACAGCTCGAGCCACTCCGGGGTCCAGGTGGTGTCGAAGCCGTCCGGCTGGTCGGGGTCGGCCAGGCCGAACAGCAGGCCGTCGTCGCTGTTGTGGAAGTAGGCGGTCGACGAGAAGTCGATGGTGAAGGGGATGCGCGGCGCGGGCGGGGCGAGCGGGGCGGTGAAGGCCAGCTGGCGGCGCACCGGCCGCACGGGGAGGCTGACGCCGGCCATGTCGCCGATCCGCCCGGACCAGGCGCCCGCCGTACAGATGACGGTGGAGCAGGCGATGCGGCCCCGGTCGGTGTGCACGGCGGTCACCCGGTCGCCGGTCGTGTCGATGCCGGTGACCGCGGTGTGGGTGGCGAAGGTGACGCCGGCCCGGGCCGCGGCGTCCGCGTAGCCCCGCACGACCAGTCCGGGGCGGGCGTGGCCGTCGGTGGGCGAGTAGGCGGCGGCCACCAGCCCGTCGGTGCCGATGTAGGGGCACAGCCGCTGGGCCTCGGCGGGGTCGATCATACGGCTGGGCACGTCCAGGCTGTTCTGCAGGGACACGCAGGTCTCGAAGTCCGCCGCCTGCCGCTCGCTGGTGAGCAGGAAGAGGTAGCCGACGGTGTCGAGCCGGATGTCGGCGCCGGGGCGGTGCGGGAAGTCCTGGTAGGCACGCAGGCTCCGGTTGCCCAGCTCGATGTTGAGCGGGTCGGAGAACTGGGCCCGTACGCCGCCGATCGGCTTGCCCGAGCTGCCGCAGCCGAGTTCGCCGCGCTCGACGACGACGATGTTCGTCACCCCGGCCTCGGCGAGGTGGTAGGCGGTACCGGCACCCATCACTCCGCCGCCGATGATCACGACATCGGCGGAGGACGGAACGGTGCGGAAGGTGGATGAGGACAACTGGCCGATCCCTTCCAGAGGCCGACGCCGGGGGCCGGAGAGGCTCCGTCCGGGGCGTGGCGTGGGCTGTCACTGCGTGGGCGTTGCTGATCAGCTATCTGGGCGTCATCGTGCAGCAACCCGACCGTTGACGTCCATGAACAATTACTGTGGGGATTCTTTTACGATCCCTATATGGATTGGACGAGTGCGCAGCTGCGCTCGCTGGTGGAGCTGACCAGGCGCGGAACCATCACGGCCGTGGCCGAGGCCCTGGGGTACACCCCGGGCGGGGTCTCCCAGCAGATCGCCGCGCTGGAGAAGGCCACGGGCATGGAGCTGCTGCGGCGGGTCGGGCGCCGGGTGGAGCTGACGGACGCCGGGACGACGCTGGCCTGCCACGCCGAGCGGATCCTGGCCACGGAGGCCGAGGCCGTCGAGGCGCTGGAGCGCAGCCGCAACGAGGTCTCCGGGACGCTGCTGATCGGCCTGTTCGCCACCGCCGCCGCCGAGATCCTGCCGCCGGCCCTGCAGCGGGCGCGCCGGGTCCACCCGGGGCTGACCGTACGCAGCCGCGACATGGACGTGGACGAGGTGTACGACGCGGTGGCCGGCGGAGCCGTGGATCTGGCGCTGGGCCTGGACTACCCGGATGTGCCGATCCCGCGCGATCCGGCGCTGCGGGTGGTGCCCCTGTCGCGGGAGCGCTTCTCGCTCGCGGTCCCCGCCGGGTCCATGGCCGGCCGGGAGAGGGTGTCCCTGGCGGACACCGGCGAGTTGGGGTGGATCCTGCCGTCGGCCGGCAGCTACTACGGCCGCGCCGTGCGCACCGCGTGCCGGCGGGCCGGCGTCGAGCCGCGGGTCCTCCACGAGGTGACGGACACCGCCGCCACGCTCGCGCTGGTCGAGGCGGGGGTGGGGGTCAGCACGGTGACGGACCTGATGCTCCGGCTGCGCACCTCGAGCCTCGATGTGGTGGCGCTGCGGGAGCCGTTGGAGCGGAACATCGTCGTGGTGTTCCGCTCCTTCGCCGAGCGCCGGCCGACGGTGGCCGCTCTGGTCGAGGTGTTGCGCACCGCGGCCGACCGACGGCGCGACGCCCCGGAGCGCCTTGGGCTGTGAGGTCCAAGCCACAGCGTCTCTTGGGCTCAGGGGTGGAAGTTGTCGCGCTGACACGTCTTTCGCGGGCTGCGGGGCGTGGGTGATGGTTTCTGGCCAGTGGTGACCCACGCCACGCCGGCGGCGCGCCCTGCCGCCGTTGCCCGTCATGGAGTGAGCGATGTCCCCCAATCACATCCCGCCACCAGGTCGTGCCGCGCTGCTCGGCAGAGGACCGCGGGGAATCTTCCGGCGAACACTTCCCTCCGAACAGCCCACCGGCGAGCGCATGGTGCGCACGCTCGGCCTGACCCAGCTGACCATGATCGGTGTCGGCGCCATCATCGGGGCCGGGATCTTCAGCCTGGCGGCGGCGGTCGCCAAGGACGTGGCCGGTCCCGCCGTGCTGATCTCGTTCCTGGTGGCGGGGGCCGCGTCGCTGTGCGCGGCCTTCGCCTACGCCGAGTTCGCCGGCATGGTCCCCAAGGCGGGCTCCAGCTACACCTACTGCGCCGCGGTCCTCGGGGAGATCGTCGGCTGGATCGTGGGCTGGGACCTGCTGCTGGAGTACACCGCGATCGTCGCCGTGGTCGCCATCGGGATGTCCGGCTACCTGGGCTTCCTGCTGGACGCCGTCGGCGTCCACCTGCCGGCGTGGGCGCTGGGCGCCCCCGGCACCGGGGCCGGCCACCGGATCGACCTGCTGGCGGTGGTGATCTGCCTGGCCGTCGCCTGGCTGCTGACCCGCGGCACCCGCACCTCGGCCCGCGTGGAGACCGTGCTGACCATCGTCAAGATCGCGATCGTGCTGCTGGTGATCGTGGTCGGCCTCACCAAGGTCCACACCGGCAATCTGCACCCCTTCGCGCCCTTCGGGCTCGGCGGGGCCTTCACCGGGGCCGCCACGGTGTTCTTCGCCGTGTTCGGCTACGACGCGCTGAGCACCGCCGCCGAGGAGTCGGTCGAGGCCCGCAGCAAGCTGCCGAAGGCGATGATGCTGTCGCTGTCCATCTCGATGGTCCTCTACGTCCTGGTCTGCGTCGTGCTCACCGGCATGCAGCGCTACAGCGACCTCGACCCGAACAGCGGCATCTCCAGCGCCTTCGCGAGCGCGGGACTGAGCGGGCTGGCCAATGTCATCGCGGTCGGCGCGGTCATCGGCATCGTGACGGTGACGTTCTCCTTCATGATGGGCGCCTCGCGGCTGTGGTACGCCCTCAGCCGTGACGGGCTGATGCCGGCCTGGTTCGGCGCCATCCACCCCAAGCGCAAGGTGCCCCACCGCGCCACCTGGACCATCGGCGTGGTCGCCGCCGTGCTGGCGGGAGTGCTGCCGATCAACGCCGTGGCGGAACTGACCAACATCGGCGTGCTGCTGGCCTTCATGGTGGTGTGCGCGTCCGTGCTGATCCTGCGCTACAAGAAGCCGCACCTGCGGCGTGGCTTCCGGTGTCCGGGCATGCCGGTCGTGCCGGTCCTCGGCATGCTCTTCTCCGGCTGGCTCATGTCGTTCCTGCAGTGGGAGACCTGGGTGCGGCTGGGCGCCTGGCTCGCCGTCGGCCTGGTGGTCTACGCCACGTACGGCTACCGCCGCACCCGCGAGGTGATGCCGGGCGGCTCGGTGGACCTCGACGCCCTGGACGAGATGACCGACGGGGAGGAGCCCGAACCCGGGGCCGAGCGCCTGCCGGTCCGCTGAGCGGCCGCCCCGGCCGGCCGCTCACCCGCCGTCCCGGGGCTCCTCCTCCGGCGCCGGGTGCACATACGGCTCACCCTCGGGCACGGCGCTCCGCAGGGCGGAGACCATGGTGTCGAGCAACGGGTTGGTGTTCTCGGTGCGGTGCAGCGCCATCACCCGGCGCACGGCCCCGCGCTGGGTGAGCCGGGTGGCCTCCACGGCCTCGCCGGGCGAGTGGCCGAGGGCCGGGACGACGGCCACGCCGAGGCCCGCGGACACCAGTTCGCGCACCACGTCGTAGTTGTTGCTGCGGAACGCGACCGTGGCCTCGAACCCGGCCGCGGCGCACAGCCGGACGAGGGTGAGCGCGCCGGCCGTCCCCTCCCTGCTGGTGATCCAGCGCGCCTGGGAGAGCCCGGCCAGGCGCGCGCTCAGTCCGCTGTCGCGGGCCCTGAGCAGGACGAGGTCCTCCCGGGCCAGGTGATGGCAGGTCAGGTTGTCGGGCCACTGCCGGGGGCTGAGGCCGTACTCGTACACCAGCGCCACGTCCAGATCGCCGTCGTTCAGCGCGGCGACCAGCTCATCGGGCTCCCCCTCCTCGAGCTGGATCTGGGCCCGCGGACGGGTCTTCGCCAGCGCCGACAGCGCCGGCGGCACCAGCCGGACACCGGCGGTGGGGAAGCTGCCGAGGCGCAGCCGGCCGGTGGCGCCGGTGGCGAGTTCCCGCACCTGGTGGTCCAGGTCGTCGAGGGCGGCCAGCACCGGGGCGCCCAGGTCGACCAGGCGGTGGGCCGCCGCGGTGGCGCGGATCCCATGGGCCTCCCGCTCGAACAGGGTCAGCCCGGTCTCCTTCTCCAGGGCGGAGATCTGCTGGGAGATGGCGGACGCCGTGTAGCCGAGTTCGCGGGCCGCGATGACGAACGAGCCGCTGCGCACGGCGGCCCTCAGAGTGAGCAGGTGCTGGGGCTTGAGCAAGACGGCCTCCTCGGGCGACAGGCGGGCAGGCGGGCAGGCGGGCAGGCGGGCAGGCGGGCAGGCGGGCAGGCGGCGCCAAGACTAAGCCAATCTTGCGCTGCACGCTCATTTGTTTCGTTCTGCTGGGTCTTGTGGGGGTGGCGACGGCGCGCCGAAGGTGGTGGCAGAGGTCGAACGCGACCGGTGAACGGGAAGGAGCCAGCGCAGTGACCGCGACAGCGCAGGTCCCCCGGCAGTCCCGACGCGGCGACGGTGGCCGAGGCCCTCCGCCGCACCAGGCGACCTCCGCACCAGGCAAACACCGCAGGCCACCACAACAGACAAGGACCACACCGTGACTGACGCGCTCCTCCTCGTCGACGACTGGGGACCCGAGAAGATCGTCGTCGTCTCCCACCGACGCACCCGCATGAAGGGCGTCCTGGTCGTCGACAACACCGCCCGGGGCATCGGCAAGGGTGGGACCCGGATGAGCCCGAACGTCTCCGTCGAGGAGATCGCCCGGCTGGCCCGCGTCATGACGTGGAAGTGGGCGAGCGTGGACCTCTTCTACGGCGGTGCCAAGGCCGGTGTCGTCGCCGATCCCTCCTCCCCCGACAAGGAAGCGATCCTGCGGGCCTTCGCCCGCGCGCTGTCCAACGAGGTGCCCCGCGAATACGTCATGGGCCTGGACATGGGGCTGACCGAGGACGACGCGGCCATCGTCCAGGACGAACTCGGCGACCGCGGCGCGGCCGTCGGCACCCCGGAACACCTCGGCGGGGTCGCCTACGACAAGCTGGGCGTCACCGGCTACGGCGTCGCGGAGGCCGCCGACGCCGCCGCGGACTTCCTGGGCCGGCCGCTCGCCGGGGCCCGGATCGCCATCCAGGGCTTCGGCGCCGTGGGCAATGCCGCGGCCAGGCGGTTCGCCGAGCTGGGCGCCACCGTCGTCGCCGTGTCCACGGCCAAGGGCGCCCTCCACGACCCCGCCGGCCTGGACGTGCCCACGCTGCTCGCCGCCCGCGAGGAACACGGCGACGACTTCGTGAGCCGGTACCCGCAGGGCATCGCGATCCCCTCCGGCCGGGAGCTGACCGTCGACTGCGACATCCTGGTCCCCGCCGCCCTTCAGGACGTCATCGACGAGGCCAACGCCCCCGACATCAAGGCCCGGCTCGTGGTGGAAGGCGCGAACCTGCCCACCTCGCCGCGGGCCCAGGAGATCCTCGCCCGGCGCGGCGTCACCGTCCTTCCCGACTTCGTCGCCAACGCGGGCGGCGTCGTGGCCGCCGCGTTCGCCATGGACTCCCGCTACTCGGGTTTCCGGCCCGGGACCCCCGCCATCTTCGAGACCATCTCCGACCGGCTGCGCGCCAACGCCGTCACCGTCCTCGAAGAGGCGCGGCGCCGCGACACGACCCCGCACACCGCGGGCCGCACCCTCGCCGAGGAGCGTGTCCGCACCGCGATGCGCAGCAAGGGGCGCATTCCGCGGTGACCGCCCGTCAGGGGTGGTCGGCGGCGGGGGTCGGAGCGGGGACGCCGAAGGGTTTGCGGGCAGAGCGAGCGGCAACCCGAAGGACATGGCCGAGAAAAGGAACGCACAGACCACTGCACGGAGCGCCGGCGCGAAGGCGAAGAACACGGCGAAGGACACGGCGAAGGACACGGCCACCAAGGCCAAGGGGAAGACCGCGGAGCGCGCCAAGGACACCGCCAGCGAGGCGGGGAAGGCGACGGGGACCGCGGCGAAGACGGCGGCGGGAGGCGCGGGTCGGACCGCGCACGCCGCTGCCGACAAGGCGCAGGCCGTCGCCGGGAAGGCCGTCGCCACCGGCCGTACCGTGGCCGCCGAGGCCCCCAAGAAGGCGGCCGCGGCGGTCGGCACGGCCGTCATGGTGATCAAGGCGCGGAAGATCCTGGCCGCCACCGGCGCGGGTGCCGCGGCCGCGGGCGCCACCGCGGTCGTCCTGCGGCAGCGCGCCGCTCGCCGGCGCAGCCCGCTGGCGCGGCTGACCGGCGGCCGACTCGGCGCCTGAGGTCCGCCGTGAGCGCGCGGTCCCCGACCTCGGCCACCGGGCCTGGGCGGGCGACCGGCCGTCGTACCCGTGAGGTAGAACATGGCGCATGGCGCACACACGGCTCGGGGCCGAACTCCTCGCCCAGGACGAACTGCCCGGAATCGGGGTGAGCATCGGCCACTACGACGGCCGGCTGGTGCGCGACCGCGCGAACTGGCTGGTGGCCGGGGCCGGGGACGACCTGCTGGTCGGCCGGGTCGACCAGGACCCGGCCCGGGTCTTCTCCGCCCGGCTCCGCCGGCCGCACCCCCGGCCGGGGAGCAGCCATGGTTTCGCCTCCCCGCTGCCGGACGGCGGGCTCGCCGTGAGCGGCCGGGACGCCATCACGGTGTACGAGGCGGACGGTCGGGTGCGCTGGACGTATGAACACGACCCGTGGCCCGACCAGGACATCGGCTCGGGGGCCTGCACGGCCGACGCGTCCGGGCGGCGACTGCTCGCCACGATGCTCGGCCCGGTCCTGATCGGCGGCTCCTACCCGGGCGACCGCTGCGTCGCCCTCCGCCTGGCGGACGGCCGCCCGCTCGACCAGATCACCCTGCCGTCCGCCTCCGCGGGCTATCTGTTCCAGCAGTCCCTCACCGACCCGGGGCAGCTGTTCCTCGACGCCGCGATGGGCGACACCTTCTGCTCGCTCGGCGTCTCGTGGCAGGACGGCGGTCTGCGGGCGGAACCGCTGGGCAGGGCGGAGGAGCCGTTCGCGGGGCTGAGCCTGGGCGGGGCGTATCTGAAACTGGACGTGGGCGGGGAGTGGCTGAGCCGGTACGAGGCCGGGCGGCCTGATGTCATCGCCGAAGCGGAGACCGTCCTTCCGGACGGTCTCCGCTTCGTCGGACATCGACCCGGTTTCCTGGACGGGGACCGGATCCTGGTGGCCGTGGCCGAGGAGCAGTGGTCCGAGGAGGCCCGGCACCTCGTCCTCGACGGCCACACGCTGCGGCCGGTCGCCGAGGTCCGCTACCCGGGCACCATCTGCCTGGACCCGCTCTCGCTGGGCGACGGCACCTGGCTGACGGTGCACGGCGACACCGTGCGGCGCTGGCGCACCGCCTGACCGGGCCCGCCCCGGCGGGGGCGGCTCAGCTCCGGGTCGCCCCCGCCCCGCCCGCCGCGGTGTGGCCGAGGTCGTCGGCGTACGAGGAGATCCAGGCCAGCGGGGCGTTCCAGTTGATGGTGATCTCGTTGGTGGAGAACGACATGATGTCGTCGGTGTAGCACATCGCCGGGGCGCAGCCCTTCAGCTTCTTCTGGGCCACCGGGTCCTGCAGCCCGGAGTTCGGGCCGCCGGCCAGCGAGCCGGGCGCCGGGTTCGGCAGCTTGGGGTCGATCTGGTGGGCCCAGAAGCGGTGGTGCTGGTGGTGCGAGTTCCGCTCGCCGTAGCCGGTGACGTAGGACTGGTTGAGGGGGTTGGCGCCCAGCAGGTAGTCCATGCCGCGCAGCACCGCGTCACGGTAGCGGGTCTTCCCGGTCAGGTCGTGGGCGGTGGCGAGGACGACCATGTTGTTCAGCACCTGGCTGTTGGAACCCCACTCGTAGGCGCCGCCCTTCGGCGCGTACGGCACGCCGTAGGCCGACTTGGCGGAGTCCGCGGCGTAGCGGTCGGCGGCCCGGATCACCGTCCTGCGCACGGCGTCGCGCTGCTTGTCGGTGAGCTTGTTGGGCACGGTGGCCAGGTCGAGCGCCCCGAGGCCCGCGACCTGGGACCAGGACAGGGCGCCGCCGCGCGGGAAGAGCGCGTCGACGTCGCCGTGCAGCGGCGACTGGAGAACCGCCTGGCGGTAGGTGTTGTCCCCGGTGGTGATGAACAGCTCGGCCGCGGCCCAGTAGAACTCGTCGCTGACGTCGCTGTCGCCGTACGCGCCGCCGCCCGTGGAGTCCTGGTCACTGGCGATCACGTCCGGGTGCGCCTTGGCCGCGGCCCAGGCGGTCTCGGCCACGTGCAGGCTCCGGGCGGCGAACTTCGGGTCGTAGGGCTTGAAGAGGCGGGCGCTCTGGGCGGCGGTGGCCGCCAGGTTGAGGGTGGCGGCGGTGGACGGCGCGTGCAGCGAGCGCTGCTGCTTGTCCTGGTCCGGCCGGGTCGGGAAGCCGGTCCACTGGTCGTCGTGCACCTTGTGGAAGGCCATGCCGGCGAGCGGCTTGCCCTGGGGCACCTGCATCCGCATCAGGAAGTCCATCTCCCAGCGGGCCTCGTCGAGGATGTCCGGGACACCGTTGCCGTGCTCGGGCACCCGGAGCCGGCCGTCGCCCAGCGGCTTCGCGTCGGCGCCCTTGGTGGTGCGGGTGCGTTCGAAGGCGGACATCAGCTGGGCCACCGAAATGCCGCCGTTGACGACGTACTTGCCCTGGTCGCCGGCGTCGTACCAGCCACCGGAGACGTTCCGGCGGTAGTCGCACACCCCCGGCCGGCACGGCACGTCGGTGTCGCCCCCGTGGGCGGCCGCCTTGTCGTGGCCCGCGGGGCGCGCGTACTTGCCGCCGACGATGTCGGCGTCGATCTTGATGCCGCTGCGGTTCTGGTAGAAGTACGCCAGGGAATCGCGGCGCAGCGAGCTGTAGATGTCGTCACCGATGGTGAACGGCTCGCTCTCCTTCCCGTCGACGATGACGGTGTACCCCTTGCCCTTCTGGGTGACCTTGCTGAAGTCGAAGGTCTGGACGTTCTGCCCGGAGCTGGGGTCGATACCCGCGGGGGTGGTGGTCCCGCTGGCTTCCTTGATGCCGTGGGCGGTGCGGAGCGTCCAGGTCAGGGGCTTGGTGGCGGTGGTGACGACGGTGCCCTTCTTGGGGCCGTGGGTCAGGTAGCCGACCTGGTTCACCCGGACCGGGGAGCCCGTGTCGAGGGTGGGGCCGGCCGGCTTGGCGCCGCTCGGCGCGAGGCGTTCCACGGCCCCTGCCGCGGGCACGGTCAGGGCGCCCAGGGCCAGGCCTGCGGCGACCGCGGCGCCCACCATGCGCTGGCGGCGACGGCTGGTCCGGTCGGGGGCGGGGCGTACTCGCTTGTCCATTCCCCCGAGGCTAGGAAGACGACCCTACCTGCGGCTTCGTACGCTTAGTGGAAATCCGGATACACCAGGTGTTCGACCTCCGGCTCCTTCAATTGAGGTAGTACGGGCTCTGCGGCATGGGGGCGCCACGGGTTGGCGCGCGGTTGTCCGGCGACCTAGGGGTGCCTTGTGGGTCATGCTGGGCTCCCGACGCCTGGCACGCCCGCCCCCAGCTACCGCTGGGAGGTGCCAACGGCGGCGTTGTCGTCGTCGCACGCAGCGCCGCTGCGCTCTCCTCCTCCGCCTTGCGGCTGGACGCTCCCCCAGCTACCGCTGGGCGGTGCCCCCTGACGCCGCTCGCTGATCCAGCCTGACCCACAAGGCACCCCCTAGAGTGATCGCGAACGTGGTGACGATCTGGTGTCGGAGGGTGAGGTGGCGCAGGATCCGGTGCGGTTCGCGCTGCTGGGGCCGTTGCGGGCCTGGCGCGGGGAGACCGAGCTCGACCTGGGGCGTCCTCAGCGCAGAGCGCTGCTGGCCCTCCTGCTGGCGGGGGCCGGCCGGACGGTCTCCATGGAGGGCCTCATCGACGGCCTGTGGAGCCAGGACCCCCCGGAGAGCGCCGCCAACGTCATCCACCGGCACGTGGGCGCGGTGCGGCGCCTGCTGGAGCCGGGGCTGCCCACCCGGGCGGCGGGCCGCTGGCTGCTGCGCGGCGCCGGTGGCTACCGCCTGGAGGTCGACGCCGACTCCCTGGACCTGCTGCGCTTCCGCGGCCTGCGGGACGCGGCCCGGCAGGCCGCGGAGGAGGGGGCGGCCGGGCGGGCCGTGACGCTGATCCTCGAGGCGCTGGCGCTGTGGCAGGGGCCGGCCGCCGCCGGGATCGCCCCCGCGGTGCGGGACCGCCCCGCGTTCGCCTCGCTGGACCGGGAGCACCTGGCCGCGGTCAAGGAGTCGGCCGACCTGGCCCTGAGCGCCGGACTGGCCGAGCCGGTCCTGCCGGGGCTGCGGGCCGCCGCCGCCGGGAGCCCGCTGGACGAGCCGCTGCTGTCCCGGCTGGTGCTCGTCCTGGCGGCCACCGGGCACCGGTCCGAGGCCCTGGAGGTGTACGAAGGGGCGCGCGCCCGCCTCGCCGACGAACTGGGCATCTCCCCCGGGGCGGAGCTGCTGGCGGCCAGGACGGCGGCGGCCGGGACGGCGCCGCCGACGACGGCCCGGGCCGCGAACCAGGCCGGCGTCCCGGCGGGCGGCCCGGGCGGCGGCGGGGCGGGCCGCGCCGCCCACGACGGCCCGCCCGGCTCCGCCGGCTTCGCCGCGCCCAGCCCCGCGCAGCTCCCTCCCGACCTGCCGGTCTTCACCGGCCGCCGGGCCGAGCTGGCGGAGGTGCTCGCCCGGCTGCCGGGCGAGGCGCGCACCGCCTCCACGGTGCTGATCAGCGCCATCGGCGGGATGGCCGGGATCGGCAAGACCACGCTGGCTGTGCACTGGGCGCACCGGGTGCGCGACCGCTTCCCCGACGGGCAGCTCTACGTCAACCTGCGCGGCTTCGACCCGACCGGCCCCGCCATGAGCCCCGGGGAGGCCGTGCGGGGCTTCCTCGTCGCCCTGGGCGTACCGCCGCAGCACATCCCGAACGGCGTGGACGACCAGGCCGCGCTCTACCGCAGCCTGCTGGCGGGCCGCCGGGTCCTGGTGCTGCTGGACAACGCCCTCAGCACCGACCAGGTGCGGCCGCTGCTGCCCGGCTCGCGCGACTGCCTCACCATCGTCACCAGCCGCAACCAACTGCAGGGGCTGCTGGCCGCGTACGGTGCCCACGCGCTGAGCCTGCGGCCGCTCGACGTGGATGACGCCCGGGAGTTCCTCGCCCGCCGGCTGGGGGACGACCGGGTGGCGAGCGCCCCGGGGGCCGTGGCGGAGATCGCCGAGCGGTGCGCCGGGCTGCCGCTGGCCCTGGCCTGTGTCGCCGCCCGCGCGGCCCTTCGGCCCGACGTACCGCTGTCCGTCGTCGCCGAGGAGCTGCGGGAGTCCCGGGGCGGCCTCGACGTGTTCACGGGCGGCGAGGTGTCCACCGACGTCGCCGCCGTCTTCTCCTGGTCGTACCGCGCCGTCCCGCCCGCCGCCGCCCGGCTGTTCCGGCTGCTCGGCCTGCAGGCCGGGCCGGATGTCTCCGCCGAGGCCGCGGCCAGCCTGGCCGGCCTTCCGGCGCGGGAGGCCCGGCCGCTGCTGGCGGAGCTCGCCCGGGTGCAGCTGATCAGCGAGCACGCCCCGGGCCGGTACGTCCTGCACGACCTGCTGCGCGCCTACTCCCAGGAGCTGGCCCGGACCGACGAGCCGGAGCGGGAGCGCCGGGCGGCCGTCCACCGGCTGCTGGACCACTACGTGCACGCCGCCCACGCGGCGGACCTGCTGCTCGCCCCGCACCTGGACCCGATCCCGCCCACCCCGCCGCGGCCCGGAGCGGTCCTGGAGTCCTTCCCCGACCGGGAGCGGGCGCTCGCCTGGCTCGCCGCCGAGTACCCGGCGCTGCTGCTGGCCGTGGACGACGCGGCACGGAACGGGTTCGACAGCCACGCCTGCCGGCTGGCCTGGGCCCTGGAGGCCTTCTTCGACCGCCGGGGGCACTGGCACGACTGGGCCGCCGCGCAGCGCACCGCCCTGCGCTGCGCCCTGCGCACGGCCGAGCCCGGCATGGAGGCCCGCGCCCTGCGGGCGCTCGCCCGCGTCGAAGGGCGGCTCGGCCGTCATGACGAGGCCCGGGCGCACCTGGAGCGCGCCCTGCGCCTCTTCACCGAGCTCGGCGACGACATCGGCCGCGGCAACACCCACCGCAGCCTGGGCTGGACCGCCGATCAGCAGGGCGACCTGCGCGCGGCCCTGCGCCACAACCAGGAGGCCCTGGAGCTGCTGCGGGCGGCCGACGACCGGCCCGCCTGGGCGAGCGTCCTGGCCTCGGTCGGCTGGTACCACGCGCTGCTCGGCGAGTTCGACGTCGCCCTGAGCCACTGCCGCGCGGCGCTGCCGGTGCTGCGGGAGCACGGCGACCGCTACGGCGAGGCGGCGGCCCGGCACACCGTCGGCTACCTCCACCAGCAGGCCGGCCGGCATCCGGGCGCCGTCTCCGCCTACCGCGACGCGCTCACCGTGTACCGGGAGCTGGGCGCCCCCTACATGGAGGCCCAGACGCTGACCGATCTCGGGGACGTCCACAGCGCGCTGGGCGACGCCGAGTCCGCGGAGGACGCCTGGCGGCAGGCCCTGGCGCTGCTCACCGGGCTCGGCCACCCCGACGCCCGCAAGGTGGGCGAGCGCCTCACGGCCTCGGGCCGGGCGCCCCGGGACTGACCGGCGCGTGACCGCTGGACCGGGGTCCGTTTCGCGCCTCACCCTGTACTATTCATTGCCCTTTACAGCTACTGACGGCAGGTGAGGAGCCGGGGTTGGCGCGGGAGTCCGTACGGTTCTCGGTCCTGGGGCCCATCCGGGTCTGGCGGGCGGGGAGGGAGCTGGCCCTGGGGCGGCCCCAGCAGCGGGTGCTCCTCGGCCTGCTGCTCGCGCGGGCGGGGCGCCCGGTCGGTGTGAGCCGGATCGTCGACGTCCTGTGGGGCGAGGACCCGCCGGACAGCGCCGTCAACGCCGTGCGCCGGCACATCGGAATCCTGCGCCGCACCCTGGAGCCCGGGCTGCCGGTACGGGCGCCCGGCCACTGGCTGCTGCGCGACCCGGCGGGCTACCGGCTCGCCGTCGACGCCGACTCCCTCGACCTCATCCGCTTCCGCCGGCTGCGCGAGCGGGCCCGGGAGGCCGCCGACCGGTCTCCCGGGCAGGCCGTGGAACGGCTCACCGAGGCGCTCGCGCTCTGGAAGGGGCCGGCCGGGTCCTGCGTATCCGCCGAGATACGCGCACGCGCCTCCCTCGACGCCCTCGACCGGGAACGCCTGGCTGCCGTGACGGAGTTGGCGGACGCGGCGCTGCGTACGGGGGTGACGGCGCCGGTCCTGGACGAGCTGCGCAAGGCCGCGCCGGCCGGCCCGCTGGACGAGCCCCTGCTGGCCAGGCTGGTGCTCGCCCTCGCGGCCGCCGGCCAGCGGGCCGAGGCGCTGGAGACCTACGGCGCCGCCCGCGCCCGGCTCGCGGAGGAGCTCGGCCTGGCCCCGGGACGGGAGCTGACCGCCGCCCACGCGGCGGTGCTGCGCGAGCCCGCCGCGGCGACGCGCCCCGCCCCGGCGACGCGCCCCGGGCCGGGCACGGGCCCCGGGGCCGCACCCGCCCGGGCGGCGGAGGCCCGCCATCACCCGGCGGTCCCCCACCCGGGGGCCGGGTACATCGAGCCGCGGCCCGCCCAGTTGCCGCAGGACCTGCCGGCCTTCTCCGGCCGACGGGACGAGCTGGCGAGGCTGTCGGCCCTGCTGCCGGACGCGGGCGGGCCGCTCGACGAGGCGGTGATCACCGCGATCGGCGGCGTGGCCGGGGTCGGCAAGACCACGCTGGCGGTGCGCTGGGCGCACCAGGTGGCCGACCGCTTCCCGGACGGCCAGCTGTACGTCGACCTGCGCGGGTCCGCCCCCGCGGGCACGGCGCTCGACCCGGCCGAGGCCGTCCGCGGCTTCCTGTGCGCGCTCGGGGTGCCGCGGCAGCGGGTGCCGTGCGGCACGGCGGCACAAGCCGCCCTGTACCGGAGTCTGCTGGCCGGGCGGCGGTTCCTCGTCCTGCTGGACGACGCCCTGGACGCCCGGCAGGTGCGCCCGCTGCTGCCCGGGGCGCCCGGCTGCCTGGCGATCGTCACCAGCCGCGGCCCGCTGACCGGCCTGGTCGCCGCCCAGGGCGCGCGCCCGCTGAACCTCGGCCGGCTCGACGCCCGGGAGGGGCGCGAGCTGCTCGCCGTCCGGCTCGGGGCCGACCGGGTCGCGGCCGAGCCCGGGGCGGTGGACGAACTGGTCGAGCTGTACTCCGGACTGCCGCTCGCCCTGTCCCGCGTCGCCGCCCGCCTGGCCGCGCATCCCGGCTTCCGGCTGTCCGCCCTGGCCGCCGAGGCGCGCGACACCCGCGACCGGCCGGACGCCGTCGCCTCCCGGAGCTGAGCGCGGAGCGGCGTTCCGACGGTCACTCAAGTGACACTTTTTTGTACCACTCGCGCTTGTACGGTCGGCCGCGAAAGTCGTCGCGGGCCGATGGAGGCGTATGTGAGGGCCGGCAGCACCATGGACCGGCGGGTGGGACCCCCGAGACCCGTCGCCGGGTCCCCGGGCGCGCGATTCCGGATGGCCGCCGGTCTCGACATCGTCATCCGGGAGGCCGCGCCGCTGATGTCCCTCGGCGAGGGCGGGCCGGGGCCCGGCCCCCGCCTGGTGGCGCGGGAGGCCGGCGAGTTCCTGTTCGTGGGGGTGCGGGACGGCGGCGGGGTCTCCCCCGGGCCCGGCGGGCCGGGGACGCCGCTGCGGCCCGGGGACATCCTCTTCTACGACACCGGGCTCACCCATCGGCTGGACCTCCCCCCTGGCTCCCGGCTGAAGGTCTTCCTGCTGTCGCGGACGCTGCTCGGCGTCGGGGACAGCGGGCTGCGCCGGCTCACGGCGGTCCCCGTGCGCGCCGGATCGCGGCTCGGCTCCCTGGTGTCGCCGTTCCTGTCCGAACTGGCCGAGATGGTGGCGACCGCCGACCCCGCGGTCGGCGAGGCGATCGCGCGCAACGCGGTGGATCTGCTGGCCACGCTCGTCATGGAGCAACTGGCCCCGCCCCCCGGCGACATCGCGGACGCCCGGCGGGCCCTGCTGCTGCGGATCCAGAAGTTCATCGAACGGCACCTCGCCGACCCCGACCTCTCGCCGGAGTCCATCGCCCGCGCCCACCACATCTCGGTGCGCTATCTGCACAAGCTCTTCCGGGACGAGGACACCACGGTCGGGCGCTGGATCCGGCACCGCCGGCTGGAGGAGTGCCAGCGCGAACTGGTACGGGCCAAGGGGCGTCGGACCATCGCGGCGGTGGCCCGCCGCTGGGGGTTCACCAGCCCGACTCACTTCAGCCGGGTGTTCCGGGCCACGTACGGGATGTCCCCCAGCGAATGGCAGGGCGCGGCCGGCTGACCACCGCGCCCCTCTCGCCGGGGGCTCATGTCGTCGGCGGGGCCCAGGGGGCGTCGGCGGCCGAGAGGCGGTAGGTGGCCGCCGCGGTGACCAGGAGCAGCAGCGCGGCCAGGCCGAGGGCCGCGACCAGGTGCGCGTGCAGGACCAGCTGGGCGCCGATGAGCGCGCCGAGGAACATCACCAGCACGGACAGGACGCGCCGGCCGGGCCGTGGCGCCCGGCCCCCGGCCGGACCGGAGTCGGCGGCGAGCCCGGTCAGGGTGAGGGTGAGGACGGTGGTGGTCAGGTCGGGAACGCCGAGGCGGCGGGCCACGGCGTTCTGCAGGCCCATGGCCAGGCCCAGCAGCACGATCAGGGTGTACTCGACCGCGGTGGTGACCCGCCCGCCGGCGACCGCCGCGGTGACGGCGGCCGCGCCGAGCAGGGCGGTCTGGACGGTGGCGGAGACCGCCAGCAGCCGGCCCCGATGGGCCGCCAGCCGGACGCCGAGCCGGCCTCCGGCGAGCGCGCCGGTCAGGAACACCCCCAGGGAGACCACGGAGGCCAGGGCGGACAGCCCCTGGGCGCCCGCCAGCGCGAAGCCGAGGAAGACCACGTTGCCGGTCATGTTGGCGACGAAGACATGCCCGAGACCCAGGTAGCTCACCGCGTCGACCACGCCGGTGACCAGCGTGAGGACCAGCATCAGCGGAGGCAGCGGGCCATGCCGGTCCCCGCGGGGCGGCACCAGGGTGCGGGCCGCGTCACTCAGCAGTGCGCGCATCGGCGGGCGTCCTTTCATCGGTGGCGGGGCGGTGCAGGAGCAGTCGGGCCAGCAGGCCGCTGGCCACCCCGAGGACGGCCGCCGCCCCCGACAGCCACCCGGGCCAGTGGGTCAGGCCCACCGCGTGGTCGACGGACCACCGGCCGGAGCCGGTGAACGACAGCGCCGCGCACACGACGACCAGCACCAGGGGGTATTCGTAGCCGTCGTGCTGGACCCACAGTCCGTGGGGCCACTTGACGGTGAAGGCGACGGTCATCACCCCGATGGCGACCATGGCCGCCATCGGGGTGAGCGCCCCGAGCGCCAGGAACAGGCCCGAACCGATCTGGCCGGCGCCCGCGGCGAGCGCCGTGAGGGCCCCGCCGCGGAACCCGTCGTGCCGGAACTCCTCGATTCCCCCTGCCAGACCGTTGCCGCCGAGGCGGAAGCTGACCTTCTGCACTCCGTGGCCGGCGATGAGCAGGCCCACCACCACCCGGAGGATCAGCAGTCCGGTGTCCATCGTGTTTCGTTCCCGTTCCTGGTCTCGTTCCGCTGTCAGGGAGTGGGGATCAGCCGGCGGCGTGCGGGTTGATCATGGACTGCGCGTAGAAGACACCGAGGCCGTAGGCGCCGGCGTGCTCCTTCACGACCTCCGTGACCGGGCCGTAGGTCTCCGTTCTGGCCCAGTCGCGCTGCAGCTCCAGCAGCACCTGCACCCAGGTCACCGGCACCGCGCCGCCCTGGATCATCCGCTGGAGCGCGTGCTCGTGGGCCTGCGGGGTGACACCGCCCGAGGCGTCGGAGACGACGTACACCTCGTAGCCCTGGGCGAGCATGGACAGCACGGGCAGGACGAGACAGACCTCGGTCCACAGCCCGGCGATGACCACCTTGGTGCGGCCGGTGGCCTTCACGGCCTCGACGAGCGCCGGGTCCTCCCAGGCGTTCATCGAGGTGCGGTCGATGATCTCGGCGTCGGGGAAGACCTCCGCGAGCTGCGGCAGGATCGGGCCGGAGAACGACTCGGCGGCGACGGTGGTGAGCACCGCCGGCACGTCGAAGACCTTGGCCGCCTTGGCCAGGCCGACGGTGGCGTTGATGATCGAGTTGCGGTCGCCGCTGCCGGTGCCGAAGAACATCTGCGGCTGGTGGTCCACGAACAGCACCACGGCGTTGTCCGGGGTGAGCAGGTCGGGGCTCGGTACGGCGCTGACCTTGTTGATGTCGACCATGGTTTTCCTTCGATCCTTCGTGTTGTTGGTGTGGTGGACGGGGGTCGGGGGTGTGTCAGAGGACGAAACAGGGGTCGTACGACTCGGGGCGCGCCTCCGCCGCCAGACCGCGCCGGACCCGCCACTGCCAGTGGTCCTCCGACTCGGCGGCGGCCTCGCCCAGCAGCTCCGCCTGGCGGGCGCCGGAGCCGACCGGGCCGCCGGTGGCCTGATAGCCGCCGAAGTGCGCGACCGGGCTCCACTCGGGGCTGACGGCGGGGATCTCGTCCGCCATGCCCTCGTACTCCGCCACCGCGTGGACGATCCGGCCGCCGACGACGGTCAGCAGCGACTCGATGTGCGGGATGTCCCGCTCCGGCACGGCGAAGTAGTCGTCGGACAGCAGCGCCAGGTCGCCGAAGAAGCCCGGCCGCAGGATGCCCTTGATGTGCTCCTCGCCGGTCAGCGCGGCGCCGGCCCGGGTGTACATGGCGAGCGCGGTCTCCCGGTCGACCCGGTTGCGCGGCGGCCGCATGGTCAGCCCGCCGAGCGTCCGGCCGGAGACCAGCCAGTGCAGCGCCACCCAGGGGTTGTAGGAGGACACCCGGGTGGCGTCGGTGCCGGCGCCGACGGTCAGTCCGCGCTCCAGCATGGCCCGCACCGGCGGGGCGTCCGCCGCGGGGCCGACGCCGTACCGGCGGGTGAACACCTCGCCCTGGAACGACATCCGGTTCTGCACGGACATCGCGCCGCCGAGGGCCGCGACCCGGTCCAGGCTGTCCGGGGACACGGTCTCCGCGTGGTCGAACAGCCATCTGTTGCCGCCCGGGAAGAGCCCTTCGGCGGCGAGCTTCTCGAAGACCGCCAGATCGCGTCTGATGGTCTCGTCGTAGGTGGCGTGCAGCCGGAAGCCCCAGCCGTGCTCCATCAGCAGCCGCACCGCCTGCTCGAACGCGGGCTCGTAGTCGCCCAGGTGGGGGCGCGGCTCGGCGAAGTTCTCGAAGTCGGCGGCGGCCCAGGTGAGGTTCTCCCCGGCGCCGTTGAGCCGCAGCCACTCGTCCCCGTCCTCGGGGCGGACCATCTCGACCCAGCGGGAGAGGTCGTCGAGCTCCTGCCCGGCGGTCTGCGGGAACAGGTGGTAGGCGATGCGCAGCGACAGCCGGCCCTCGCGGGCCAGTTCGGTCACCGTGCCGTAGTTGTCGGGGAAGTTCTGGAAGCCTCCGGCGGCGTCGATCGCGGAGGTGAGACCGAACCGGTTGAGTTCGCGCAGGAAGTGCTGGGTGGAGGTCTTCCTGTGCTCGCCGTCCAGCATCGGCGCCCTGGCGAGCGTGGAGTAGAGGATCAGGGCGCTGGGCGCGGCGATCAGCATGCCGTTGGGCTCGCCGTTCCTGGCCCGTACGATCTGGCCGCCCCAGGGGTCGGGGGTGTCCTTGGTGTAGCCGACGGCCCGGAGCGCCGCCCGGTTCAGGATCGCCGACTGGTACAGGTGCAGAACGAACACCGGGGTGTCCGGTGCGGCGGCGTTGAGTTCGGCGGGGGTGGGCAGGCGCCGTTCGGCGAACTGCTCGGCCGACCACCCTCCCACCACCCGCACCCACTGCCCCTTCGGGGTGCGGGCGGCCTGCTCCCGCAGCATCGCCAGGGCCTGACGCAGCGTGGGCACACCGTCCCAGCGCAGTTCCAGGACATAGTTGAGGCCTCCTCGGATCACATGGAGGTGGGCGTCGTTCAGGCCCGGGATCACCCGTCGGCCGAGCGCGTCGACCACGGTGGTGGCCCGCCCGACGAGGGGCGCGACCTCGGCGTCGTCCCCCACGACCGTGACCAGGCCGTCGCGGATGGCGAGGGCTCCGGCGTGTGGGCGACCGCTGTCCCCGGTGTAGATCTTGGCGTTGCGGACGATCACGTCCGCGGCATCGTCGTCGGCGGCGCGGGGTTCCAACCCGCCGACCGGCATCGTAGGCACCTCGGCAGACTCCCATGACAATGTCGGATTGCGTCGAGGACACTAGGGGCCGCCGGCGTGCCCGCGTTGCCCGGCAGTGCACTGGTTCCGGTCCGGCAGTGCACTCGGGTTGTGGGGGCTTTCCCGTCATGCGCTGACGGAACACGGCCGGTACGCTGACGGACAAGGGGTGTCCATGGACCGGCCCTAAGGTGACCGCAGCCGGGAGATTTCGCGATCATTCCCGGAATTCCCTTTCACAACTCCGCGTCACTCGGGAGAGCCAGATGTCCGATGCCATCGTGCCGGTCCGGCCCGTGCTGGAGCCGGCCGCAGCCGCCTTCGCCGAAGCCACCGCCAACCCGCCCTACCTGTTCGACCTGCTGCCCGCGGAGGGCCGCAAGGCGGTCGACGAGGTGCAGTCCGGCGAGATCGACAAGCCGGAGGTGGACGAGGAGTGGATCACGGTGGCCGGCGGCCCCACGGGCAGTGTCCGGGCCCGTGTCGTCAAGCCCGCCGGCAGCACCGGAACGCTGCCGGTGATCCTCTACATCCACGGCGCGGGCTGGGTGTTCGGCAACGCCCACACCCATGACCGCCTGGTGCGCGAACTGGCCGTCGGCGCGAACGCGGCCGTGGTGTTCCCCGAGTACGACCTGTCTCCAGAGGCCCGCTACCCGGTGGCCATCGAGCAGAACTACGCGGTCGCCCAGTGGGTGGTGCGGGAGGGCGCGGCCAAGGGTCTGGACGGCAGCCGCCTGGCCGTGGCCGGGGACTCCGTCGGCGGCAACATGACCGCGGCCCTGACCCTGATGGCCAAGGAGCGCGGCGATGTGCCGCTGGTCCAGCAGGTGCTGTTCTACCCGGTCACCGACGCCAACTTCGACACCGGTTCGTACCAGCAGTTCGCCACCGGGTACTTCCTGCGCCGGGACGGCATGCAGTGGTTCTGGGACCAGTACACGACCGACGAGGCCGAGCGCGCGGAGATCACCGCCTCCCCGCTGCGCGCCACCACCGAGCAGCTGACCGGCCTGCCTCCGGCGCTGGTCATCACAGGTGAGGCGGATGTCCTGCGGGACGAGGGCGAGGCCTACGCGAACAAGCTCCGCGAGGCCGGTGTCCCGGTCACCGCCGTGCGTTTCCAGGGCATCATCCACGACTTCGTCATGCTCAACGCGCTGCGCGGCACGTACGCCGCCCAGGCCGCCATCAAGCTGGCGTCCGACACGCTGGCCACCGCCCTCCACACCGGCCGATAGGGGGATCCGAGCATGACCGAGCGCACTGCTCCGACGGTTGTCCTGGTCCACGGCGCGTTCGCCGACGCGGCCAGCTGGTCCGGTGTCATCCGCGAGCTCCAGAGCGAGGGCGTGTCCGTGGTGGCGCCGCCCAACCCGCTGCGGGGGCTGGCGTCCGACGCCGCCTACATCTCCTCCGTCGCCGCCCGGATCGACGGCCCCGTGATCCTCGTCGGCCACTCCTACGGCGGTGCGATCATCACCGTCGCGGGCGCCACCGAGAACGTGGCCGGGCTGGTGTTCGTCGCGGCGTACGTCCTGGAGGAGGGGGAGAGCCTCGGCGAGCTGCAGGGCCGCTTCCCCGCGCCGCCGCTGGCGGACAACCTGCGCCCCGCGACCTACCCCGTCGACGGCGCCGAGCCCGCGGTGGAGCTCACCATCGCCACCGAGGCCTTCCCGTCGGTGTTCGCCGCCGATGTGCCCGAGGAGGTCACCAAGGTGCTGGCGGTGGCCCAGCGGCCGCTCGCCGCCGCGGCGTTCGACGAGCCGGCCCAGGTCGCCTCCTGGAAGACCAAGCCCTCCTGGGCGGTGGTGGCCGACGCGGACCACGCCATCAACCCCGAGGTGCAGCGCTTCGCCGCGAAGCGGGCCGGGGCGTCGGTCGTCGAGGTCCAGGGGGCCTCGCACGCCGTCGCGGTGTCGCAGCCGAAGGCCGTCGCCGACGTGATCCTCCAGGCCGTCCGCGCGGCCGGCTGACGCCGCGCCCGCCCCGGGGCCGTGGCGGCGGCCGGGCTGATCGCCACGGCCCTCGACCCGCCGCCGGCCGATCCGGCCAGTCCGGCCGGCCTGGCCCGCGGCGCCCCGGACCGGGTACGCGCCGGGTCGGCGCGGGCGGCCGCCGGCTGGGGCCGACGCCATCGTGCCGCCGAGCCGGCGGCGGGTGGCCGGAGCCGGCTGAGGCGCGGTGACGGCGGCCCCTGCCGTCAGTCCGCCCCGGTCCGGCCGCCCTGGACCGTGACGACCACGGCCAGGGCCGCCAGGACCGCCCCCGTGGCCAGGGCGGGCGCCGGGGAGAACACCGTCAGGAGGATCAGGGCGGCGGCGAGCAGGAAGGGCGCCGACTCGGCGGGGCGCCGGTGGTGGGGGCGCAGGTGCAGCGCCCACACGGCGACCAGGAAGACCGCCGCCGGTACGGCCACCAGGGCGCCCGCGGCCGCCGCCGGCACCTCGGCGCGGTGGCTGACCCGGTCCGCGTTCACCGCCAGGCCGGCGCCGACGGCGGCCGCCGAAGCGAAGATCAGATAGTGGCCGTAGGCCCACAGGAACCGCCGGCCGGCGGCCCGGTGGGTGGTGGCCAGCAGAGTGTGCGCGGGCCGGGCGAAGTACAGCCACCACATGGCGAAGACCATGAGCAGCCCGCCCGCCGCCACCGCGCCCAGCTGCCCGGTGCCCCGGTGCTCGTCGAAGGCGGTGCGCACCGCGCCCGTGGCCGAGGCGACGGACTCGCCGAGCACGATCAGCGTGAACAGCTCGTAGCGCTCGGCGATGTGGCGCGGGTGCCAGGGGGTCATCCCGGCGGACTGCGCCCACACCGGGACGGCGATCTCGGCCACCACCAGCACGGCGATGCCCGGCAGGCGCATCCCGTCCGGCAGGAACAGCAGGGCCACCCAGCCGATCTGGCAGGCCACCACCCCGAGGGCGAAGCGCAGCGTGGTCCGGCGCCGGTCGGGGTCGGCCCGTGCGGCGCGCAGCCACAGCGCGGCCAGCGCGGTGCGCATCACCACGTACCCCCACGTGATGACGGTGAGGTCGGTCCCGTCGAAGGCCCGCCGCACCCCGGCGGCGAGGATCAGCGACCCGGTGATCTGGACGAACACCGCGAGCCGGTACGGGGTGTCGTCCGGGTCGTAGGCGGAGGCGAACCAGGTGAAGTTCATCCACGCCCACCACACGCTGAAGAACACGATCGCGTAGGCCAGGGCCCCGGCCATGTAGTGCCCGCTGGTGACCGCCTCGTGCAGGCTCTGGGACGCCTGGCTCACGGCGACCACGAAGCACAGGTCGAAGAGGAGTTCCAGGGAGGTAGCGGCGCGGTGTTTCTCGCGCGGATCGCGGGCCCGCATCACTCGCCGGGCGGCGCCGCCGTTCAGGAAGACCATGGGTCCGTCCACGGCCACATCCGCTGTCTCCTCATGCTTGTCCATCCCCTCGGCTCCCGCTCGTGCGCCCGCTGTCGAAGGGGCCGCGCGCCGATCGTAGGGCCGCGTGGCGCCGCGGCGTGTCCGGCAGCGCACGGGGCGTTGCCCAGGAGTGAACGGCCGGGCCGCCTCAGGTCAGGTGCCGCAGCAGCGCGGCGACCGCCGGAGGTGTGTCCCCCCGGGGCCGCACCACCATCACGTTCCAGCGCGGCGGATGGCGGAGGAACCTGCGCAGGGCCAGGTCGGGGAAGCGGGCGGCGATCGACTCGGGCATGACGCACACCCCGAGGTCATGGCGGACGAGCTCGGACGCCGCGACGATGTCGTTGACCTCGAAGGTGGTGCCGCGCTCGACCAGGGCGGCCCGGAAGGCCCGGTCCACCGCGGAGCGGATCGCCCAGCCGGGCGAGAAGTCGACGAACGGCATCCGGGCGACCTCGGCGAAGGTGACCTGGTCGTCCCGGGGGAAGGCGCGCGCGGGCGAGGCGGCCAGCACCATCTCCTCGCGCGCCAGCAGCCGGGTCACCAGACCGCGCTGCTGCTGTCGGTCGAGAGCCACCACGGCGAGGTCCACCGCCCCCTCGCGCAGCGCCTGCCGGATGTCGGCCACCGGCGCCTGCCGGAGCCGGATCGCCACATGCGGGTGTTCCGCCCGCAGGCCGGCCAGGGCGCGGTGCAGACCGGCCCAGACCCCCTGCATGGTGCCCACCGTGACCTGGCCCCGCAGCTCGCCCCGCGCCACGTCGACCGCCGCCCGTGCCTGCTCGACCGCCCGCAGCGCGGCCCGGGCGGCGGGCACGAACGCCTCACCGGCCGCGGTCAGGGACACCCGGTGCGTGGTGCGGTCGAACAGCCGGGTCCCCATCTCCTTCTCCAGCGCCCGCACCGTGCCGGACACCGCCGACTGCACCACGTGCAGGCGCCGGGCGGCCGCCGTGAACCCGCCTTCCTCGGCGACCGCGACGACGACCTCCATCTGCCGCAGATCCATTCCCACTCCCGACGGACGAGCCGCTTGGGGCCATCTGTGCGCGAGATGAGCGCACGCCTCGATCATCGCACCCGCCGCCCACCGTCCACGGCCCGCCACTGCCCGCCGCCGGTCGCGGGGGCGTCCCGGTGCGCTCTCGGGCAAGGCGCCGTGCGCTCAGCGGCACACCGCGCCCGCGGGGCGGCCTAGGCTGGGAGCCTCGTACGCCCGCCGCCACACACCGAACGGAACACGGAACACGATGACACAGCCGGCCGCCCTTCCCGTCGTCACCCGAGCCGATGACAGGCACCGATACGAGATCACGGTCGACGGCCGGCTCGCCGGTTTCACGGCGTACCGTGACCTGGGCGAGCAGCGCGTCTTCTACCACACCGAGATCGACGACGCCTTCGCCGGTCAGGGCCTGGCCTTCACCCTCGTCCAGCAGGCGCTGACCGATGTGCGCGACACCGGCCACCGCATCGTCCCCGTCTGCCCCTACGTGGCGAAGTTCCTGCGGAAGCAGGAGGAGTTCTCCGACATCACCGACCCGGTCACCGTGGAGATCCGGCACTGGCTCCGCGCCCAGCTGGGCGGCTGACCGGCGGCTCCGGCGTCGGCGGGTGCAGCAGCAGCACGGACGGCACCCGGTCCGGAGCGGCGAACCGCAGCAGTTGGTGCCCCACGCCCGAGATCCCCGTCATCAGGCCGGGGGTCTCGCTCCGGGTCGGCGAGCCGCACACCCAGCCGTCCTTGGCGGCGGCGTCGAGCTTCTCCCCCAGCGCGCGCATCAGCCCGCCGGGCTCGGCCCGTCCGCTCCGCTCGGCGAGCAGGACGAGTTCGAGGTTGCCGAGGTCGCCGTGGCACATGCTGTCGCTGCCGCGGCCGGTGAGCCGGTGCGCGCCGGGCCCGTCCGGCCGCAGCGCCGCCAGGGCCTCGGCGGCCAGCTCCTCCTCCCGGCCGGCGGTCCCCGGCCTGCCGATCAGGTCGAGGCGGGACATGCCGATGCCCGCGGCGCCGTGGCACCACAGCGACCGGTAGGGCGACGGCGCCTCGGTGCGGAAGTCGGGCCAGTTTCCCGCGCCGGGGTCGAACGCCTCCGCCTCGTACGCCAGCCCGCCGGCCACCGCCTCGGCGCAGCCCTCGTCGGGCGCGAGGGGGTGCAGCCGGGCCAGGGCGGTGACGATGCCCGCCGTGCCGTGGGCGAAACCGGTGAGCGGGCGGCCGCTGTCGATCTGGTGGTGTTGCCAGGCCAGGCTCCGCCCGCTGCCGCCGGGGACCGCGCCGGCCACCAGGTGCCGGGCGGCGCGGCGGGCGAGGGCCGCCGCTCGGCCGTCGGTGTCAAGACCGGCGTCCACCAGGGCGAGCAGGGCCAGGGCGCAGCCCGCCGAGCCGGCCACGACGTCGAACGCCTTGGCGCCGTCCAGGGCCCGCTCCACGGCGGACAGCGCCGGGTCCCGCACGGCGGCGAGCTGGGGTGTGCCGCCGAGCAGCCGATCGAGGTGCGCCAGGAAGTACACCGGCCCCATCCAGCCGCCGAACGCCCCGATGTCCGCCTCCTGGCCGGTTTCGCGGGCCGGGGCGGCGGCGCGCGCGTGGACCCGGCGGACCACCTCGTCCGCGATGTCCAGCGCCAGCGCGGTGAATCGCGCCTCCCCGCCGATTAGGCCCAGCCTGGCGAGGAAGAGGCCGATGCCGGAGAGCCCCGAGTAGAGGTCCTCGCCGAGCGGGGCGAGGTCCCAGACGCCGTACGCCACCGGCTGCGGCGCGATCCAGCCGATCCGCCCCTCCCGTACGGTGGCGAGCTCCCGGACCCGGTCGCCGATGGACGTGGCGGCGGCCACCAGTTCGTCGGCGTCGGCGGTCCGGGTACGTGGGGTGCCGCGGCCGGCGGCCCGGGAGGGCCGCTCCTCCAGCAGACTGACGTCGACACCGCCGACGAACGACCCGGCGACGATCCGCTCCTGGAACGCCCGGTCCTCGGGCCCCATGGCGTCGATGCGCCGGCGCACCGCGGCGAGCGCGGGCTCGTCGAAGAAATCGGGCACCGACCGTCCGTCGTCGAGCAGCAGCGTCCGGGCCCCGGGCAGCGCCTCGAACAGCGGGATGTCCCCGCGCAGCACCGCGTCCATCTCGGCGCGTACGACGGCCTCGCCCGCGGGTCCCGCGTACCGTCCGCCGCACAGCCGGGCGGTGCTGCGCTCCCGTTCCAGGGCGTCCCGCAGGAAGTCGGGGTGGGTGCTCTCGGCGAGCACCTTGGCGTAGACGAAGCTGGCCCTGGGCAGGAAGCGCACCGGGGTGTCGGCGAAGCCGGCCACCAGTCCGCCGGGGGCGAGGAGTTCCGCGCGCCGGCCGCTGATCCAGTCGTAGCCGAAGCGGAATCCCGCCAGCACATCGGCGGTGTGGTCGGCGGGGGCGGCGGGGGTGCCGTCGGGCAGCCGCGGCCGGTTCTCGCCGCCGGGGGTGGACACGTGCTCCCACACGATGTGCACCTCGTCGGTGCCCGGGTTCTTCTCGACCGGCACCGGCACGACCGACGGCTGGTCCTTGGCTCCGTTCAGTCCGCTGTAGTCCGCGGCGGGGGCGCCCGCGGCGGCCCGGTCCAGCACCACCTTGGTGGGCAGCAGCGCGGTGGCCCGCACGGACTCGCGCAGGGCGACGAGGGCCGGCTCCTCCGACTCCGGCTCCGGCACCGGCGCCGACTTGCGCTCCGCGGCGCCCGTGCCGCCGCCTCCGGGTGTCCCCGCGGCCTTCGCCTTCGGGGCGCCCGGGTGCAGCAGTGCCTCGAGGTCGACGAGCACCGGGTGCTCGCCGGCGGCGACGATGTTCTCGTGGTGGAAGTCGGTGCCGCGCAGCGCGTGCACCAGGGCCAGCAGCGCGCCGGTGCGCCAGTAGAAGCCGCCCAGGTCCTCGGCCGACGCGCAGGGCCGGGCCGTCACGCACTCCGCCCAGCCGTGGTCCGCGCGGGTCAGGGTGCGCGGGGTGCGCAGGGCGTACGGGCTGTCCTCGGTGAAGCGGCGCAGGAGCCTGGCGAACTGCTCGTCCACGGCGAGCGACCGCGGCTTGTAGAACACCGGGGGCGCGTCATGGAAGTCCACCCGGCACACCGAGGCGCCGCCTCGGTGGACGTCGCCCTGGCCGAAGTTCACCGCCGCCACCCCGCGCGGGCGCGCGCCGGACAGCACGGTCCCGCACAGCGCGCCGAGGTCGTCGCGCAGATGCCGGGCGAAGCGCGTACGGTTCGCCACCCAGCTGTCGAGCAGTTCGGCCACGCTCCGGGCCAGCACCGGGTACTCCGTCCAGACGCGCTGCTGTTCGCCGGGGTCGGCGAGCGAGTCGACGAAGAGGCGGTAGCGCTCCTCGCCGGTCCTCCCGGACGCGAGCCGGCCCTCGACGCGCGCCACGTTGATCTCCAGGACCATGGTGGGCTTCAGCAGCGTCGCCAGCCGGGACACCGGCACGCTCGCCGGCAGGGCGTCGCACAGCCCGTCCAGTTCCGCGGGGAAGGGGCCGAGGCCGCGCAGGGCCGTGCGCATCCGGTCCCGCGCCTGCCGCAGCAGGGGTTCGGCGACGCGCAGCAGGCCGGGCAGCGGCTCCTCGCCGGGCGGGGCTGGGGTCGTGGGCGCGGAGCGCACCCGGTCCGCCCACGCCGGGCGGCCGGGCAGCCGGGCGGCGAGCGCCGCGGGGTCCTCGCCGAGCAGCCGGTACAGCGTCGGCGCCGTCACCCCGACCGGGCGCAGTCCGTCGGCGAAGCGCTCCTCGGGGCCCCGGAAGGGGGCCAGCGCCCGCCAGCCGGCCAGCCGGGCCGCCGCCAGGTCCGGGTCCGCGGGGTCCGGCGGCGCGGAGTCGGGGGTGAGGCGTTCCCGCAGGTAGCAACCGGCGGCCCAGAAGTCGGGGGCCAGGGAGTCGGCGTGCCTGCCGGGCGGCCGGCTGGGCGGCATGGGAGGTCCTTTCCTGGCGGGATGCGCGTCCGCCCCGGGTGCGTCCCGGGGCAGACCGGCGCCGGCCCGTGCGGGACGGGCCGGCGCCGGCCTCGGTGGCCGCGGGGGTCGCTCTACGGGCGGTCCCCGCGGAGGGCCTCGGTCAGCCGCAGCACTGGAAGAACGGCTGCGTGGACAGGGTCACGGCGGCCACGGAGGTGCCCTCGTCGGCGAGGTCCGCGGTGAGGTCCACGACGCCCGCCGGGTGGCCCGGGTCCACCGCGAGGCCCTCGCGGTACGTGGCGTCCTTCCAGGCGGTCACGGTGCTGTTCATAAAAGTCTCCCCTTTATGAAATCGGTGTACAGGGCGTGCGGCACCCGGCCCACAGCCGCGTTCCGCGGAAACATCGGGACATTAACGCGCGCCCCTACGGAATCCCTACCTCCGCTTCCCTGGGGAATCCGCGGCACCGGGAAAATCCGCGTTGTCCGCTTCTCCCACGCGGCCCCGAGAAGAGTGGTACGGCGTTTCCCTCACCTATTCGGGAGCACAGGCGACCGCCAGCAGCCCTTCCGGAAGGCCCCGGTGCCGCTTCGGACTCCGCCGGACGAGATACGGCGCCTCCCGTGACGCGCGGGCGAAGACGGTGAGGTACTCGGAGTCCGGAAGCATGGCGTGCAGATGTGCCCGCAGCAACCCGTGCATGGCGTAAACCCACTCCCCCGGCCGCCCGCCCGGCACCGGACGCAGCAGATTGCGGTCCGTCAGCTCGTCGAGGAGCGCGGCCGCGGCCGCGCGGGAACACCCGAGGAGTACCCCGGCCGTGGCCGGGGTCAGCCGCTCCACCTCGAAGGCCGCCAGCGTCGACAGGGCGCGCCGGTGCTCCTCGGTGAGCCGCCCGCAGGCCTCGTCGAAGGCGTCGGCCAGGCCGCGCCCCGGCGGGCCCAGCCGACGCGCCGGATTCCGGACGGCGGCGAGGGAGGAGGCGACCCGCTCCAGGGACCAGTGGGGGCGGGCGGCGAGCAGATGGCCGACCGCCCGGAGCGCGGCCGGCAGCCCCCCGCACACCGCGAGCACCTCGTCGAGGTGGCGGCCCTGGCCCGCGAACCGCTCCGCGCGCAGCCCGGAGAGCAGCAGCGCCCGCGACTCGTCCGCGCCCAGCACCTCGAGCGGCACCCGGGCGGCGCCGTCCACGGCGAGCGCGGACACCTGTGTCGTGACGCACACCGCGCTGCCGCCCCCGGTGGGGAGGATCACCCGCAGGTCGTCGGCCTCGGTGACGTTGTCGATGAGCACCAGGACCCTGCGGGAGGCGACGAGGCTGCGGTACACGTCCTGGCGCAGCGCCCAGGAGGTGGGCTGCTGGTCCTCCGGGACGCCCAGGCCGTGCAGCAGCCGGCCCAGGACGCTCCGCAGGCCCTCCTCGGTGCGCGGGACGGCGGACGCGTCGACGTACAGCTGCCCGTCGGGGAAGCGGTCGCGCGTCAGGTGCGCGGCGTGCACCGCGAGCGCGCTCTTCCCCACCCCGGTCATGCCGCTGACGATGACGGCGCGCGCGGCGGTGCCCACCGGCGCGGCGGAGCCGCTCATGAGTGCGTCGACGACCAGCCGCCGCTCCCGGCTGCGCCCGACGAAGTCGGGTATGTCCGGGGGGAGTTGGTTCGCGTAGCGGCCCGCGGGGCCCTTGCGGTCCGGCCCGGCCGCGACGGCCGCGGACGGGGCCCGCCACGGCCGCCGGCCGGCCGCGGGCGCGGCACGGTCGGCGGAGAGCAGCGTCTGGTAGAGGTGCTGGACGTCCGCGGCCGGGTCGGTGCCCAGCTCGGCGGCCAGTCGCCGCCGCAGTCCGAGGTAGACGTTCAGCGCGTCGCCGCGCCGCCCGCTGCGGTCGAGGGCGAGCATCAGATGGTGGTGGAGGCGTTCGTGGGTGGGGTGCGCGGCGACGAGACCGGCCAGTTCGGGCACCAGCTCGGCGGCGTCCCGCGTCTCCAGGTCGGCCTCGATCCGGTGGGCCAGGGCGAGCAGCCGCAGCTCTTCCAGCCGCCCGGCCTCCCGCTCGAACGGCTCGCCCTCCAGGTGCTGGAAGGCCGACTGGCCGCGCCATCTGCCGAGCCCGGTCCGCAGCAGGGCCGCGGCCTCGCCGTGCCGCCCGGAGGCCCGCAGCGCGACGGCCCGGCCCACCTCCTCCTCGAAGACCGCGGCGTCCAACGTCCCCGGGGGCGGGGTCAGCGAATAGCCGGTCGGGAAGGTCTCGATGGCCCCCGCGCCGAGTATGTGCCTGAGCGAGGAGACGCGGCTGTGGATTTGCGCCAGTACGGTCCGCGGCGGCCTGCTCGGCCACAGCGTGTCCACGATCTGCGGAATCGATACGACGGCGCCGGCGCGGGCGAGCAGCAGCGCCAGCAGAAGCTGTTGTTTCGGGCCGCCTAAGGCGACGGGCCGGCCGAGGGACAGAACCTGGAGGGGACCCAACACACTGAAACGCAAAATTCTTGCTCCTTACCGGATGAGCCCGATGACTGCCATCTTGCTGGGATTCCCCGGGGAAGAAAAGCGATGACTTGAATAATGCGCGCGGCACGACAGACCTGCGGCGATGGAGGGATTCTGACCCATTCCAGGCCCGAACGCCGGATTTCCGGTACCCTGCTAGCTTTCAGGTCACTGTCGAAACACCACACGTACGGAGTTCTCATGGCCCTGTGGGATCGCATCAAGGATTCCGCCCAGACGATGCAGACCCAGCTCGTCGCGAAGAAGAACGACCTCAAGAGCGGGGCGTTCCGCGACGCGAGCATGGCGATGTGTGCCCTGGTCGCGGCGGCCGACGGCAGCGTCGACCCGTCCGAGCGGCAGCGCGTCGCCCAACTCATCGCCACCAACGAGGTGCTGCAGAACTTCCCCGCGGACGACCTGCAGCGCCGCTTCAACGACAACCTCGACAAGATCACCGCCGACTTCGACTTCGGCAAGGTCAGCCTGTTGCAGGAGGTCGCCAAGGCGAAGAAGAAGCCCGCCGAGGCGCGGGCCGTCATCCAGATCGGCATCGTCATCGGCGGCGCCGACGGCCACTTCGACAAGACCGAGCAACTCCTGGTCCGCGAGGCCTGCTTCGCCCTGGAGCTGCCGCCCGCCGAGTTCGATCTGTGACCGTCCGACGGGGCGCGCGACCACCCCGCGCGCACCGTCGGTCACCGGCCCGGATTTGGGGGACACTTGACGCGGCCGCGGTGTCCCCCGCCATGCCTCTGCTCTATGTTCTCCTTGCCTGCATTCACCACGCACCACACCACGGGGGACAGAACTGTGACCACTCAGGACGCGGCCGTGCCGGATGCCCGGAGCGCGCCGGGCCCGGCGGCCGGACCCGCCACCCCGGCCGGACCCGCCGAACCCGACGCACCGACCCTCGAGCGGCCGGCGCCGCCCGCCCGGTCCAGGGGCGCCGCTCTCGCCGGCTGGGCCCTCACCCTCGGCCTCAACGTCGCCGCGCCGATCATCACGTACCACGCGCTCAAGGACCACGGCTGGAGCGAGTTCGCCGCCCTCCTGGCCAGTGGCGTCTGGCCGGTGCTCGACAGCGCCGTCCACGTCGTGTGGCGGCGCCGCCTGGACGAATTCGCCGTCGTCACCCTCGTGTTCCTGGTGATCACCGCCGTGGTGTCGCTCGTGGGCGCCCACTCGACCCGCGCGCTGCTGGTCAAGGACTCGTGCGTCACGGGGTTGTTCGGGCTGCTGTGCCTGGCGACGCTGCTGACACCGCGCCCCCTCATGTTCTACTTCGGGCGCAAGTTCGCCACCGACGGCACCGCCGAGAGCACCGCCTGGTGGAACGGCCTGTGGCAGTACGAGGGATTCCGCAAGACCATGATCACCATGACGGCGGTCTGGGGGGTGGCCTACTGCCTGGAGGCGGGGACCCGGGTCGCGTTGGCCTACACGCTGAGCACCGACACCATGGTGACCCTGAGCCCGGTCCTGATCTACGCCGTGCTCGGCGCCCTCGCCCTGTGGACGGCCCGGTACGGCAAGCGGTCGCAGCGCAAGGGCGAGGAGCTCGCCGCCGCCGGGGCGGCCGCCCGGGCCTGAGGGGCTCCGGGCGGCCTTTCGGGTGCCCCTTCCGGACACCCCTTTCAGGCAACCCTTTCGGGCCGGCGGCGCTACTTCGACGAGAGGGCCTGACCGGTGGCGCAGGCGCTCCCGTTCAGGGTGAAGGCGGTGGGCGCGGAGTTGGTGCCGCCCTTGGTGGCGGTGAAGCCGAGGGTGACCGAGCCGCCGGTGGGGATGGTGGCGGTGTAAGAGGCGGGGGTGACCGTCACCGCGGCTCCGGTCTGTTTCGGCGTGCCGCCCCACATGTTGGTGACGCTCTGGCCGTTGGCGAAGTCGAAGCCCAAGGTCCAGCCGGAGATGGGGGCGGTGCCGGTGTTGCGGATGGCGATCTCGCCCTGGAAGCCACCGCTCCACTCCCCCACCACCCGGTAGCCGGCCGAGCATGCGGCGCCGGAGCCGCCGCCCTTCTCGGTGGTGACGCCGACCGTGGCGGAGCGGGCCGAGCGGTTGCCGGCCGCGTCCCGGGCGTAGACGGCGAAGGTGTACGAGGTGTTGGCGGTCAGGCCGGTGACGGTGGCCCGGGGGCCGGTCGAGGTGGCGACCCGGGTCTCGGTGGAGCCGCTGACGTGGACCACGTCGTAGCCGGTGACCCCGACGTTGTCGGTGGCGGCGGGCCAGGTGAGGGTGGCCGAGGTGGCCGTCACGGCCGAGGCGGTCGGGGTGCCTGGGGCGGTCGGGGCCTGGGTGTCGCCCCCGGGGCCCCCGCCGTAGACGGTGGCCTCGCGCGAGGTCGAGGCGATGCCGTCGGGGCCGTTGAAGACGCGCTTGCCCCAGTCGGTGAGCCTGGCCGGGTCGAAGTCGACGGTCATGTCCAGGATCGGATCGGTGTTGCCGCTCCAGGACCAGGCCAGGTAGCCGAGGCGCAGCCGCTCGGCGGAGGCCATCATGGTGTTCTCGTCCGGGTCGCCCCACTGGTCGGCGGGGCCGCCGAACTCGCCGATGAGGATGGGCAGCTTGGCGTCGACGAAGGCGTGCAGATAGTCGGTGATCTCCTGCGCGGTGTCGTAGACGCTGTACATGTGGATTGAGAAGATCAGGTTGCCGGTGGTGTCGGCCTTGTGGACGGTCTGCGCGTTGGCGCGCATGACGCCCTGCCAGTCCTGGCCCCAGTTGGGGGCGTCCACCATGATCGTGTGCTGGAACCCGGCGCCGCGCAGCTTCTGGACGGCGGCGACGGTGGGGGCGGTCCAGCCCTCGGGGTCGGTGTTGCCCCAGGGCTCGTTTCCGATGTTGATGATGACGTAGCTCTCCTGGCCGGCGAGCACGCTCTTGAGGCCGATCCAGTAGTCGGCCGCCTGGTCGAGCGAGGCGGCCGCCGACTCCTCGCCGTAGCCGGTGGTGTCGTGCACCTCCAGGACGCAGATCAGCCGGTTGGCCTTGCACTGGGTGATGATCGAGGCCACGTCCTCGGGGCTGTTCTTCGTCCAGCGGTGGCCGTTGGAGAGCACGACGCGGACGGTGTTGGCGCCCAGGGCCTTGATGTCGGCCAGCGACCGGTTCTCCCCCGGGTACCAGGTGTGGGCGTGGTTGACGCCACGCATGACGAAATCGTTGCCGTTGCCCTCGAGCAGCCGGCCGTTGCCGATGTGGAGGCCGGCCGCCAGCGGGGCGCGGGGCTCGGCGTTGGCTGCCGGGCCGATGCCCGTGATCCCGAGGAGGCCGGCCAGTAAGGCCAGCAGGGCGGTCAGGGATCTCATCCGTCTCATGGCGACTCCAGGGAAGGGACGTCGGGTGACCGGTGCGAGGGAGGAACTGAGGAGAGCTGAGGAGAACGGGGCCGGGGACTGGGAGCGCTCCCATCCATTGCATCGCGCCTGGATCACGTCAAGGTCTCCGGCAGAGCCTGGCGCGCGGGACCGGCCAGCAGATGTTCTGGCCGCTGTTCACCAGCCGGTTGTCGCGGAACACGGTGTTCTCACCGCAGGGGCTCTCCCTGGCGGCCGAGTCTCCGCGCTCCTCAATCAGGCGCTCCCGCATGACACCGCGGCCCGGCCGCAATATATGGGAGAATGCATGGTTTAAAGCGGCGGAGGCGGAAAACGGAGTACCGGCCACCGTTCACCGGAAGAGCCGACGTGGCGCACGTCACAGTGGCCGCTTTCTCTGGTGCAGGCTAAGCTTCCTTTCCTGAGGCGTCCCTTTCCGCGTAACTGCCGTAACTGCGCCGACTGTCGACGAGAAGAAATTCAAGGAACAGCGCGATTCCCTGTTTTCCTTCCCTGATCCGGGTCACCGATACGCGCTGCCCGGTCATCGACGAACGGGATTTCCTTATGCCGACGGGGATCATCAGCATCGGATCTCACTTACCCGAGCGCATCATCGGGAACGACCGGATAGCAGAATGGGCCGGCGTCTCGGAGGAATGGATCCACGAACGCACGGGAATTCGCGAGAGACGTTACGCGAGAGCCGGGACGGCGACCTCGGACCTCGCGGCACACGCGGCCCGGCAGCTCTTTTCCCGGTACGACGGATCCGCGGAGCTGACCGACGCCCTGATCGTGGCCACCTGCACCCCCGACGTCCCCCAGCCGGCCACGGCGGCCATCGTGCAGCACAAGCTCGGACTGCGCGCCGTACCGGCGTTCGACATCAACGCGGTGTGCAGTGGTTTCCTGTACGGCCTGGCGGTCGCCGACGGTCTGCGGGCGGCGCTGCCGGACACCGAGCACGTCCTGGTGGTGGGCGCCGACATGTTCTCCACCATCATGGACCGCACCGACCGGACCACCGTGAGCCTGTTCGGGGACGGGGCGGGGGCCGTGCTGCTCGGCCCGGTACCGGAGGGGTACGGGCTGCTGGCCGCGCGGACGGTCAGCGACGGCGCGCTGCACCACCTCGTCGGGGTGCCGGCCGGGGGCACGGCGGTGCCGCTCGACCGGGCCGCGCGGGAATCCGGACAGCATTTCCTGAAGATGGACGGACGCGCGATCCGGCAGTATGTGCACACGACTTTGCCCAAGGTCGTGCACCAGGTCCTCGACGATGCCGGACTGAGCCTCGCGGACGTCGACCGATTCATCTTCCACCAGGCGAACACCCGTCTGCTGGAGTCTTTTGCGGACATCGCGGGAATCGACCGGAAACGCATGCCGCTCACCGCTCCCCGGCTGGGAAACACCGCGGGTGCCTCCATCCCGGTCACGCTGTGCGCGGCCGACCGGGACCGGCCGCTGGAGCGCGGAGAACACCTCCTGCTGGCGGCCATCGGCGGCGGCATGACCGCCGCCGCCGCACTCGTGCGCTGGTACTAGGGCCCGTCGTCCGAGGAGCGCCCGTGCCGCGGCCCCTCATTCTTTCGCGCCCCCGAAGCCGCATTCCATCGTCTCTCCCTTAAGAGCGTGACAATGACTTCGCCCGAACCTTTCCCTTTGACGCGCTATCAACTCGACATCTGGGTCTCCGCCGCACAGTCCGAGGAATCGCCGCAGTACAACGTCTCCTTTCACGAGAAGCTCACCGGCGACGTGGACCGCGACCTCCTGCGCCGCTGCGTCGAGCACGCCCTGCGGTGCCATGACGCCCTGCGCCTGCGATTCGACGAGCGGGACGGGACACCCCTCCAGTGGGTGGAGCCGCGGGCGCCCGTCGTGGAGATCGCCGACCTGTCGCGGGAGAGCGATCCGGCGGCGGCCTGCCGCCGCTGGGTGCGCGCCTTCCAGCAGCGCCCGATGCCGCTGCGCGACCGGCCCATGGTCCGGGCGGCGGTCCTGGTGGAGGGCCCCAGCGTCACCCACCTCCAGTTGGTCGCCCACCACCTGGTGCTGGACGGCTGGTCGCTGAACAGGGTGAGCGCCCGCATCCTCGACGACTATGCGTCGATGGCGGCGGGCGGACACGCCGCGAGCGACAGCGCGCCCTCGTACCGCTCGTTCTCCGCGCGGGACCTCGCCTACCAGGGGTCCGAGGAGAACGCGGCCGACCTGGAGGCCCACCGCTCCGCCCTCGCCGACGCGGTCCCCGCGCTCTTCCCCAGGAAGCCGGCGGGCGCCCCCCGCGAGGGCGCGCGCTTCTCCTTCACCCTGGACCGCTCCTGGGCGGCACGCGTCCGCGACGCCGGACTGCCGCTGTTCCCCTACATCGCCACCGTGCTGGGCGGTTATCTGTCCCGGGTGCACCGCACCGAGGAGGTGATCCTGGGCGTTCCGGTCCTGAACCGGCCCAAGGAGTTCGCGGACACCGTCGGGCATTTCGCGAACACGCTGCCCCTGCGGCTGCCCGCCCACGACGGCAGGCCGCTGCGCGAGATCGTGGAGCGTACCCGGGCCGCCACCCGTGCGCTGCGCCGGCACGAGCGGGCCGCGCTGGGGGACGTGGTGCGCGGATTACGCGATGTCAACGGCGGAAGCCGCCAGTTGTTCGACGTCACCCTGTCCTATCTGCGGGCCGGCCGCCCGGACCCCGGCCCCGGCGTCCGCCTCGAGACGACGATGGAGTCGCCCTGTCACGAGCAGGACGCCCTCTCGGTGGTGGTGCTCGACTTCGACGGCGCGGACGAGCTCCGCTTCGACCTCGGCTACGCCACCGACGTCTTCGACGACGACTTCCCGGTCGAAGCGATGGCGCGGCACTTCCAATACCTGCTCGAAGAGGCGGTGGACCGGGCGGACGGCCCGGTGTCCGCGGTGCCCGTGCTCCCGGCCGCCGAGCGGGAGGAGCTGATCCGGCAGGGCCGCGGAGACCGCGTCGACTATCCCCGGGACGCCACCCTCTCCGGGCTCTTCGAGCGGCAGGCCGTCCGCCACCCGGCGCGGATCGCCGTGGTGGGTCCGGGGCCCGACGACGCCCTGACCTACGCCGGACTCGACGCCCGGGCCAATCAGGTCGCCCGGGCCCTGCGCGCGGACGGTGTCGGCCCCGGCGACCGGGTGGCCGTCCTGCTGGAGCGTGGCCCCGACCTGCTCGTCGCGCTGATGGGCGTGCTCAAGGCGGGCGGCGCCTATGTCCCGGTGGACCCGGGCTATCCGCCCGAGCGCATCCGCTTCCTGCTCGACGACAGCCGCCCGGCCGCCGTGCTGACGCAGGACGGATCCACGCCACGGCTCCCCACCGCGCCGGGCGTGCCGGTGCACCGGGTCCCGGACCTGCTGCATGGCGACGACTCCCCGCCGAAGCCGCTGGCCGACGGCTCCGACCTGGCGTATGTGATCTACACCTCGGGCTCCACCGGCAAGCCCAAGGGCGTGCGGGTCCGCCACCACTCGGTGGTCAACCGGCTGGCCTGGATGCAGCGCGCGTACCCCCTCGGCGAGGACGACGTGCTGCTGCAGAAGACGCCCGTGTCGTTCGACGTGTCCGTGTGGGAGCTGTTCTGGTGGGCCGTCGAGGGGGCGAGCGTGGCTCTGCTGCCGCCGGGCGGCGAGAAGGACCCGCGCGTCATCGGCCGGACCATCCACGACCGGCGCGTCACCGTCGCCCACTTCGTGCCGTCCATGCTCGGCGCGTTCCTCGACGCCGCGGAGCAGACCCCGGACCTGCGCGATGCGACCCGGACGCTGCGGCGGGTGTTCTGCAGCGGGGAGGCGCTGTCGGCGGCGCGCGTGGACCGGTTCAACCGGCTCTTCCACGGTCCGGAGCGCGGTGCCACGCCGGCCCTGGTGAACCTGTACGGCCCGACCGAGGCGACCGTCGACGTGACCTTCCACGACTGCCCCCGGGACCCCGGCCGCCCCGTGGGCCGCGTGCCCATCGGACGGCCGATCGACAACACCTGGCTGTACGTGGTGGGGCGGGACGGGCAGCCGCAGCCCCGGGGTGTGCCGGGCGAGCTGTGGATCGGCGGCGCCGGGGTGGCCGCGGGATATCTGGACCGGCCGGCCCTGACGGCCGAGCGGTTCCTCACCGACCCGTTCACCGGCGAGGGCAGCCTGTACCGCAGCGGTGACCTCGTGCGGTGGCTCGCCGACGGCAGTCTGGAATACCTGGGCCGCCTCGACGACCAGGTGAAGATCCGCGGCAACCGCGTGGAGCCGGGCGAGGTCGGCAGGGCCCTGAGCGCCCTGCCCGGCGTCCGCGACGCGCTGGTCGTGGACCGCACCGATGACGAGCGGGGTGTCCATCTGGTCGGCTACTACGTCCCCGAGGACGGGATCTCCGCCGCGGACGTGCGCCGCCGGCTGGCCGACACCCTGCCGGAGTTCATGGTCCCGGCACTGCTGGTGCCGCTCGACCGCATTCCGCTGACGCCCAACGGCAAGGCGGACCGCCGGGCGCTGCCTGAGCCGGTGGCCCGCGGCGGCGCACCGGCCGCGCGCCCGCTCACCGCCGCCGAGGAGATCGTGTCGGAGGTGTGGGCCGAGGTGCTGCGGTGCGGCCCGGTGGGTCCCGAGGACGACTACTACGCGCTGGGCGGCGACTCGCTGCAGATGCTGCGGGTCCGCGCCCTGGCCGAGCGGCGCGGCCTGCGCTTCTCCCTGGCCGACCTGGTGCGCCACTCCACCGTCGCCGACCTGGCCGCGCGGGCCGTGCTCGACCCGTCCCCCGCCGGCCCCGGCCCCTCCGCCGTCCTCGACCCCGCGTCGTACGACAGCGAACCGCGCCCCTTCGAGACCGTCTCCGGGATCGACCGGGCGCGGCTGGGCGCGGTCCTGGACGCCTACCCCCTCACCCGGATGCAGCTCGGCCTGATCTACCACAGCCGTCAGCGGCGCCACTCGTCCCTCTACAAGGACGTGTTCCGCTACACGCTGCGGTGTGAGTGGGACGAGGAGCGCTTCCGTGCGGCCTTCGGCCGGCTCGTGCGGCGCCATCCGGCGCTGCGCACCAGCTTCGGCCTGGCCGGGTTCACCGAACCGCTCCAGCTCGTCCACCCGCCCACCGAGGACGGCCTCGACATCGTTGATCTGCGGTCCCGCGAAGGGGAGTTCCGCGAAGGAGAGTTCCGCGGTGAGCGGGACGCGGAGGCGGAGGTCGTGCGGTATGTCGACGAACGCCGCCGCCACGAGTACGCCTTCGACACCGCGCCCCTGTACGCGCTGCGGGTCCACGTACGCGACGCGGCGATCGACCTGGTCCTGAGCTTCCACCACGCCCTGTTCGACGGGGCGAGCGTCGCCAACCTCATGGGCGAGCTGCTGCGCGACTACGGGCACGCGCTCGGCCTCCACCCGGCCCCGGTGCCCGAGGTCCGCCTGCCCTCGCCCGCCGCGCACGTACTGGCCGAGCGCCGTGCGCTGGCCTCGGAGGACGACCGCCGGTACTGGCGGGCGGAACTCGCGGGCAGCGAACCCGTGTCGATCGGCACCTTCCGCCCGCACCGGCCCCCGTCGGCCGCGGGCGGGCGCGCCTCGCACCGCTTCGACCTGCCGGCCCGGCTCGGCGAGGAGGTACGGGCGTTCGCCCGCGAGCGGGCGCTGCCGGTGAAGTCGGTGCTGTTCGCCGCCCACTGTCTGACCCTGCGGCTGCTGTCCGGGCGCGAGGACGTGCTGACCGGGCTCATCGCGCACGGCCGGCCCGAACACCCCCATGCCGAGCGCATGGTGGGCCTGTTCCTCAACACCCTGCCCATGCGGGTGGACACGGCCCAGGACAGCTGGCTGGAGACGGCGCGCGAGGCGTTCCGCCGCGAGCGGGGCGCCTACCCCCACCGCCACTACCCGCTCAGCGCCGTCCAGGAGGAGCACGGCGCCGGGCCGCTCTTCGACACGGTCTTCAACTATGTGCGGTTCCAGCAGCTCACCGACGCGCTGCGGGAGCCGGGGCTGGAGCTGACGGACTTCCGCACCGTCGAGGAGACCAACTTCACGCTCCTCGTCAACGCGGTGGCGGACCCCGTCGACCAGTCCCTCTGGCTGCGCGTCGACAACGACGGGCAGACGGTGACCCACGATCAGGTCCGCCTCTTCGCCGACTACTACACGCGCATCCTCGACCGCATGGTCCACCACCCCCTGGAGCAGCCCGGCTGGGGCTTCCTCACGGCCGCGCCGCGGCCGCTGCCCGCACCCGCGGAAGCGGCGCGGAGCGCGGTGGACCGCTTCGCCGACCAGGCGGCCCGCACCCCGCAGGCCGTGGCCCTGGCGACGGGGGACGAGCGATGGACCTACGCGCGGCTCGCCGACGCGACCGCGGCCGTGGCCCACGGCCTGCGCGCCCGGGGCGTCACGCCCGGCGCCGTCGTCGGTGTCGCCGCGGACCGGTCGCCCGAGGTGATCGCGGTCATCCTCGGGATCATGCGGGCCGGGGCGGCGGTCATGCCGCTGGACACCGGATACCCGGCCAGACGGCTGCGCTCCATGATCGAGGAGGCGGAGCCCGTCCTCGTGGTCGCCGCCGCCCGGCACGAGGCCCTCCTCGGCCGGGCCGCGTCCCTCGTCCCGCTCGAGCGGATCGCCGAGCCGCCCACCGGGGACCCGCTCACCACTCCCCTGCCGGCGCTCGACCCGGACAGCACCGCCTGCGTCCTGTTCACCTCGGGGTCCACGGGTCGGCCCAAGGGGGTCGACATCCCCCACCGCGCCCTGGCCCACCTCGTCTCCTGGCAGAACCGCGCCGAGAGCGCCTCGAAGGGCGTCACCCTGCAGTACGCGCCGCTGAGCTTCGACGTCTCCCTTCAGGAGATCTTCTCCACCCTGTGCGCGGGCGGCACCCTCCGCCTGGTGCCGGAGGAGACCCGCAGGGACATGCCGGCCCTGGTGCGGCTGCTGCACCGGGAAGGGGTCGAGCGGATCTTCCTGCCGTACATCGCCCTCCAGCAGCTGGCGCTGGCCGCCGAGGCGCTGGGCGTCACGCCGGCCGCGCTGCGCGTCATCGTCTCCAGCGGCGAACAGCTCCGGATCACCGACGAGATCCGCCGACTGTGCGCGGCCCTGCCCGGGGTGGTGCTGGAGAACCAGTACGGGCCCACCGAGACCCATGTGGTGACCCGCCACACCCTGACCGGGCCGCCGGCCGACTTCCCGGACCTCCCCCCGGTGGGCACCGCCGTCGACGGCGCCCGGGTCGTCGTGGTGGACGCGCGGCTGCGGCCCGTGCCGCCGGGGGTGACGGGCGAGTTGTACCTGGGGGGCGCCTCGGTGGCCCGGGGGTACCGGGGCCGCGACGACCTGACCAAGGAGCGCTTCGTCACGCTCCCCGGCACCCCCGGCCGCTTCTACCGCTCCGGCGACCTCGGATTCGCGCTGCCGGGCGGTGGGATCGTCTGTACCGGCCGGGCGGACACCCAGGTCAAGGTCCGCGGGTTCCGCGTCGAGACGGCCGAGGTGGAGCTGGCGATCCGCGACCTCCTCCCCCGCCACCCCGGCATCGCCGAAGCCGCCGTCGTCGCCCACGCCCGCCCCGGCACGGACACCGTCCTGGTGGCGTTCCTCACCGGCGACCCGGCGGGCGTGGACACCGGCGCGCTCCGCGGCGAGCTGCGCGAATCGCTGCCCGACTACATGGTGCCGTCCTACGTCCAGTGGCTCCCGGCCATGCCGTCCACGCCCAGCGGCAAGCGGGACGACGCCGCCCTGCGGGCCGTGCCCCTCAAGGCGCCGGAAGGCCACGACACCACCGCGCCGCGCGGCCCGCTGGAGCGGGCCCTGGCCGAGATCCTCGCGGACCTGCTGCACCTGCCCGAGGTCGGCGTCCACGACAGCATGTTCGAGCTGGGCGGTACGTCGCTGACCGCGATGCGGCTGATCGCCACGCTGGAGCAGCGCTTCGGCACCGTCATCCCGCTGTCGGAGTTCATCGCCGCGCCGACCGTGGCCGCCATGGCCGCCCGGCTGCGGTCCGCCGACGCGGCACCGGCCCCGTTCGACCCGGTGGTGCCGCTCAACCCGTCGGGCGACCGGACCCCGCTCTTCCTGGTCCACCCCATGGGCGGCAACGTGCTGTGCTTCCTGCCCTTCGCCCGGCACCTCGACCCCGAGCAGCCGCTGTACGCGCTCCAGGCGGCCGGCGCCGACCCCGGCACCGAACCGCTGCACACCATCGAGGACATGGCCCGCGACTACATCGCCGCGGTCAAACGGGTCCAGCCCGAGGGGCCGTACCGGATCAGCGGCTACTCCTTCGGCGGGTTCGTCGCCTTCGAAATGGCCCGCCGGCTCCGCGCCGCGGGCGAGCGTGCCGAGGTGCTGATCCTGGACACCGTCACCCTCAACCCCCGGCTGCGCGAGCTGTACACCGACGAGGCGCTGCTCGGCTGGTTCTTCTGGGAGCTGCTGTGGCCCGTACGCGGCGGCGCCTCGCCCCTGGGGGACATGCCGGAGGACGCCACCACGCTGGACGAGAAGTTCGCGTACATCGCGCGGTGCGCCGCCGACCTCGGTGTGCTGCCCGCCGACAGCTCGGGGACCGTCGTCCGGCGCCTCTTCGGCCTCTACCGGGCGAACTGGACGGCCACGCTGAACTACCGGCCGGACACCGCCGATCTGGACCTCGTCCTGCTGCGGGCCGAGGAGCCGCTGCCCGCGATCCTCGAGGCCATGCACGGCGCCGCGGGCAGCCTGCACGCCGAGCCCACGAACGGCTGGCGGCGGATGACCACCGGCCGCATCCAGGTGATCGCCATTCCCGGCGACCACCTCTCCATGATGGAGGAGCCCGGCGTCGCCCACGTGGCCAAGACCGTCGCCGCCATCCTGCACCCCTCACCCCATTACCGAAGGGACACCGAAACCTCATGACATCCCACCGGCCCAAGGCAGTGGTCATCGGGGCGGGGATCGGCGGTCTCACGCTGGCCGCCGCCCTGCGCCAGGTCGACATCGACGTCGAGGTGTACGAGCGCGCCACCGAGCTGAAGGCCGCCGGTTCGGGCCTCGGCGTGCTGAGCAACGGCGGCGCCGCGCTGGAGGCCCTCGGCATCGACCTCGGGCTCGAGAAACGCGGGCAGGTGCTCCGGCGTTTCGGCGTCAACGACGCGGAGGGCAACCACATCGCCTGGTTCCCCATCCCCGAGCTCAGCGAGGAGCTGGGGCTGCCGCCCACCGTGGTGATCAGCCGCAGCGCCCTGCAGCAGGGCCTCCTGGAAGCGGTGGGGGACACCCCCATCACCCTCGGCGCCGCCGCCGTGGGCTACGAGACCCGCCCGGACGGGGCGACCGTGCGCTTCGCCGACGGCAGCCTGGCCCACGGCGACATCGTCATCGGGGCCGACGGGATCAACTCCGCCATCCGCCGCCAGATCACCGGCCCGGAACCGGTGCGGGAGGCCGGATACGTGTGCTGGCTCGCCATCGTCCCATTCGGCCACCCGCGCTTCCCGGCCGGGTCGGTCCTCCACTACTGGGGAAGCGGGCAGCGGTTCGGCCTGCTGGACATCGGCCACGGACAGACCTACTGGTTCGGCACCAAGAACATGCCCGTCGAGCGCGCCGCCGACTGGCGGGGCACCAAGGACGAGATCGTCCAGGCCTACGCCGGCTGGGCGGACGAGGTCCAGGCGGCCGTCCGGGCCACGCCGGAGGAGGACATCATCGCCATCCCGGCCCGCGACCGCCCCTTCCTGGAGCACTGGGGCGACGGCCGGGTCACTCTCCTCGGGGACGCCGCCCACCCGATGCTCACCAGCCTCGCCCAGGGCGCCGCGATGGCCATCGAGGACGCGGTCGTCCTGGCCGGGACCCTGGCCGGGGCCGACGACCTCACCGCCGCCCTGCGCCGCTACGAGGACCGGCGCCGCGAGCGCACCCGGGCCATGGTCCACGCGTCCCACGCGCTGAGCGAACAGGAACAGCTGGAGGACCCGGCCCAGCGGCACGAGCGCGACGAGCGGCTGCGCCGGACCACGTACGCCGAATTCGCGGAGCAGCAGCGGGACGTGCTCACGTTCCCGGGGATCCACGTCTAGAGCCGGTGTGTTCAGCCGGGGTCGCGGCGCCGGGCGCCGTGGCCCCGGTGTCCCCGCGTAAGCTCGCCCCGTGGATGTGCGCGGGTGGTGGCGGCGGTGCCGGGCGCTGGGGGCGGCCAATCCCCTGGCCGTCGACATCGGCCTCGCGCTGCTGGTCCAGGCGGCGATGACGATGCCGTTCGTGGTGGAGCGCCCACCCGGCGCCGAGCCGGCGACCTGGCCCGCCTACGGGCTGACCACGCTCACCGTGATCCCCCTGGTCTGGCGGCGCCGCGCTCCCCTCGCCGTCCTGCTCGCGATCCTCGCGACCAGCGGGCTGTACCGGCTGGCGCTGGACGGCCCCGGGCAGCCGCTGCCGTACACCGGACTCGTCACCGTCTACACGATCGCCGTCCTCTCCCCGCCGTGGAAGCGGCTGGCCACCGGGGGGCTGCTGCTGGTCGCCGTGCCGGTGTCGGTGTGGCTCAACACCCGGTCGGCACGCGAACTGACCTTCTCCCTCTTCGTGTTCGCGGCCGCCTACGTCCTCGGGCGGCTGACCGACGCCCGGCAGCGGGCGAACCGGGTCGAGGCCGAGCGGGCCGCCGCGCGGGAACGGGCCCGGATCGCGCGGGAGATGCACGACATCCTCTCCCATGCGGTGAGCCTGATGATCGTGCAGGCGGAGGCCGGCCCGGTGGCGGTGCGCACGGCGCCCGATCGGGCCGAGGCCGCCTTCGACGCGATCTCCGAGACCGGCCGGGACGCCATGGCGCAGCTGCGCCGGATGCTGGGGCTGCTGCGCGAGGGCGACGGGCCGGGCGGCGCCCCGCGCGAGCCGCAACCGGGCCTGGCGGGGCTGCCCGAGCTGCTGGACCGGGTGCGGGCCAGTGGCCTGGAGGTCGGGTACGCGGCGACGGGGGCGGTGCGGCCGCTGCCGGAGGCGGTCGGGGCGGCCGTCTTCCGGATCGTGCAGGAGGCGCTGACGAACACGGTCCGGCACGCGGCCGCGCGTACCGTCTCGGTCCACCTCGCCTATGGCGAGGGCGAGATGGAGATCCGGGTCACCGACGACGGGCGCGGGCCGCGGGCCGGTTCCGGCGGTGGCCACGGCCTGGTGGGGTTGCGCGAGCGGGCGGCGGCCCACGGCGGTACGGCGGTGGCCGGGGCGGGCCCGGACGGCCGGGGTTTCCGGGTGCTGGTCCGTGTCCCCGTACCATCCACGGCGGAGGTGGCGCGTTGACGATCCGTGTGGTGGTGGCCGACGACCAGGAGCTGGTGCGCAGCGGCTTCTCGATGATCCTGGACGTCCAGCCGGACATCGAGGTGGTCGCGGAGGCGGGCGACGGGGCCGAGGCGGTCGCGGCGGTGCGGCGGCACGCGCCGGACGTGGCGCTGCTCGATGTCCGGATGCCGCGCGTGGACGGCATCGAGGCCTGCCGCGAGATCAGCGCGGGCGGCGCCTGCCGGACGGTGATGCTGACGACCTTCGACTCGGACGAGTACGTGTACGACGCGCTGCACGCGGGCGCGAGCGGCTTCCTGCTGAAGGACGTGCGCCGGGACGACCTGGTGCACGCGGTCCGGGTGGTGGCGCGGGGCGACTCGCTGCTCGCGCCGTCCGTGGCCCGGCGCCTGGTGGAGCAGTACACCCGCCCGGCCGCCCGGCCGCGGCGGCCCGACCCCCGTCTGGACGTGCTGACCGGGCGGGAGCGGGAGACGCTGCTGCTGCTGGCGCGGGGCCTGTCGAACGCGGAGATCGCCGCGGAGCTGGTGGTCAGCGACCACACGGTCAAGACACACGTCGGCAATGTGCTCGCCAAGCTGGGGCTGCGGGACCGGATCCAGGCGGTGATCTGCGCGTACGAGACGGGCCTGATCGCGGCCGGGGATCCCCCGCCCGGGGGAGCGGCGTGGCCCGGCCCCTCCCCCGCGCCGGTGAGGAACTGACCCGCCGAAGACCGCCTGCGCGGGCGATCCGCGCGAAGCCGCTGGTCAGCAGGATGGGAGCCGTTGGAGGCAACGCTTCACACCAAGGAGTCGACCATGAGGAGTACCACCCGCACCCTGCTGGCCGCGGGCCTCGTGCTGGGCATCGCGGCGGGCCCGGCGGCCCCGCCGGCCCTCGCCGCGGCCCTGTCCCCCGCGGCCTCGGCGCGGTCCGCGCACGCCGCGCCGGACACCTCTCCGGACACCGCTCTGGACCCCGCGACCCGGGCCGCGCTGGAGGCCGCCATCGCGGACCTGCCGACGGATGACGCGACGGCCGCGCTGGTGCGGGTCGGGGGCACCGACGGCACCTGGCGGGGCTGCTCGGGCGTGCACGACCTCACGACCAACCGGCCGGCCGATCCGGCCGCCCGGTTCCGCGCCGGTTCGGTGACCAAGGTCTTCACGGCGGCGGTCGCCCTCCAGCTGGCCGCCGAGGGCACCCTCGACCTGGACCGGACCGCGCACTCATACCTGCCGGAGCTGATCCCGGCGGCGTACCGGAAGGTCACCGTCCGTCAGCTGCTCAACCACACCCATGGCATCCCGGCCCCCGACTTCCCGGGGGACACGGTCGAGGAGGCGTACGCCAACCGCTTCCGGACCTATGAGCCCGAGGACATGGTCCGCTCGGCCACCGCGAAGAAGCCCGAGTTCGCCCCGGGCAAGAAGCAGCACTACCTGAACATCGGCTACACGATCGCCGGTCTGCTGATCGAGCGGGTCACGGGCGACTCGTACGAACACCAGGTGTCGAGCCGGGTCCTGGACCCGCTCGGGCTGCGCGACACCTATTTCCCGGGCACCAGCCCGCGCATCAGGGGCCCGCACAACCACGGCTACCAGGTGATGAAGCTGGACGACGGCACCACCGGCCTGCGCGATGTGTCGGTGTGGCGGGCGACGGACGCCTGGGCGGCCGGGGACATCATCTCCACCACGGCCGACCTGGAACGGTTCACCCAGGCCCTGTTCGCGGGCGAGGTGGTGCGCGGCCCGCTCCTGAAGGAGATGTTCACCCTGCCTCAGGTGGCGGACTTCACAAGCGGCAAGCGCGCCGCCTACTCCGTCGGTCTGTCGATGAAGAAGCTGGGCGGCCGCGAGGTGTGGGGGAAGACGGGCGGCCGCTGGGGCTACAACGCGGCCATCGCCTCCACCCGCGACGGCTCGCGCACCCTGGTCTACAGCGTCAACTCCACGGACGCGAAGGGCCAGGACACCAACAAGGTCGCGCTGAACATCATGGTGGCGGCCTTCGGCCAGCCGTAAACCCGCGCTAATCCAGCATCCGCAGGTCCGCCTTGACGATCGTCGTGGTGACCAGCAGGTCGGTGATCGCCGCGGTCAAGGCCGAGCGTAGGCGGGCCGGTTCGGGAGGGGTCCCGACGTCCACGCCCCCCGCTCGGCCGTCGGCGCCCGGATGGCACCCGACGGAAGCGTGGAGATCCGCTTCCCGGACGGCGCGCCGGAGCGGGTGAGGATTTAGGCCGGATTTAGGCCCCCGTAACACTGTACGTTCGCAGCCCTTTTCGCGTGCTCGACCGAGCCTCGGGCTGTGCGACCGATCGTGGACAGAGGGGGACCGGCGTTGGAATTCTCACGAAGGACACTCATCCGGCAGAGCGGCAGAGCGGCGGCCGGGGCCGGGTCCCTGTGGCTGGCCGGGCCCTTGGCCGGCCTGGCCCCCGAGGCTGCCGCGGCGGGGCACCCGGCGGCGGCGAGGGACGGCATCCGGCAGATCACCGTCCGCGAGGCCACCAACGCCTCCGCCGCGCTCTCCCCGGACGGCCGGACCGTCGTGCTCGACCTGTTCAACCTGCTGTGGGCCCTCCCGGCACGGGGCGGCGAGGCCCGCCGGCTGACCGACATCGACACGGAGGCGTCCGAGCCCGACTTCTCGCCCGACGGCCGTCATCTGGTCTTCCAGTCCTACGCCGACGGCAACTTCCACCTCTGGCTGGCACGCGCCGACGGCACGGGAGCCCGGCGGCTCACCAAGGGCCCCACCGACCACCACGAGCCCCGTTTCTCCCCGGACGGCAAGCGGATCGCCTACGCGGCGGAAACGGACGGGCGCTACGCCATCCACGTCCTTGACCTCGATACCGGGGAGAGCAGGCTCTGGACCTCCGCCCCGGAGGCGACCACCCAGGAAGCCCAGCCCTTCTGGCATCCCGACGGCCACGCCATCGTCTTCACCAGCGGCAGGGGCGACGCCCCGCAGAGCGTCGTGCGGGCCGACGCCGACGGCACGCGCACCACGCTCGTCACCGTCACCAAGGGGCGGGTCGCGGGGCCGTCCCTGTCCCCCGACGGCGGGAAGCTGGCGTATGTCCACCTCACCTCGTCGGCCGCCTCCCTGGTCGTCGACGGCAAGGTGGTTTCCGGTGACGGCGAGGAGGTCTTCCCGTTCGCCGCGCGCTGGCCCTCCGGCGACGAGGTGTTCTACACGGCCGACGGCAAGGTCCGCCGGCGGTCGATCGCCGGCGGAGCGGTCCGCGACATCCCCTTCACCGCCCGCCTCACCGTGCCGTGCGTCCCCGAGCGGCCCGCCGCGCGGGACTTCGACTCCACCGCGCCGCGCGCGGTCAAGGGCATCCTCAGCCCGAGCCTGTCACCCGACGGGAACCGCGTCGCCTTCGCCGCGCTCGGCGACATCTGGGTCGGCCGCATCGGCTCCGCGCCCAAGGCCGTGGTGTCCGACGGCAACATCAACAGCGACCCCGCCTGGCACCCCGACGGCTCCACCCTGGTGTATGTCAGCGACCGGGGCGGGCACGCCGCCGACCTGTGGCTCCACGACCTCGACAGCGGCGAGAACCGGCAGCTGACCGACGTCCGCGGACTGGTGTCCGGGCCGGTCTTCTCGCCCGACGGCAAGACCGTCGCGTTCTCCTTCTGGTCCAGCATCGTGCAGACCGTCGATGTCGCCTCCGGGGCCATCCGCTCGGTCGCGCCCGCCGGGGCCAACAGAGCCACCTTCTCCGCCGACGGCACCAAGCTCTCCTGTGTGGCGCTGGTGCCCGCCACGCCCCGCTACCGCGAGGGCTTCAACCGCGTCCTGACCATCGATCTCGCCAGTGGCGAGGCCCACTACGACGAGCCGGTGCCGGGGAAGTCCCTCGCGAACCGCATCGACGCCGGGCCCGTCCACTCGCCCGACGGCAAGCACACCGCGTACATCGTCGGCGGCACCCTGCACCTCAGCGCCCTGGACGCCGCCGGGCGGCCGGCCGGGCCCGCCCGCGAGTTGAACGGCGAGACCGCCGACTGTCCCAGCTGGAGCGCCGATTCACGTTCCCTGCTCTACCTCTCCAGCGGCAGACTGCGCCTCGCCGACGCGCACACCGGCCGCGCCACCACCGTCCCCACCGGGCTGACCTGGCGTCAGTCCAAGCCGTCCGGCCGCACCGTCCTGCAGGTGGGAGCGGTGTGGGACGGCACGGGCGAGACCCTGCGACGCGACGTGGACATCGTCATCAAGGACAACCGTGTCGAGCGGATCGTCGAGCGCGGCGCCGAGGCCGGGGACCGCACCGTCGACGCCCGTGAGCTGACCGCGCTGCCCGGCCTGATCGCCCTCCATGAACACGGGCCCTGGCAGCGGGCCGAGACCGTGAGACTGTGGCTGTCGTTCGGCATCACCACGCTGCGCTCGCCCGGCGGCGCGCACTACGCGTCCATCGAGGCCAAGGAGGCCATCGACTCCGGGCGCCGCGCCGGACCGCGCCTGTTCACGGCCGGTGACGCGCTCGAGGGCTCCCGCGCCTACTACGGCGTCGGCCGCCCGATGACGAACGAGGAGGAGGTGGAGCGTGAGGTGGCCAAGACCAAGGCGCTCGGCCACGACCTGCTCAAGACCTATGTGCGGATGCCGTACGCCCTGCACCGTGTCGCGGTACGGGCGGCCCACCGCCTCGGCCTGCCCGCCACCTCCCACTACCTGTTCGGCCCGCTCGGCTTCGGCACCGAGGGAGTCGAGCACATCGGCGGCACCAGCCGCTACGGCCGCCGCCAGAAGGAGACCCACCTCGGCCACACCTACGAGGACGTGACGGAGACGCTCATCGGCTCCGGCATGGTCTTCACCCCGACCCTGGGGCTCTCCGGAGCGGGGCTGTCCGCCACCCGCGCCGCGCTGTACCGGTATGCCCAGTGGGCGGTCGGCGACCGGCGGCTCACCTCGCTGATGAGCGAGGCGGAGTACGAGGACTTCCGCAAGAACGTGGCCGACGCACAGCAGCACGAGCCGATCGACGAGCTGGCCTTCGTCGCCCGCCACGGGGCGACGCTGCGCAAGCTGCTGGACGGCGGCGCGCACGTCGGGGTCGGCACCGACAGCCCGCTGGTGCCCCCGGCCATCTACTACCACCTGAACCTGCAGACCATGGTCCGCCACGGCGCCAGCCCGTACCAGGCGCTGCGCTCCGCCACCGTGACGGGCGCCCGGGCGCTGGGCATGAGCGCCCACCTGGGCACGGTCGAGCCGGGGAAGCTCGCCGACCTGGTGCTGGTGGCGGGCGACCCGCTGAGCGACATCACGGCGGCCGCGGCGGTGCGGCAGGTGGTGCTCGGTGGCGAGGTGCACACGGTCGACGACCTGGTGGCCGAGCGGCCGCGGGCGGGGCGCACCGTCCCCGCCGCGGGCCGCGGCTCCACGACGAGGGCCGTCTCAAGGGCTGAGGACGTGCCGCAGGGCCCGGCCCGGGAGCGGTACTGGTGGCACCGGGAGGAACACGTGCGCCACGCCTGCTGCTGACGCGCCGTGGGGTGCGCCTCTCATCCACCGGCCCGGATGAGATCGGCCGCCTTCTCCGCCGCCATGATGACGGGCGCGTTGGTGTTCCCCCGGGGCACCGTGGGGAACACCGAGGCGTCGACGACCCGCAGCCCCGCCGTGTCCAGCACCCGCAGCTCGGGGTCGACCACCGAGCCGATGGCGCAGGTGGAGGTCGGGTGGTACAGCGTCTGTCCGGACCGCTGGGCGAAGGCGAGGAGTTCCGCGTCGGAGTGCGCGTCCGGGACGTCGAACGGCCCGGTGATCACCTCGGCCAGGGCGTCCTGCGCCACGACGTCCAGGGCGATCCGCAGCGCGCGGACGACGCGGTCCCGGTCCTCGGCCGTCGTCAGGTAGTTGTGCAGGATCCTGGGGGCGGCGTCCGGGCGCGGGGAGGCGAGCGTCACCTCGCCCCGGCTGGTGGGGGTGAGCACACACGGACCGAGCGCGAAGCCGTGCTCGGTGACGGGGCCGAGCCCGTCCTGGTGGAACAGCACCGGGGCCATGTGGAGCTGCACATCGGGGGCGTCCAGTCCGTCCCGGCTGTGGAAGAAGCCGCCGGCCTCGCCGATGTTGCACGTCAGCGGGCCGCGGCCCTCGTTCTGCAGCAGGGCGACATTCTCCGGGGTCTCCGCGGTCAGCAGGGATTCGACGTCGGTGCGGAAGTTCAGCAGCGGCATGTAGTGGTCCTGCAGCCCCTGGCCCACCGGGAGGTCGCGCACCACCTCGATCCCGAAGCCCGACAGCGCGGCGGCGGGCCCGATCCCGGACAGCATCAGCAGCTTCGGGGACTCGTACACGCCCGCGGACAGGATGACCTCACGGTCGGCGCGGACGACCTCGACCGCGCCGCCCCGCTCCACCTCGACCCCGGTCGCCCGGCCGCCGTCGAACACCACGCGGTGGGCCCGGGCCGGGCTGAGCACGGTCAGGTTCGGCCGTTCCAGGGCGGGGTGCAGATAGGCGAGGGACGCGCTGCAGCGCATGCCGTCGCGCTGGGTCAGCTGGAACCGCCCGACGCCGAGCTGCGACTCGCCGTTGAAGTCGTCGTTGTGCCGGTGTCCGGCCTGCACGCCGGCCTCGATGAAGGCCGTGACCAGCGGGTGGTTCGACCTGCTGTCACTGACCGTCAGCGGCCCGCCCACCCCGTGGAACTCGTCCTCGCCGCGCTGGTTGTCCTCCGAGCGCCGGAAGTACGGCAGCACCTCGGCGTACGACCATCCGGTGGCCCCGGCGGCGGCCCAGCCGTCGTAGTCGGCGCGGTTGCCCCGCATGTAGATCATGGCGTTGATGGAGCTGCTGCCGCCGAGCACCTTGCCCCGGGGCAGATAGGTGTGGCGTCCGCCGAGCCCCGGCTCCGGGCCGGAGGCGAGGTCCCAGTCGAGCTCGGTCTTGAACAGCCGGGCGAAGGCGGCCGGTATGTGGATCTCGGGCGCGGTGTCGGGACCGCCCGCCTCGATCAACGCCACCCGGACATCGGGGTCTTCCGACAGCCGCGCCGCCAGGACGCAGCCCGCGGATCCGGCGCCGACGATAACGTAGTCATGGGTGTGCATCCGATCTCCTTGGCGGAAGTGGGCAGCGCTGACCAGTGGCTGATCGACCATCAACGCTATACGGCCGCGGCAGGGGATGAGGAGTGGGCACTCACCACGGGGGCACGGGCTCGGACATACGCGAGACGGTGCCGCGCGCGCGGCGCGGCACCGTCGTCTTGTCCGGTGGGAACGTCAGACCTGCGGGGCCGGGTAGGTCGGGTACTCCACCCCGGAGACGTACTGGACGACCCGGATGACCTGGCAGGAGTAGCCGAACTCGTTGTCGTACCACAGGTAGAGGATCGCGTTGTCGCCCTCGACCTTGGTGGCGCCGGCGTCGACGATCGAGGCGTGGCGCGAGCCGATGAAGTCGCTGGAGACCGCGTCGGGGGCGCTGATGAAGTCGATCTGGCGCTTGAGCGGCGAGGTCAGCGACACATTGCGGAGGTAGTCGAGGACCTCCTCGCGGGTGGTCTCGCGGGCGAGGTGCAGGTTGAGGATCGCGATCGAGACGTCCGGCACCGGGACGCGGATCGAGCTGCCGGTGATCTTCGCCTTCAGGTCGGGCAGCGCCTTGGCCACCGCGGAGGCCGCGCCGGTCTCGGTGATGACCATGTTGAGCGGCGCGGAGCGGCCACGGCGCTCGGACTTGTGGTAGTTGTCCAGCAGGTTCTGGTCGTTGGTGAAGGAGTGGACGGTCTCCACGTGGCCGCGCAGGACCCCGTACTCGTCCGCCATCGCCTTCAGCGGCGGGACGATCGCGTTGGTGGTGCAGGAGGCGCACGACAGGATCTGCTCGTCCGGCTTGATCATGTCGTGGTTGACGCCGTGGACGACGTTGGGCACGTCGCCCTTGCCCGGCGCGGTCAGGACGACCTTGTCGATGCCGGGCCGCAGGTGCTGCGACAGGCCCTCGCGGTCGCGCCACTTGCCGGTGTTGTCGATGAGGATGGCGTTCTTGATGCCGTACGCCGTGTAGTCGATCTCGGTCGGGTCGCCGGCGTAGATCACCTTGATCTCGTTGCCGTTGGCGATGATCGCGCTGTTGGCCTCGTCGACGGTGATGGTGCCCTGGAACTGGCCGTGGATGGAGTCGCGGCGCAGCAGCGAGGCGCGCTTGACGAGGTCCTCGGCGGCCCGGCCGCCGCCCCCGCGGACGACGATGGCGCGCAGCCGCAGGCCGTTGCCGGAGCCGGCCTTCTCGATGAGGAGGCGGGCGACGAGGCGGCCGATGCGGCCGAACCCGTAGAGGACGACATCGCGCGGCTCACGGCGCTCGATCTTGTTGGCGCCCGTGGCGCCGGCGACGGCCTCGGCGGTGAACTCGGCGACCGACAGTCCGCGGTCGTCCGCCTTGTAGGTGGCGGCGAGCATGCCGATGTCGATCTGGGAGGGGCCGAGATCGAGCGTGGTGAGGGCCTGGAGGAACGGCAGCGTCTCGGTGACGGAGAGCTCCGCGGCGGCGATCTGCCGGGCGAACCGGTGGGTCTTGAGGATGCTGACCACTGACTTGTTCACCAGGGAGCGGCTGTGCAGCAGGACGGTGACGTCCCGCTCACGGTACAGCTTCCCGATGATGGGGATCATGGACTCCGCGATCTCCTCGCGGTTCTTCCAGTTGGTGAACGAGTCCTCGTTGACAGTCACAGATTTATCTTTCGAGCTAGGCGGCGCTCATATGGTAACCGCCCCGGATTGGATCTTCCCCTCAGGGGCGGTCGAGGCGGAGGCGCTGGGCCCGCGGCAGACGCGCGACCACCAGGTCGTAGGAGTCCTCGACGAGTTCCCGGACCATCCGGTCGGGCAGCCCGCCGTCCACCGTCACCGTGTTCCAGTGGCGCTTGTTCATGTGCCATCCGGGGACGATCAGCCCCGGGTGCTCGCCCCGGAGGCGGATCGCCTCCTCCGGGTCGCACTTCAGGTTCACCGTGAGGGGGCGCGCGTCCAGGGTGGTCAGCGCGAACATCCTGCCGCCCACCTTGAAGACCGAGACCTCCGGTGCCCCGGGGAAGGGGAACTCCTCGACAGCCGCGTTGAAGGAGAGGCAGAAGGAACGCAACTGCTCGGGGGTCACAGAGATTCTCCTCGTCCTCGGCGGGCGGGCCGTGCCGCACTATGCTGCCCCGATGAGATTACGTGGACGAACGGGTCTCGGACGGATCTGCGCCGCTGTCGGCGGGACCCTGGCCGCGGTGGCGGCGACCTTGTCGGCGGCTCAGCCCGCCGCCGCGGCCCGGTCGGCTCCACGAGCAGGACGTGTCCGCCGCTGGCCGACAGCGGCGCGACGGTGGGCACCACGACCGCCCGCGCCGCCTACACCACCCCCGTCTTCCGACCCAGAACCTCTCCTACAGCCGCGCCTCCGGCCGTCTGTGGGGCCACAACGAGTGGACCGGCCACCGCGTCGTGTTCAGCATCGACCCCCCGTGACGTCCCGGGTTCGCGCCGAGTGTCAGACGATGCCCCCGTTGGCGCGGACGACCTGGCCGTTGACCCAGTGGCCGGCCGGCGAGGCGAGGAAGGCCACGACCCGCGCGATGTCGTCGGGGGTGCCGAGCCGCTCCAGCGGGGGCTGGGCGGCCATCCGGGCGATGGTCTCCTCGTCCTTGCCGTCGAGGAACAGATCGGTGGCGGTGGGGCCGGGGGCCACGGCGTTGACGGTGACGTCCCGGCCGCGCAGCTCGCGCGCGAGGATCAGGGTGAGCGCCTCGACCGCGCCCTTGCTGGCGCTGTAGATGCCGTAGCCGGGGAGGGCCAGGCCCACGATGGACGTGGAGAACGTGATGATCGCGCCGCCGGCGCGGACCCGGCGGGCGGACTGCTGGGCGATGACAAAGGTGCCGCGGATGTTGGTGCGGTGCACCGCGTCGAGCCGCGCCAGGTCCAGCTCGGCGACCGGGGCCAGATACATCCGCCCGGCCGCGTGGACGACCACGTCGACGCCGCCGTACGCGGCCTCAGCGGCGTCGAAGAGCGCGGCCACCTGCTGCTCGTCGGCGACATCGGCCTGGACGGCGATCGCCCTGCCGCCTGCGGCGGTGACCTCCTGGACGGCGGCCTCGGCCAGCGCGCGGTTGCCCGCGTAGCCGACCACGACGGCGTATCCGTCGGCCGCCAGCCGGCTCACCGTCTCGCGGCCGATCCCCCGGGAGCCGCCGGTGACGACGGCGACCCGGGACCGGTCGGCGCGGTGGCCGACGGCGTGACCGGCCGCCGTTTCCTGAGTGGCGGTTTCCCGGGCGGCGGTTTCCTGAGAAGGCATGGGGACTACTCCTGCGAGGGATGCTGGGCGGGGGATGCCGGGACCGGTGGGTCCCGGCGGCGGGGCGCCTGTACCGGCGTTGCCGTCGGCGACCGCGCCCTGATCGCTTCTCCAGCCTGCGCCAGGGTCTCCCCGCCGGCCAGGGTGGTCTCCACCCTGGGGCCCGCGACCCCTGGCTCGGCCCGCCCGCGGGGGCCATGATGAGGGGCGTGAACCACTCCGAACTCGCCGCGTTCCTCAAATCCCGGCGCGACCGGATCCGCCCGGGCGACGTCGGCCTGCCCACCGGTCCCCGGCGCCGGGTGCCCGGCCTGCGGCGCGAGGAGGTCGCCCAGCTGGCCGGTCTGTCCGCGGACTACTACACCGAGCTGGAGCGCGGCCGGGGCGCCCAGCCCTCGGCGCAGGTCCTGGCCGCCCTCGCCCGGGCGCTGCGGCTGGACGGCGACGAGCGCGACCACCTCTTCCACCTCGCCGACCGGCCGGTCCCGCCGGCGGCACACGGCCCGAACGCGCACGTCCAGCCCGGCCTGCTCGGTCTGCTCGACCGGCTCACCACCACCCCCGCCCAGGTCATCACCGATCTGCACGAGATCCTCGTGCAGAACCCCCTGGCCGCCGCGCTCGTCGGCCGCCCCCCGGCGGTACGCGGGCCCGAGGCGAGCCTGGTCCACCGCTGGTTCACCGACCCGGGCGCCCGCGCGATCTACCCGGCCGAGGACCACCCCCACCACTCCCGGGTCTTCGTCGCCGACCTCCAGGCGGTCGCCGCCCGGCGCGGCAAGGACAGCGAGGTGACCCGGATGGTGGCCACGCTACGGCGGCGCAGCCGGGAGTTCGCCACCCTCTGGGACACCCATGACGTCGCCCTCCGCCGGACCGATCACAAGCGCATCGTCCACCCCGCGCTCGGTGTCATCGAGCTGGACTGCCACAGCCTGTTCAGCGAGGACGGACGCCAGCGCCTGCTGTGGTTCAGCGCCCCGCCCGGCACCGAAGGCGCCGCCCAGCTGGAGCTGCTCTCCGTCATCGGCACACAGGACATGACCACCCGGGCCTCGAACGGCTGAGGCCCGTACGGAGAGGCCCATACGGCACGGAGGGCCCCGGCAGCGACCGCCGGGGCCCTCCGGACGTGGGGGGGGACGTGGGGGCCGTCAGGCCGTGGGCTGGGTGAAGCGGATGCGGTTGCCGAAGGGGTCGCGGAGGCCGCAGTCGATGCCGTACGGGCGCTCGGTGGGCTCCTCGGTGAACTCGACGCCCTGGGCCAGCAGCGTCTCGTACGTCTTGCGGCAGTCCTCCGTGGTGAAGATCAGCCAGCCACCCGTCGCGCCCTTGGTCACCAGCTCGCGGACCTGCCGCGCCGTCTCCTCGGACATCGCCGGAGGGCCCGGCTTCTCCAGCAGGATCTCGCGCTCCGGGTGGCCGGGGACGGTGACCGTCAGCCAGCGCATGAAGCCCATGTCGACGTCCGCCTTGACCTCCAGGCCGAGCTTGCCGACGTAGAAGTCGAGGGCTTCGTCCTGGTCCAGGACGTAGATCGAAGAGTGTGTGATCGCGTTGAACATGTGCATCACGCTACCGAGCGAGCGGGACGAAAACTTATCCAAAACTGCTCAGCCGGCGGTCAGTCGCTCGGCCGTGTCCAGGCCATCGTGAAGCACGTCGGCACGCCGAGGGCGACCGCTTCCCTGCGATACGCCCTCGGCGACCGCCCGACGATGTCACGGAAGGTACGGCTGAAGGTCCCCGGACTGCCGAAGCCCACCTCGAAGCAGATGTCCGTCACACTGCGGTCGGTCTCCCGCAGCAGGAACATGGCGCGCTCAACCCGGCGGCGCTGCAGATAGCGGTGCGGTGTCTCGCCGAACGTGGCCCGGAAGGTGCGCGTGAAGTGCGCCGGCGACACATGGGCGATCCGGGCCAGGGCCGGGACGTCCAGCGGCTGCGCGTAGGCGCGGTCCATGGCGTCCCGGGCGCGCAGCATGTGGCGGTTGCTCTGTTCGGTGGCGCTGTTCACCGCGCCATCACACCACGCGGGCGCGGCACCGGGCCATCACCTCGCCGGCCAGGCCCCGATACCCCGACAGGTGCCACATACCGGTGGGAACCGTTCCGCGCCGCCCGCGGCTCCTAGGGAGTGAAGAGGCCGACGACATGGGGGGTTCTGTTGAGCAATGACGCACTTCCGCGCCCTGACCGCATCAGAGCGAGCCACTGGATCACCGTCTTGGCGCGGCAGTTCCCCGAGCTGCGGGCGGAGCTGGCGCCCTCCCCGCACCGCGCCGGGCTCGGGCGGGGGCGCGGGGGCGCCGACCGGCACGGGCCCTCGGCGCCCCTGCGGATGCGGATCTGCGACACCGTGCGGGACATCACCGACGGTGTCGTGGAGCTCGAGGAGGCCGTCCACGACCGGCTGGGGCTGCCGCCCGCCGGCAAGGGGTCGGTCGAGGTCAGGCTGGGCCGGCTGGCGGGGCTGCTGGACCGGGTCGAGGCCGACCCGGTGCTGATGCGGCACCTGCTGGACGAGGTCGGCGCACTGGCGCGACGCTGCTCCGGCGCGCTCGGCGACGCCGAGCCCATGGTGCGGCTGCGCGGACGATGTCCGCTGTGCGCCTCGGTCTCGCTGCGGGCGTTTCCGCTGCGGGGGACGGTGCTGTGCATCAACCCGGGTTGCCGGTGTCCGCGGCCGGACTGCGGCTGCCATGAGGACCGGGCACACCGGCACTCCTGGCCACAGGGCGAGTGGGGAGAGCTGTTCGGGCGGGGCGGGGCGGCCCTGGAAGAGATCACCGCCGCCCTGGACGGCAGGTCCGCCGTCGGGGCGGTGGGCCGATGAACACCGCCCGGGCGTCCGAGGGCACGCTGGTGACCGCCGACCTGGCCGCCCTGGAGGTGGGCGTCACTCCGGCCACCATCCGCAAGTGGGTGCAGTTGGAGCGGCTGCGGCCCGCGGGGCGCCGGGGCAAAGCGTTCCTCTACCGGCTGGAAGATGTGTTCGCGGCCGAACGTGCCGCCCGGCGACGCATGTGACCTGCGAGCCCCTTGGTCATCTCGCGACATGTGACGACAACTGGTTGCGCATGGGCAGGAGTTGCTTCACACTAGGCGACAGCGGCGGAGCTGTGCCCGGGACTCGGGCCACGGTCCCGCCGCTTTTCGCTGTGCGCAGCCCCTGACGACCGCGAGGAGTGCGCGCATGACCGAGCCCTTGGTGATCTTTCCTGACGTCGAACGCCTCGTCGTCGAGCACCTGAAGAACCGCCCCGAGCTGGCCGGGGTCCTCGTGGACAACCGGACCCCGCCCGGCTTCGACGGGACCCAGAAGGCGGTGCTGGTCTCCCGCGCGGGCGGGGTCTGGGTGGAGGACATCCATCTGGACCAGCCGCTGGTCGACCTCGAGGTGTACGGCCCCGACAAACCCACCGCCCACACCGTGGCCACAGCCGCCCGCACGGCGCTGTTCACCGTGCGCGGCACCACGTTCGGCACCGCCGGTGTCACCGACATCGTCGAGGTGGACGGCCCCCGCTGGCTGCCCGACCACCTCCACGCGGCGGCCAGCCGCTATCTGTCCACGGTCCGGCTGTCCATCCGCCCGGCGTAGCCGGCCGCCTCGCCTCACCACGTCACAAACGTCACAAGGAGCCACGCATGCCCGGAATGAACCCCAACGAGATCCGTGTCGCGGGGACCGGCCGCATCCTGACCGCCCCGCTCGGCACCACCGTCCCGGCCGATGTGTCCACGGCGTGGGCGGCGGGCTGGAAGGACCTCGGGTACACCACCACCGACGGCATCAAGTTCAACAAGAAGGACAAGATCGACCCGGTGGACACCTGGCAGTCGGTCAGCCCGGCCCGGTTCGTCTACTCCGACCGCGACCTCACCGTGAAGTTCCAGCTGCTCCAGCTCAACGAGGACACCCTGCCGTTCTTCTTCGGCGGCGACGCGGTGGCGGAGACCGCGGCCGGCTCCAAGGTGTACCGCTACGAGCTCGACGCCGAGCCGAAGAAGGACGAGCGGATGCTGGGCGTCGAGTTCGCGGACGGCGATGTCATCAAGTACCGGTTCATCCTCCGCAGGGGCCAGGTCACCGAGACCGAGGAACTCCAGCTCACCCGCACGGCCGCGGTCCGCCTGGGCGTCACCTTCACCGCGCTGGCCGTGGACAACGACACCCCGCTGGCCACCTGGCTGATGAACGACCCGGCCTTCGCCGGGTCCTGACCACCCCCGCCACTTGCCTGCGCGCGCCACCTGCCGCACCACCTCCCACCGCGAAGGAGTCGTCGCCGATGCCCGCGTTCAACGTCAACGCCGCACGCGCCCAGCGTCTGGAGGCGCTGGGCCTGACCTGGGACTTCGAGGTCGACGGGGAGACGTTCTCACTCCCCACCGAGATCCCCCGCCGCTCCGCCCACGCCCTCGCCGAGCTCAAGGACAACGACCTGGACGGGCTGCTCGCGCTGCTCATGGGCGAGAAGAGCTACCAGCGGCTGTGCGAACACGAGGTGAGCGTGCAGGACATCGCCGCGATCCTCGAGGCGTACGGCAAGGACACCGGGCTCGGCGTGGGGGAAGGCTGAGCCTCGGCGCGCTCGTGGAGGAGCACGCCGAGGCGCTGGAGGCCGATCTGCTGCGGTACTACGGCGTCGACCTGCTCGACTGGCACCGCGGGGCGCTGTCCTCGCGGCGGCTGGCGGTGCTGGTGCGCCATCTGCCGCCGGACTCGGCGTTCGTACGGGCGCGGGAGGGGGAGGCCGCGGAGTGGGGGCTGACGGACCATCTACTGGCTGCGGTGGTGGATCACCTCGCGATCGCCAACTGGATGTTCGCGTCGGTCAACCGCGACGAGTACGCGGACCCGCCGGAGACGCCGGTGCCGGTGCCGCGGCCGGCGGCGGGGACCGCCACGGCGCCCGAGACCCGGGACACGGGCCCGCCCGACGGCCCGGGCCCGGCCGCCACTGACCATGCGCCGAGCGCGGCGGAGCTGGCGCGGTTCTTCGGGTGATCTACAGGAGGGGCAATGGGGGACATCGTGCGGGACCTGCTCGGGACCGTGCAGGATCTCCGCAAGACCCTGGACAAGCGACTTCAGGAGTGGAAGGTCGAGCATGCCTGGGTGAAAAAGGCGATCGCCGGCCTGAACACCGAGGCCAACCTGCTCAAAGGCGAGGCCAACGTCGCCAGCTACTCGTTCAAGCTCGCGGGGAAGGACTTCAACCTCCAGGAGTTCCTCACGGAGAGAAGGGCCGAGCGGGAGGCACAGCAGACCATCAACGGCATCCAGTCGTCCATCGCCGAACTGAAGCAGCGTCTCGACCGCCTGCACGGCTTCGTGAGAGAGGGTGTCGTGCGGCCTTTGAACGAGCTGCACAGACAGGTCCGGGAGCTGCCCAGCCGTATCAACCGGGCCGCCAACCAGGCCGCCCGGGCGAACCACCGGCTGGACGCCCTGTCTACGCAGATCAGACGCACCGCCCCGCAGCAGCAGGCGCACATCGGCAACACCCGGTCCTTCAGCGAAACCGCCGAGCGCATCAACCACCTCGAAGCCCGTATCGACAGCTTGGCCCGGGCGCTGGGCTGAGGGACGGAGGGAGGCACCGCCATGTCACTGCTCGCGGCACTCAACAGGTCGTCGTCCGCACTGCTGAGGCTGAAGAACGGCACCGGCCAGACGGACACCAGCGTCTCCAAGTTCGCCCGGACCGCGACCCAGGCCGGGTCCGCCGTCGGCCGCATCAAGGGCGACGTCGACAAGTCGGCCAACTCCATGCGCACGCTCCAGCGGGAGGCCACCGCCGCCGAGCGCAGCGTGGCCAGGAGCGGACGTTCCATGGCCACCGCGGGCCGCAGTGCGGCGACGGGTGGGGGGCTGATGGGGCGGATGAAGACGGGGTTGCAGGGGGTGACCACGGCCCAGAAGGGCCTGAACACCGCGATGAAGTCGAACGTCTTCGGGGCGGTCATGGCGCTGCTGATGCCGCTGATCATGAAGCTCGTCGACATGGCCATGCAGTCCAAGACGGTGCAGCGGATCGTCCAGGCGGCCTTCAGGATCGTCGGCCAGGTCATCGGCACCACGATGCGGGTGGCGAAACAGGTGGTGCAGACGACGTGGAACGGCATCAAGACCGCGTTCACGGTCGTGCTGAAGGTCATCTGGACCGTGGTGAAGACCTACTTCACCATCTACAAGACCATCATCACCACGGTCATCCACGCCATCATGGCCGCCGTCCGCCCGATGCTGTCCTTCTTCTCGGAGAAGATCCCCGCCGCGTTCCGGGCCACCAGGAACGGCATCCAGCGCGCGTTCAGCGGGCTGGCCGGGATCGTCCGGGGCGCGTTCAGTGCCGTGCTGGGCGCGGTGCGGGAGCCGCTGAACGGGGTGATCGGGCTGGTCAACCGGGCGATCGGGGCGCTGAACCGGGTGAAGGTGTCGATCCCCTCGTGGGTGCCGGGCGGGATCGGTGGCAAGTCGTTCGGGGTGAACCTGCCCCCCATCCCGACACTGGCCCAGGGCGGCGTCGTGCTGCCCCGCCCCGGAGGCACCCTCGCGCTGCTCGCCGAGGCGGGGCAGGCCGAGGCCGTGCTGCCGCTGAACCGGCTGAGCACGCTGCTGGCCCGCAGCGGGCCCGCGCCCGGGCTCGCCATGGCGGGCGGCGGGCCGCGGGGCGGGTTCGTCATCGAGCACTACCACGAGGCGCCGGGCGCCAGCGCCCGGCAGACAGCCGAGGATCTGATGTTCCTGATGAAGGCGAGGGGGTGACATGGCGGGCGAGAACACCGCCGCCGAGCCGGGGCCGCGGATCACCGCCGATGGGCAGGTGCAGTGGGCCGGGCTGCTGATGGGCCCCGGGACCGACTACTGGATCGCCGCCGAGGGGCTCACCGGCTGGGAGGAACTGCCCGGCCTGGACAGCTCCGACGCCGACCGCCCGGTGGGGCACGGCGGCTGGCCGGGCTCGCAGTGGGCGCAGGCCCGTACGGTCACCGCGCAGGTGTGGTTCGCGCCGGACCCGGACGCCGGGCCCGAGGCCGTACGGGAGGCCCTGCGCGCCCTGCGCGCGGCCACCGCCGTGCGCGACGAGGAGGAGTGGCTCGCGGTGCGGCTGCACGGCGAGACGCTGGCGGTGCGGGCCCGGGTCACCCAGCGTGTGGTGCCCACCGACCGGCAGTTCGCGGCGAGCCGACTGGCGAAGATGACGCTCCAGTGGAAGGCCTCCGATCCGCGCCGCTACGCGGTGGTGGGGCGGCTGGACACCGTGGGGCTCCCCCAGCGGGAGCCGGGCCTGACCTGGCCGCTCGTCTGGCCGCTGGCCTGGGGCACGCCCGGCGCCACGGGCGACCTCACCGTGGAGAACGACGGCAGCGCGCCCGCCCATCCGGTGATCACCTTCACCGGGCCCTGCACCCGGCCGCGCCTGGCCAACCGGGCCGGCGGCGACTGGCTGGAGTACGCGATCACGCTGGCCGAGGACGACGAACTCGTCGTGGACACCGCCGAGGGGACCGTGATGTTGGGCGGCACCGCGTCGCGCCGCCACACCGCCGTCCCGGGCAGTGCTCCGGAGGAGTCGTTCACCCTGCCGCCCGGCACCTCGCAGCTGTCGTTCCGGGCCGCGTCGGGAGGGGCGGGGGCCACCGCCACGATCGCCTGGCGGAGCGCGGAGTGGTGAGCGCGGAGTGGTGAGCGCGCCGCGCACCGCACAGCCCGCACAGCCCGCACAACACCAGCCCGCGCAGCCCGAGCAGCCCGCACAGCCCGCGTAGCCCGCACAGCCCCAACAACACAGCCCGCCCCGCGCAGACCGCACGCGGCGGACAGAAGTCCTCTGATCACCGTGGGAGCCGTTTCATGACCGTTCGTTCCGCCTGGCATCCGCCCACCGGCCAGACCCGCGAGGACACCCGGCTCGCCGTCGGCCTCGGCATGGCCTCCGCCGGGCCGCTGCTGACCCGCGCCGGGTGTGTGTTCGGCGGGCTGCAGCTCACCGGCACCGCCGCCACCGGCATGCAGGCCAGACTCTCGCCCGGGCAGGTGTGGATCGCGGGCACCTCCACCGGCTCGCAGGGCGGCTACCCGGTCACCGTGGATTCCGACACCCTGCTGACCGTCGCCGACGGACACGCCAGTCTGCCGCGCGTGGACGCGCTGGTCGTGCGGGTCTACGACAACGACTACGACGGCTCCGGCAAGTACGAGGCGGCCCTGGAGCTGCTCCAGGGAACCCCGGCCGGCTCCCCCACCGCCCCGGCCGTGCCCAAGAACGCCGAACTCCTCTACGAGATCGCCGTTCCCGCCGGGGCCTCCGCCGCCAAGGGCATCACCTGGGCCTCCGCCATCACCGACCGCCGCCGCTACACCGCCGCGCTGGGCGGCATCGTGCCCGCGGCGGGCGGGGCGCCGCACAACGGGGCGTACGTCGGGCAGTACCGCGACGCGGGCGGCCGGCTGGAGCGCTGGGACGGCGCCCAGTGGACGAAGTTCATCCCCAACTCGGTCCTGGTGCACACCCTGGACTGGGGCGGCACCACCACCACCTCGTACGTGGAGGTGCTCCCCATCGACACCCTCACCTCCCTCGCCGCCACCTTCACCGCGCCGCCCTCGCGGTGGGTGTCCCTCACCTTCGGCGCCTACACGGCAGCCGACGGCGACGCCACCGCGTACATCTCCTTCCGGCTCAGGCTGCAGAGCGGCACGGAGGTGCTCGCCCCCTCCGACGACCGCGCGGCCATCCTCGCCGGCGCGGGCAGGGCGTCCATCTCCACCTGCTTCCCGGTGGGGAACCTCACCCCCGGGGCCGTGTACACCGTGACCGCCGCCTACCGGTCCTCCGTCGCCGGGACGCGCGTGCACTTCGACAACCGTTTCATCCGCGTCGACCCGGTGGCGTGAGAGCCGTGGACGCCCGCTACCGCGCCGTGTTCACCGATCTGCGCACCGACCAGGCCATCGACGTGCTGCCGCTGCAAGGCGTGGAGTACGACGACTACCTCGGCAAGCCCGGGTCGCTCAGCGCGACCCTGCCGGTGCCCGACACCCGGATGGCCGGGCGCGTCCGGGAGCTGGTGGAGGGGCGCACCGCGGTCTATCTGGAGCGTGGGGACGAGGTGTGCTGGGGCGGCATCGTGTGGACCCTGACCCCGGCCACGGACGACCGGGGCGCCACGACGGTCGGGCTGCAGGCGGCCACCTTCGACTCGTACGCGGGCCGCCGCTACATCCGGGCGAACCTGAGCTTCTCCGCGGTCGACCACCTGGAGATCGTCCGGGGGCTGTGGGAGTACATGCAGGGGGGCGAGGGCGGCCGGATCGGGGTGGAGTACGGGACGACAGCGCCGACCGTGTCCCGTACGGTGTCCTACCGCGACGGTGACGAGACCCTGGTGGAGGAGGCGATCGGGCAGCTCGCGGCGATGGAGCCCGGCTTCGAGCACCGGATCGCGGTGTACCGGGACCCGGTGTCGGGGCGTCGGGTGAAGCTGCTCCAGCTCGGCTCGCCGAAGATCCGGGTGGGCAGCCAGCCGGTGATGCTGGATCTGCCGGGCGATGTGCTGTCGTACTCCTTCCCCCGCGACGCCACGCGCGGCGGGACGACCGCGCGGGCCAGGGGCGGTACCGCGGAGGGCGGGGCGAGCACTCCGGTGCTGTCCGCGGAACAGGTGGCCCAGGACCTGATCGCGGCCGGGTTCCCGCGCCTCGACACCTCGTCCGACCACAGCAACGTCACCGACAAGGCGACGCTGGACGCGTTCGCCCGGTCCGAACTGGCCGCCCTGCGCGGCCCGGTGGTCATCCCCTCGGTCCGGATCCGTCTCGGGTCCGGCACCACGCCCGCGCTGCTCGGCACGACCGTGCGGCTGCGGATCAAGGACGTGTGGTTCTCCGAGGGCCTGGACGCCCGCTATCGCGTGGTCGGCATCAAGGTCACCGCCCCTGAGCGGGGCCGCCCGGAGACCGCCGACCTGTATCTGGAGGAGGCGGACTGATGGCGAACCTGCCCGAGGACATCGTGGACCGGATCAGGGCCCTGGAACGGCAGGTCCACCGGCTCACCACCTACGTCAACAGCAAGCCCGGCGGGATGCCGGGGACGCTGGAGGCCGCGGAGCCGCCGGGGCCGCCGGCTCCGCCCGCCGGAGAGGGCCCCGTGGACGGGCCGCCGAGCGACGGTACGGCCGACGGCGGGGGGTGACCGGTGGACGGGTCCCCGCGGACCGTCAGACGCTGCCGAAGAGCTGGGTCCAGTACGTGCCGGCCCGGCTCCCCGTCGCGTAGCCGATCCCGAGGTGGCTGAACTCCGGCTTCAGGATGTTCGCGCGGTGTCCGGGGCTGTTCATCCAGCCGCGGACCACCTCCTCGGGGGTGCGCTGACCGCACGCGATGTTCTCGCCGATGCCGCGGTGGCGGGATCCGGCGGCCCTGGCCCGGTCCCACGGTTCTCCGCCCTCGGGCGTGGTGTGGGCGTAGAAGTCGCGGGCCACCATGTCCTCGCTGTGCCGCTGCGCGGCCACGGTCAGCTGGGGATCCCGGGCCAGCGGCGGCAGTCCGGCCGCGGCCCGCTCCGCGTTGGTGAGCGCCAGGACGGCGGCGGCGGTGCGGGCCAGGCCCGCCGCCGTGAACGGCTGGGCCCACAGCACGGTCCAGAAGGTCTCCCCCGAGCGGCCGCCCACGGCCCGGCCCGTCCCGACATGCGCGACCGAGGGATCCCGGAACGGCGCGCCGCGCTCGCCGTCGGCGAGGCAGTAGTCCACGAACTCGGCCGTCGTACGGGGCCCGGAGACGAGGTGCTCGGCGATGGTCAGCGGGGCGTAGCCGGCGGCGGCGATCCGGTGGAAGACCGAGGTGCCGTCGGGGCTCTCGAGGCCGAGGCGGCCCCGCGCGGCCATGGCGTCGGCGTGGGCCCGGGCGGCCGTGCTCAGCCGCGGGTCGAGGGCGACGGCGGGGATCCCGGCGCGGGACCGCGCGCCGTTGACCAGGCCGAGGAAGCCATCGGGGTCGTAAGGGGCGGCGGCCGGGGGCGCGGAGGGCTGCGGGGGTGGCGGGGGCGCGTAGGGCTGCGGGGGCGCGGAGGGCTGCGGGGGTGGCGGGGGCGCGTAGGGCTGCGGGGGCGCGGAGGGCTGCGGGGGTGGCGGGGGCTGCCCGCCGTCGTCCGCGACGTCGACCCCGAAGTCCCGGGCCAGCCCGGCCAGTCCCTCCGCGTAGCCCTGCCCCAGGGCCCGCACCTTCCACCCGTCGCCGCGCCGGTAGAGCTCGGCGAGCAGCAGCACCGTCTCCCGGCTCGGGCGCGGCGGTGTGAAGCGGAGGGGCGGCGCCCCGCCCTCCCCCGTCACGGTCATGGTGGGGACGGGCAGCCGGCCGAGCGGCACACCGGGGTCGGCGGGGCTGATGACCACCGTGACGCGGCTCGCGCCGGGCCGCAGCCGCGCGGGCCGCACCGTGACGGTGTCGCCGTCCAGACGGGCGCCGGGCGCGGACGGCTGGTTGAAGAAGACGAAGTCGGCGTCCCCCGCGACCTTTCCGTCCTCGCCGGTGATCAGCACGGACAGGTCGAAGGGACCCGGCACCCGGATCGCCAGCGCACCGCCGGGTACCGGCGCGTTTCCGCCGGGAACCAGTTCGCCCATGTCCCACCCAACGCCGCGGCTCCGCCAGGGGTTCCGGGGCGGCGGCCCGGCCCCTCCCGGCGGACCGTGATGACCGGCCGTCGCGAGACGGTTCACGGCCCCGGAGGCGATCGGGATGTGAGATCGTCTCGCCATGGATCTTCTCGACGACCATCTCGGTGGCGTACGGGCGCGGGGCGCGGCGTTCTGCCGGTCGGTGGTCGAACCGCCGTGGGGCGTGCGGTTCACCGGGCCGGTGCCGCTCGCCCTCGCCACCGTGCTCACCGGCGACGCCTGGATCACCGTGGCGGGCTCGGCCCCGACCTTGCTGCGCGAGGGGGACATCGCGCTGATCCGCGCCGCACGGCCGTTCACCGTCTCCGACGACCCGGACACCCCGCCCCGGATCGTCATCGAGGACGAGACCACGTGCTACACGGTCGGCGACGGCCCCCCGCTGGGCAGCGACGACCTGGTCCTCGGGCCGCGCACGTGCGGGCTGGAGCCCGACGCGACCGACACGTTCATCGTCGCCGGCTACCCGATCCGCGGCGATGTGGGTGACCGGCTGCTGCGCTGCCTCCCGGACCTGGCGATCGTCCCGGACGGCCCGGACCTGGCGCCGCTGTCCGGTCTGCTGGCCACCGAGATCGTCCAGGAGGAGCCGGGCCAGCAGGTCGTCCTCGACCGGTTGCTGGACATGCTGCTGGTCAAGGCGTTGCGCCGGTGGTTCGCGCGGCCGGACGCCGAGCCGCCGGCCGGCTACCGCGCCCTGGCCGACGCGCGCGTGGGACGCGCGCTGCGGGCCCTGCACGAGGCCCCCGGGCGGCCGTGGACGGTCGCGGCCCTGGCGGCGGAGGCCGGGCTGTCCCGGGCCGCGTTCGCCCGCACGTTCACCGAGCTGGTGGGGGTGCCGCCGATGACCTATGTGACCGAGTGGCGCATGGCGCTGGCCGCCGACCTGCTGCGGGAGCGGGGGGCGAGCGTGGCGTCGGTGGCCCGCCGGATCGGCTACGCGGACGGTTTCGCGTTCAGCAACGCCTTCAAGCGGGTCCGGGGCCGGCCGCCGAGCGCCGTCCTCGCCGAGGCCCGTGGGGGCCGGCCCTGAACCGTGGCCGGACGCGGGGTCAGTCCGAGCCGGCTGTCCACGCGCCCGAGGCGGCGGCCTCCTTGACGAAGTCGGCGAAGGAGCGCGGCGGGCGGCCCAGCGCGCGCCGCACGCCGTCGCCGACCGTCTCGCCCGCTCCCCGGGCGATCGCCTCCATCAGGTCCGCCACGGCCCGGACGGTGTCGTCCGGGTATCCCTGCCCGGACAGGGCGGTGACATAGGTGTCCCGGTCGACCGGGGTGTAGCGGACCTCGTGCCCCGACGCCTCGGAGATGAGGTCGGCGACGCTGCGGAAGGAGAGCGCCTCCGGCCCGGTCACCTCGTACACCTGGCCCGCGTGGGCGTCACCGGTGAGCGCGGCGACGGCCACGTCGGCGATGTCGGCGACGTCGACGAACGCCTCGCGCCCCTCCCCGGCGGGCAGGGCCAGCTCTCCGGACATGACCGGTTCGAGGAGGAAGTCCTCGCTGAAGTTCTGCGCGAACCACCCCGCGCGCAGGATCGTCCAGCGCGGGACCGCCTCGCGCACCAGGGTTTCGAGCGGCTCCTGGTCCGGGTGGGCGCCGCCGCCCTCCCCGCGGGCCGACAGCAGGACGATGCGCTCGACGCCCTCCCGCGCGGCCCGCCGGATGAAGGCGGTGACGTCGGCGAGGTCCACGAACTCGACCATCGGGACCAGGTACACGGCCCGGACGCCCTCCAGGGCGGGGCCCCAGGTCGCCGGGTCGCCGTAGTCGAACAGGGTCCCGGTGGAGCGGGAGGCGGCGCGGACGGGGAGGCCGAGGTCGCGCAGGCGGGCGACCACGCGGCGGCCGGTCTTGCCACGGCCGCCCAGGACGAGAATCGGTGCTTGGCTCATGCCCCCATCACACCGCTCCCGCCGAGACGTTCACATGGCCATGGCGCTCGTACGCATGCGAGATCGTCTCGTCGTGCCGGGTCGTCTCGTCATGCCGGGTCGTCTCGTCATGCCGGGTCGTCTCGTCATGCCGGGTCGTCTCGTCATGCCGGGTCGTCTCGTCATGCCGGGTCGTCTCGTCATGCCGGGTCGTCTCGTCATGCCGGGTCGTCTCGTCACACGTCGAGGGACGAGGGCTGGTCTTCCGCGGCCGGTGCGGTCAGCGGGAGGCGCACCTGGAAGCGGGTGTCCCCCGGCGCCGACTCGACGCGCAGGTCGCCGTGGTGCTTGTTGACGACGATGCGCCAGGAGATGTCCAGGCCGAGCCCGGTGCCCTCGCCCACCGGCTTGGTGGTGAAGAACGGGTCGAAGACGCGGTCGCGGATGTCCGCGGGAATGCCGGGTCCCGTGTCGCCGAACTCGACGAGCAGCCGGTCACCGTCGCGGGCGGTGCGCACGGTCAGGGTGGACTGGCCGTCCACGCTGTTCATGGCGGAGACCGCGTTGTCGATCAGGTTGGTCCACACCTGGTTGAGTTCCCCCGGGTAGGCGGGGATCCTCGGCAGCGTGCGGTCGTAGTCCTTGACCACGGTGACGCGCGGGCCGATCTTGGCGGAGAGCATCAGCAGGGTGCTGTCGAGCAGTTCGTGCACATCGGCGTTCTGGTGGGGCGCGCGGTCGAGTTGCGAGTACTGCCGGGCGGCGTGGACGAGGCCCGAGACACGGGTGGTGGAGTCCTCGATCTCGTTCATGAGGAGCTCGGTCTCGACGGTGTAGTTCAGCCACCGTACGGCCCCTTCGAGGGTCTCCTCGCCCACCGCGGCCGCGACCTGGTCCAGCCAGTCGGTGTCGAGGCCGGCCTGGACGAACGTCGGCGCGAGCCGCCATCCGTCCGCGATGCCGTGGTCGTCCAGCCAGTCGGAGATCGTGTCCTCGCGGTCCGAGGCCTCCAGCGGGCTCAGGGCGGGGGCCTTGGCGACGCGCTCGGCCGTGCGCTCCTGGATCTCGACGAGGGTCGCCAGGGTGTCCCGCCGGTACGGGCCGGCCGCGATGGCGCCGAGCTTGTGGCGCATTCCCGCGACCCGCTCCCGGAGCGCCGAGGTGGCCCGCACCGCGGCAGCGGCCGGGTTGTTCAGCTCGTGGGTGAGGCCCGCCGACAGCGAGCCCAGCGCCAGCAGCCGCTCACGCTGCCCGATGGCCTGCTGGGTGTCCTTGTTGCCGAAGAAGAACCCCTCCAGCAGGTGGACCGGCATGGGGAACCACTCGTGCATGATGCGGGAGAACGTCTCGGCGGGCAGCACGAAGAACCGCGAGGGCTCGACCACGCGCAGGGAGCTGTTGTACACCTGCCGGACCCGGTCGCCCAGATAGGCGTGGAAGGCCCCCGCGTAGACCCCCCGGGCGGAGCTCCGGTTCACCTCCACATCCTGGGAGCCGACCCGGCGGGAGAGCACGAGCGTCCCCTCGAGCAGCACGTAGAAGCAGGTGGCCGGGTCGCCCTCGGCGTACACGGGCCCGGGCTCGAACCGCTCCACCCGGCCTTCGCGGCACAGCCGCTCGAGCTGCTCGGGGGCCAGCTTCTCGAACAGGAAGAGGGAGCCGATCTCCTCCCGGCTGCACGGCAGCCCGCTCACGACTGCTCCAGATACCGGTGCACCAGCATGACCGCCATGGCTCCCTCTCCGACGGCGGAGGCGACACGCTTGGCGGACTCGGCCCGCGCGTCACCCGCCACGAACACCCCGGGGACGTTCGTCTCCAGGTGGTACGGCTGCCGGTCCAGCGTCCAGTCGGCCGGGAGCTGCCCGCCGGCGGTCAGATCGGGGCCGGTCAGGATGAATCCGCGGGAGTCCCTGAGCACCGTGCCCTCCAGCCAGTCGGTCAGCGGGGCCGCGCCGATGAACACGAACATCCACTGGGCGTCGACGAGTTCGACGTGTCCGGTCTTGGTGTCGCGCAGGGCCAGCCGCTCCAGCTGGTGCGTGCCGTGGGCGGCCTCCACCACGGTGTTGGTGCGCACCGAGATCGTGGGCGCGGCCGTGACCTGCTGGATGAGGTAGTGCGACATGGAGGCCGACAGGGAGTCCCCGCGCACCACGAGGGTGACCGACTTGGCGCCCCGGGACAGGTACATGGCGGCCTGCCCGGCGGAGTTGGCGCCACCGACGATGTAGACGTCGTGGTTCTGGCAGGAGGCCGCTTCGGTCAGCGCGGAGCCGTAGAACACTCCGCACCCGGTCAGCTCGGTCGCGCCGGGCGCCTCGAGCTGCCGGTACGCCACGCCGGTGGCGAGGATCACGCAGTGCGCGGCGATCGCGGACCCGTCCGAGAACCGCACCACGCGCGCCGCGCCGTTGACCTCCAGCCCGGTGACCTCCCGCGCGGTGAGGATCTCGGCGCCGAACTTCGCCGCCTGGCGGCGGGCGCGGTCCGTGAGCTGCGCCCCGGACACGCCGTCCGGGAAGCCCAGGTAGTTCTCGATGCGTGAGCTCTGGCCCGCCTGGCCACCGGTCGCCGAGCGCTCCACCAGGACCGTCCGGAGGCCCTCGGAGGCCCCGTACACGGCCGCGCCGAGCCCGGCGGGGCCGCCGCCGATCACGACGAGGTCGTAGAAGTCGGCCGTCGGGGTGGTCGCCAGACCCACCTGGGCGGCCAGCTCCCGGTCCTCCGGTTCGACCAGCGCCGTGCCGTCCGGGGTGACCACGAGCGGGAGCCGCAGGCCGTCCTGGCCCGCCGCGGAGAGCAGCCGCCGGCCTTCCGGTTCATCGGAGGAGTACCAGCGGTACGGCACCTGGTTGCGGGCCAGGAACTCCCGTACGTCCGAGGAGCGGGCCGACCAGCGGTGTCCGACGACCTTGGTGATGAGCACCGGCCGGTGTTCGCTGGCCCGCCAGGTCTCCAGCAGGTCGTCGAGGACCGGGTAGAGCTTCTCCTCCGGCGGGTCCCAGGGCTTGAGCAGATAGTGGTCGAGGTCGACCACATTGATGGCGTCGATGGCCGCGTCGGTGTCCGCGTACGCGGTCAGCAGCACCCGGCGGGCCCCGGGGTAGATGTCGAGCGCCTGCTCCAGGAACTCGATGCCGTTCATCCGCGGCATGCGGTAGTCGGCGAGGATCACCGCCACCGCCTCGCCGCGCAGCTTCAGCTCGCGCAGCGCCTCGAGCGCGGACTCCCCGGACTCCGAGCGCACCACGCGGTGGGCCTGGCCGTAGCGTCGCCGCAGGTCACGGGCCACGGCACGGGACACTCCCGGGTCGTCGTCCACGGTCAGAATGACGGTCCGCGCGGTGTCCGCGGTGGCCGCGGTGGCCGCGGTGTCTGGGGTGGCCGCGGTGTCTGGGGCCTGTGCCATGCGTCTCCCACCCCGGCCGCTCGGCGCCACCTCTGGCGCCGCCGGTCCGGTCCGTGTACGTCCTGTACGTCCTGCGCCGGTGATCCCATCGTATGGCCGCTCATCCCGCTTGGCCACGAAAAACCTGGTGGCGGAGGATCGTCCGCCGGGGTGCCGCGCTACGGCGTGCTCGGGGCGAAGCCGTGCGGGGGGAACCGCCGCATCAGTCCCTCGGCCTCCGCCTCCAGTTGGCGCTGCTTGCGGAAACCGGCCCGGATCATGGCCGCCAGGGCCACGTCGAGGAGGGTGAAGAACGCGGCGGGGACCAGCAGCACCGCCTTGTCGCCGGTGAGGGCCTGGACGACCATCCCGCCGGCGACCAGCGCCACCACCACCATGACCGGCACCAGCTTGGCCGGCTTGCGCTCGCCCTTGATCATCGCTGCGTGGTTGCGGGCGGCGCGGGCGCTGAGCCCGTGGAACGCCGGGTGCGCCTGGGCCACCTCCCAGGGCGTGCCGGGCGGCAGCGCCTCGTACCGCGCCGCCGGGTCGGGGTCGGGGACGAAGACCCGCTCACGGACGGACTTGTGGCCCCGGGTGCGGGCGTAGCGGTAGCCGTAGGCGGTGGCCAGCCGGGCGGCCTGGTCGGGCAGGAGCTGGGTGTTGGCGATCGCGACCTCGGACCGGCCGTCGAACAGCGGCGCGTAGTCGGCCCGGCGCCGCTCTCCGAGGCGGGACAGGCGTTCGGAGAAGGTGCCGCGGTCGCTGCTCATGGTGCTCCGGCTCTCAGGGGTTGGCTCGGGTGGGCAGATTAGCCCACCGCCGCTGAGCCCCTCGCCGTCGCCCTCACCCCCCGGACCGCTGGGGACAATCCGGTTGCCCGGGGACCGGGGTGCGGGGATAGGTTCGGCGATCGTGGACGAGATGGACTTGTTGAAGCGCTCCGGCGGTCCCGTGACCCGCGGCCGGCTCGGCCGTGACCTGGCCGCGCTCGGCCTCGGCGAGGGCGACGTGGTCATGTTCCACACCCGCATGTCCGCCCTCGGCTATGTGGCCGGCGGGGCGCAGACCGTCATCGACGCGCTCGGCGACGTGGTGGGCGCGCGTGGCACCCTCATGGTGACCTGCGGCTGGAACGACGCGCCGCCCTACGACTTCGTCACCTGGCCGCAGGCCTGGCAGGACGCCGTGCGCGCGGAACACCCCGCCTACCACCCCGACCTCAGCGAGGCCGATCACAACAACGGCCGCCTCCCCGAGGCGCTGCGCCGCCGGCCCGGGGCCGTCCGCAGCCGCCACCCGGACGTCAGCTTCGCGGCCCTGGGAGCGGCGGCCGCGGACCTGATGGCCGACCACCCGTGGGACGACCCCCATGGCCCCGACAGCCCCCTGGCGCGGCTGGTGGCCCACGGCGGCCGGGTCCTCATGCTCGGCGCCCCCTTGGACACCATGACGCTGCTGCACCACTGCGAGGCGCTCGCCCAGGCCCCCGGCAAGCGGTTCGTGGACTACGAACAGCCCCTCCTGGTGGAGGGCCGCCGGGTGTGGCGTCGCTTCCACGACATCGACTCCGAGGAGGGGGCCTTCGACTACTCGGCCGTGGTGCCCGAGGGGCGGGACGCGTTCGAGGTCATCGTCCGGGACATGCTCGCCGCGGGGATCGGCCGGCGCGGCAGGGTCGGAGCCGCCGAGAGCCACCTGTTCGACGCGCCGCGAGTCGTCGAGTACGCCACCGCCTGGCTCGAGGAGAAGCTGAGCCGGTAGCGGCGCGGCGGCAGCGGGACGCCCCGCGGCGGCGCCGCACGCCCTGCCGGTGTCGGGGGCGGGCGGCTTCCCGTGGCACGGCCCCGCCCGCCCGGCCTCACCGGGGCACCGGGGGCGGGCGGCGGGGCGCGGGCAGGGCCGGGTGGCCGGGTTCCGCGAGGGCCGGCCCCACGGCGGGGAACGGGCGCCCCGCCCGGTGCGCGGTGTGCGGGAGGTGGGCGAGCAGCCGCTGGAAGGCGGCCCGCCGGTCCTCCTCGGTGTCGTAAGCCAGGGTCAGCTCGAGGGCGTGGGCGCGCAGCAGGTCGTGGCGGCGGTACCGGCCCGGGGCGTCCTCGGTGAGCAGGTGGGCCCGGCTCAGCTCGGCGAGCAGCGGGCGGGCCCGCCGCACCGGCTCGCCCAGCAGGCCGGCGGCGACGCACGGGGTGACCTCCGGGCCCGGGTGGAGCCCCAGCGGCCGGTACAGCCGGGCGGCCCGCGCACCTCCGCGACCGGACCGTCGCCGATCGGGACATGGGCGACCGGGACATCGGCGACCGGGGCGCGCCCGGGCGCGTCGGCCGCCGCGCCCTCGGTGGTGTCGCGCAGCAGCCGCAGGTGGGTCTCGCGGAGCGACCGGCCCGGCTCGATGCCCACCTCGGACGCGAGCCGGGCCCGGGTGTCCGCGTACACCTGGAGCGCTTCCGGGGTACGGCCGCACCGGTGCAGCGCCAGCATCAGCTGCACGTGGAGCCGCTCCCGGAACGGGTGACGGCCGACCGCCTGCCGTAGCTCGCCGACGGTGTGGACGTGCCGGCCGGCCGCGAGCCGGGCGTCGAAGAAGTCCTCCAGGGCGCTGAGCCGGCGCTTGTTGAGCGCGGGGCCCTCCAGGGCGCGGAGCGGCTCGGTCACCCCGCCCAGCGCCGGGCCGCGCCAGGTGTCCAGCACGGCACGCAGCCGTTCGGCGGCCGACTCGGCGCGTCCGGCCTCGAGTTCGTCCCGGGCCAGGGTCACGGCCTCGTCGAAGGCGTGCAGGTCGAGTTCGCCGGGCCGGACCACGATGAGGTAGCCGGGCGCCTGCCGGAGGATGGTGTCGCGGCCGACCAGCTTGCGCAGCTCCGAGACGTGGACCTGGATCTGTCCGCGCACGCTGGCCGGCGGGTCGTTTCCCCACACCAGGTTGGACAGCTGCCGCTCGGACACCACCCGGTTGGCGTTCAGCAGAAGGGCCGCCAGCACCGCCCGCCGTTTGGGGCCGGCCACCGGCACCGGCCCCTGGGGGCCGGTGGCCGTCACGGGGCCGAGGAGCTGGTAGCGCATCTGGCGTTCTCGTCTTCGATGCTCCGGTGGAGTGGTCCGCCGTCGGAGCGGGCGGGGGGGGCAAGGCTAACGGGTGGAGTCGGCCGGGGCGTCCGGCGTACCGGCGCCGCGCCGCCGGCGTGCCACCTCGCGCCGGTAGCCGCCCGGCCGGTCGTCGCGCCGCACCGCGAGGGCGTCGGCGATCATCTGCCGGGTCTCGTCCAGGGTGCCGGAGTCCGCCGGGACGAACTCCAGTTGACGCAGCGTCCGGCTCTGATAGGCCTCGGAGGGCACCGGCTGCACGGCGAACAGCGGGTATCTGCGGGAGAGTCGGACGACCTCGTCGGTGCGGCGGAACCGCAGGTTGCCCACGAGCGGTCCGTGCCACCAGCCGCTCTCGATCAGCCCGTCCTGTACCTCGTACGTCAGGCTGCCCGGCAGGTTGGGCACGCCCCGCACCAGCAGGCTCCACTCGGGCGGGGTCCGTGCGATCAGCCCCGTCCACACCTGGAGCAGCCCGGGTTCGGGGGCGACGGAGAAGACGGGGAGGCCGAGCACGGGGTCGTCGTCGGGCGCCTCGCCGTCCCTGACGCGCAGCATGGTCTGGGCCGCCACCTCGGTCAGCGGCAGCCAGTCGGGGCAGCCTTCGGCGAGCCAGCGGAAGGAGGTCCCGTCCCACTTCACGAAGCAGTCCAGCGGCGGGTAGAGGTACCAGCCGTACCCGGAGGCGGCGCGGAACGGTTCGCAGTGGGAGACGGCGCGGAACGCGGCGGTGCCGAGCGCCGCGGGGTCGGCCACCGTCGGCGGAACGACTCCGTCGAAGCAGGAGCGGAACGAGAAGAGCGTCATGAGCCGGGTGTTGCCTTCTTCCTCGGGCGCGGGGGACACGGACGGCCTTGGACGCCGCGCGGCGTCCAAGCCCGTCCGGGGAGCGTGGTCAGCGCTGGGCGCCACGCACCGCGTCGACGAGCTCCGAGGAGCTGCGGGCGGCCGGCCAGCCGAGGCTCATCCGGACCGGAACCACGAGGGCGTCCCGCAGAACAGTCGTCTCCAGGGCGGAAACAGGGGCCTTTTCGGTCTTCTTCGCGTTCCCCATGACAAATCCTCCTAGGCTGGTGTACCAGGGCTTGCCCGACCATGTTGGCGCACGTCACTTCGGGTCCGCTTCGAAAACACTTTCTTTTTCCTCCGGGCCCCGGGGCGCTCAGGCGCTGTGGGCGGCCGACGGCGTGCCCGCCACCCGCTGGCGGGGGATGACCAGGCCGAACTCATAGCTCAGGGCGACGGCTTGGGCCCGGCTGCTGATTTCCAGCTTGCCCATGGCCCGGTTGAGATGGGTCTTCACGGTCGCCTCGCTGATGTGGAGGATCTTCGCGACGGTCGCGTTCCCATGGCCCTTCGCGACGAGCTTCAGCACCTCGGCCTCGCGCATGGTGAGCGTGGCCAGGCGCGATCCGTCGTAGTCGAGCGGCGTGGTGCGATGGGTGCAGATGTCGATCAGCCGTGACATCACACCGGGTGAGAAGACCATATTGCCGCGCGCGGCGGAGATGACGGCCGCGGCCATCTGGTCCGGCGGGATGTTCTTCAGGAGAACGCCGCCCGCGCCTGTTTGCAGGGCCGCGTATATTTCGTTGTCGTCGACCGCCGAAACCATGAGGAGCGCGCCCCGCACTTCCTCCACGCCGGCCTCCAGGATGCGCTGAATGGTCTCCGCCCCACCGAGATCCGGAAGATCGGCGTCGACGATGACGATATCCGGCCCGGCGCTCCCGGCCAGCGCGCAAGCCGTTTCTCCGTCCGCCGCCTGGGCCACCACCCGCAGCCCCGGTACCGCGTTCAACAGCGCGGAAAGTCCCAGCCTTGTCCAGGGATGTGCGTCCGCGATCAGTAATGTGGTCTCCACATCACCGTTTCCCCCGCTGATCAAATGTGCCTCCTCTGGGCCGCACCAGAAAGCGGAGATTACTGGAGGTAATCTCCGGGGAAAGATCCTTGCATGCGCCGGTGTCACACGCAAGGAAAACACGGCGGGACAGATCGCCGATTACGCGTAAGGCCATCGGTTGCCCGTAATTCGGCGGAAGTCAGGCTTTCCCGGTGAACAGGTGACGAACGGCGTGATCGGAGCACTTGTCCCGTTCGCGCGCCGGCGGCCGGGCCGAAGCTGCGCCTGTGGCCTGCGGCCGTACCGCGCGGGTGACGGCGGTTGCGGGAAGCCTCCCGGGCCCGCCGGCCCGCCAGGGGGCCGCCTTCCACTCCGCGCGGTAGCAGGAAGAGGAAGTCCGGCTACCGCTCTTGCTCAGGACAGCGGCCCACAACCCCCTTTCCACCTGCGGAAAAGCTCGGAATGATCCCTTCCACCGGCCGAGCGGCGCGCCACCCCACGGCTCACCATTCTGGAGTACGGACCCAGCGGAATACGGTCGGGGGTGGATGACCGGCATCCGCAGAGAGTGCAGTAACGGCTACACCGGCCGCTGTATGTTCGCGATTGGCCTCGTTGATACGTTCATCCGCACGCCAGCGGAAAGGCCGAGTTACTTATCGGGTACGGGTTCCTTGCTGGGTGGCACGCACAGTGGAGGTTCCGTTACGTGGGCTTGTCTCGTGTCCTCAGCAGAATGCTGTCCACTGCCCGAGGGTTCACGTCCGCATCAGAAGAGTCTGCCGAATTTCTCAACTTCACCGATCCGAAAGAGGCTGCCGAGGACATCGGCAGACGGGTTGCCGCCGCCGGTTTCAATCGGGGAAACCGCGCCGTGCTCATACTTTCGGACCAGCGTGAGTTCATCACCGCCTTCACCGGAATGGTGCGGGCCGGAGCGATCCCGGCCCCGGCCTTCCCACCCGCCCCGCCGGCCCGGGCCGAGGCCCACCGGGACCGTCATGAAGATCCGCCGAAGGGCGGGAGCGCGCAGGAAGCCCCGATCGGGATCGCCGCCGACTGGCTGACCGGCGTGTGGAAACAGTGCGCGGCCAGGCTTCCGGCGGTACCGCACAGCCCAGATGGGAATTGAGGAAAGTGAACGAAGTGAAGACGTCCACCGACGTGGACGTGGTTGTCGACATTCTTACCGCGGCGTTCCTGGAGGACGACCCGGTCGTCGACTGGCTGATACCGCCGGGGACGCCGGAGCGGGAGCGCTACCTCCGCGGCTTCCTGCGTGCCTGGGTGACCTTCATGCTGGACCACGAGGGGACCGCGATCGTCACCGCGGACCACACCGGCGTCATCGTGTGGGAGCCTTCACCCTCGGAGCGGAAGACCCCCGTCCCCCCGGAGGACGAGGAGGCGTTCCTCGCCGACATCGCCGCGTCCACCGGCCCCGCCGAGAAGCGCTGTCTGCACCTCATCGAGCTGCTCGACACCCACTACCCCCGGGACCTCCCGCCGCACGGACACATCGCGCTCGCCGCCGTCCGCCCGGAGGCGCAGGGGGAGGGAGCGCGGGCCGCCCTCACCGACGAGCTGGTGCGGCTGTCCCTCACGCTGGACATCGGCGGCTACTGCGAGGCCTCCTCCGAGCGGAGCGCCATGCTCTGGGAGCGGCTCGGCATGGAACGCATCGGTGACCCGATCCCCCTGCCCGAGTCCGAGGTCGGCCTGATTCCCATGTTCATTCCGCCGCCCGGGGCCCAGGGCTGAGCGGGCCGGTGCCGGGCGGGGCCGAGTCGGAGGGGCCTGTTGATGCGTGAGAACCCGTTGCACAGCTATCAGCTCTACATCGCGGGCAAGGACGTCGAGGGCGACGGCTGGGTGTACACGGTCAGCGCACAGTCGCTGCTGGAGGACGTGTTCACCAGCGTCAGCCTGAAGAGGGATCTGGAGCGGAATCCCGAGTCGGAGGCCGCGCGCCACCCGTATGTGGTGGGCCGCTGCGCCATCGCGTCCGATGCCGCGATCGACCTGGCCACCGAGGCCGCGGCCTCGGCCGCGCCGGGCTGGGCCGCGACCCCGCTGGAGCGGCGGATGCGGCTGGGCACGCTGTTCCGCGAGGAACTCGGCCGCCGCCGGGACGAGTTCCTGGCCATGCTGGTCGCCGAGGGCCACCCGGTGAGCCTGGCCCGCTGGGAACTGAGCTGTCTGTTCCAGGTCTACAGCGAGGAGAGCCTGGGCTGGTACCGGCAGCGGATGCACACCGAGTTCGAACACGCCGGGCGGCGGCTGATCGTGCGCCGCCGGCCCGACGGCGTGGTCGCCTTCAACCCGCCGCAGAACGCCCCCGCGCCCAGCGCCGCCCTCGCCGTGCTCGCCCTGATGGCGGGCAACGCAGTCGTGGTACGCGCTCCCCGCTCCATCGCGCTGTCCACCATGTGGCTGCTGCGCGAGGTCGTCGCGCCGCTGCTCGACGACGTCGGGGCGCCTCCCGGGGTGCTCAACGCCGTCTGCTCCAACCCGAGGCAGACGCTCGACCGGTGGCTCGAGAGCCCGCTCATCGACGACATCTTCTACATCGGCGGCAGCGAGGAGGGCCTGCGCTTCCAGGAGCGGTGCGTGGCCCACGGCAAGAAGCCCATCCTGGAGCGCCGCAGCTCCCCCCACGGGTCGAGAAGGGCTCAGGAACCGTCGCGCAGCCGGTCCCGCTGGATGCGGTGGGCGAGGGCGCGGCGCGCGGAGGCCGACGCGGTGGGGGTGGCGGTGGCCTTCGCGGGCAGGTCGAGACCGCGGCTGATCGTGTCGTAGGCGGCCCGGTAGCCGGCGGGCAGCCGCGCTCGGTGCAGCCGCAGGTCCTCTTCGACCAGGCGCCGCAGCTCGTCGACGGTCTGAGGGGTGAAGCGCTTCCTCCCCCGGGCGAGGGCGTTGACGCAGCGGGTGCAGTGGGCGGTGTCGCGGAGGGTCTCCGAGATCTCCTCGGCGAGACCCCACAGGCGCCCTTCGAGCCAGGGGGTGTCGTGCTGGTCGAGGGAGAGCGTCGTCGGGGGCGGCGGGTCGCCCTTCCCGTACTTGGCCACCTGCTTGGAGACGGCCGGCTGGCTCATCCCGGTGAGCCGGGCGATCTTCTCCTGGGTCCAGCCGGCGCGGACGAGGGCCTGGATCATCTCGGCGCGCAGCTTGCGCATCTCCTCGCCCGCGCGAATGACCTCGTTCATGGCGGCGAACATCCGCCCGGCCTGTTCCTCGGTCGGCGCGTCCGGGGGCCGCCGCCCGCTCTCCTCATCTGTCACCACCCGGTTATACACCCGGGTCCCCCTCTTTTATAACCTGGTTGTACAACCTGGTTATGAGTGACAGGATCCAGGCCCATGCCCACCTTCTGCGCACCTGACGGAACCCGGCTCGCCTACCGCGTGACCGGGGCCGGCGCCCCGGTCGTCTGCGTCCCCGGCGGCCCCATGGACTCCCGCTACCTCGGCGACCTCGGCGGCCTGTCCGCGCACCGCCGGCTGATCGTCCTCGACCTCCGCGGCACCGGACGCTCCGCGGTCCCCGAAGACCCCTCCTCGTATCGCTGCGACCGCCTCGTGGAGGATGTCGAGGCCCTGCGCGTCCACCTGGGGCTCCCCCGGATCGACCTGCTCGGCCACTCCGCCGGCGCGAACCTCGCGACGCTGTACGCGGCCCGGTACCCGGCGAACGTCGGCAGGCTCGCCCTGGTCGCCCCCGGCACCCGGGCCGTCGGCGTCGCGATCACCGCGGAGACGCGGCGCGAGGTCGCGCGGCTCAGGAAGGACGAGCCGTGGTTCCCCGCGGTGTTCGCCGCCCTGGAGGCGATCACCGCCGGCACGGGCGGCGACTGGGAGGCCATCGCCCCCTTGTACTACGGCCGGTGGGACGCCGCGGCGCGAGACCATCACGCGGCGGGCCGGCCCGACAACGAGGAGGCCGTCGCCCTCTTCGCCGCCGAGGGTGCCTTCGACCCGCAGGCCACGCGTCGGGCGCTCGCCGCGTACGAGGGCCCGGTCCTGCTGCTCGCCGGGGAGTACGACGTGAACAGCCCGCCCCGGTCGGTGGCGGAGTTCGCGGGGCTGTTCCCCGACGCGTCGCTCGTCGTGCAGCCGGGATCGGGCCACTACCCCTGGCTCGACGACGCGGCCGGATTCGCGGCCACCACCTCCGCGTTCCTCGGCTGAGGCGCTCGGCGCCCCGCCCGCGGGGGGCCTCAGCCCCTCGCGGCCGCCCGCACCGCGCGCGGTGAGGCACCCAACTCCCTGCGGCACGCCTTGTTGAACGCCTGGAGGTCCGGGATGCCGACCGTCGCCGCGACCGCCGGGATCGCCAGGGTCGAGGCCTCCAGCAGGTGCCGGGCCCGCTCCATGCGGCGCCGCCTGATGTAGCCGACGACCGTGTGCCCGGTGGCCTCGCGGAACAGCCGGGTCAGATGGGTGTGGGAGACGCCGGCGGCACGGGCGATCGGGGGCACGGTCAGGGGCCCGGCCAAGTGCTCCTCGATATGGGCCAGGGCCGTCCGCAGGGCGGGGTGGGCGGAGCCCGAGCGGCCTTCGGCACCGCCGGCGAGGCCGGTGGCGCGCCACAGCACCGTCCACAGCTCCGCCGACGCCCGCGCCGGGGACTGGGCGGTCGCCGCGACCGTCTGCCGCAGCAGCCCGCTGAGCACCGCCGCGTCCGCGCCGGCGTCCTGCACCACCGGCACCGTCCGCCGCTCCCCGCCGCCGGGCAGCCGGAAGTGCGCGTACAGGTGCTCACAGCGCCGCGCGCCGTAGTGGAAGTGCACCTCCGCGTCCGGCGGTACGAGACTCACGTATCCGGGGCGGATGGAATGCGCGGATCCGCCCAGCTCCAACCTGCCCGAGTAGCTGTACAGATGGAGCTGCCAGAGCCGCGGGAGCCGGAACACCTCGTGCGGCCCGGTCGACCCGTGCACCCCCACGCCGGCGTTCACCACGCGCGGCGGCAGGTCGAGGGCCAGTTCCACGGACCGGGTCATGGTGGGAAATTACCAGTAGTCGCTGATTGCGGCCCACGACTGGCCGAGGAAGGCTTCCTATGGTTGCCGCATGTCAACCACACGACACCTTCTGACCTCCGCCCAGGTGGCCCGGTTCGTGGCACACGGCTTCCTGAGGCTCGACGCGATCGTGCCCCAGGAGATGAACGACGAGGCGCTCGGCGTCTTCGCGGACGGGCTGGACGACGTGCCGTACGGCAGCCCCGTGCCGGCGGCGTACCCCGAGGGCTCCTTCTCCCGCCGCCTCGTCGAACTCCCCGCCGTCGCGGGGGCGCTGGAGAGCCTGGTGGGCCCGGACCCCACGGTCGACCACCATTTCGTACACACCCGGGAGCCGCGTGAGGGCAGCGCCCAGCCGCTGCACGCCGACGCCCTCATCGACCCGCGGCCCGACGCGTTCGACGTACAGCTCATGTACTACCCGCAGGACGTCACCGCCGAGATGGGCGGCACGCTCATCGTCCCCGGCAGCCATCTGCGCCGCACCAACGAATCCGACACCGGGCGCTACCAGAACCTGCGCGGCCAGACCCGGCTGACCTGCCCGGCGGGCACGGTCGTCCTGCTGCACCACGGCATCTGGCACGGCGGGCGCCGCAACGACAGCGACCGGATCCGCTTCATGTACAAGATCCGTTTCAATCCGACCGTGCCCCAGGTCCGCCTGTGGGACACCGCGGACCTCGACAGCCCGGCCGTGGGCGAGGAGCTGCGGCGGAGCTTCCCGTGGTACGAGGGGGCCACCGGGCGGCTGGAGATCCACAACCGCATCAGGCTCTGGCGGGTCCTGACCGCCGACCCCGACTTCGACCTCGACTACTGGGCCACCCGGATCACCAACCGGCCCGCGCAGAGGAGCCACGCGTGACCACTCGGAACATTCAGAACGGCCAGGACAGTCGGCACAGTGGGGACAGCCAGGTGAGGCAGCAGGTCCTCGTGCTGTACCTGAACACCTCCGCCCTCGACTCCGAGGTCGTCGGCTGGGCCCGCTACGACGGCACCGGCCGCACCCGCCCCACCACCGGCGACAGCGACGAGCCCCCGTACGGCACGGGGGTCGCCGCGCTGGAGGACGGCTGGCGGCTGTTCCAGGCCGCCCAGCTCATCCCCCCGTACCCGGGGGCGGAGCACGAGACCTCGTTCCTCAAGCACGAGTTCTTCTTCGAGAAGCTCGTCTGAGGGGTCCCCGGCGCGGACCCACGCCGGGGCGGGCGGGCCCGCGCCGCGCGCGAGAGGTCAGCCGGCGAGGGCCGCGCCGAAGGACGCCTTGACCGCCTCGTAGCCGAACGAGTCGGGGCCGAACAGGATCGAGCCGTCGCCGGTGGGCCCGTCGCCGCCGCCGTACAGCACGCTGACCGCGCCGGTGCCGCGCCACTTGCCCCGGGCGCCCACGGCGAGATCGGCCGTCCCGTCGCCGTTGTAGTCGCCGGGGGCCAGCGCCGAGCCGAACAGGTCGCCCGTCTCGGCGACGCCGACGACGCCCTTGGTGTCGAGCGACAGGGTCCGCGCCTTCGCACTGTTCAGCCAGTTCGCGCCGCCGGGCACGACGGTCAGCGCCCCGGCGTTGGAGAAGCCGTCGCCGTCGTTCGCGCCGGGGTCGCCGATGAGCAGGTCGGCGTGGCCGTCGCCGTTGACGTCCGCGAGCCGCGCCGCGGTGCCCTGGTGCGGACCGCCGTCCCAGACCACGGCGCCCGCCGCGTCGAGGCCGCTCGCGCTGCCGGGGAAGGTGCGCAGCAGATAGTCGTCGGGTCCGTCGGAGAATCCGGTGTCGATGACGACGTCGTCCTTGCCGTCGGCGTTGATGTCACCCACCACGGCCTTGTAGTCGGCGAAGGGCAGGCCGATGTTCCGGCCGAGCGGCGTGCTCTTCAGGCCTGCCGCGGAGCCCGGCAGCACGCCGAGGGTGCCTTCGTCGGCCGGGTCGTCGACGTAGGCCACGGTGACGAGGTCGTCGTAGCCGTCGCCGTTGACGTCGCCGCTGGAGATGCCCCGCGTGCCGGCGCCGCCGCCGGGCGGGGAGAGCCGGGTGATCTTCGGGGTGGGCGTGGACCGCAGGTTCTTCGCCCCGAGGACCAGGTCGACCTTCGTGCCGTCGACGACGGCGAGGTCCTGCAGCCCGTCGTGGTTGTAGTCGCCCAGCGCCAGACGGCCGCCGAAGCCCTGCCGGGCCGTGACGGTCGGCGCGTGGAAGGCGATGGCCTTGTTCGACAGGCCGGTGGGGGAACCGAAGACGACGGTCACCGAACCGGCGCCCTTGACGTCGCCGATCGCCTCGCCGCTCGCCCCGACGACCAGATCCGCGTGGCCGTCGCCGTCCATGTCGCCCAGCGCGAGCGCGGACCCGAAGCGGTCACCGGCCTCCGGCGTGCCCGGGACGCCGGTGTGCGACTGGGTGAGCCCCTGGTGCCGGCTGACCTTGATGCCGCTCGTGGTGCCGAAGGTCAGCGCCACGTAACCGGCCTTGGCGTGCCCCTTGACGGCGGCGTCGGGCGCCCCGACGGCGAGGTCGTCATAGCCGTCGCCGTCCACGTCGCCCGCCTTGCCCGCCGGGCCCGCCACGGCGGCCGCCGGGATCACGGCGGCGCCGTCGCCGCCCGCCGCGCCGGGGTCCGCGGCGACGTCCGAGCCCCCCGTCAGGGCCACCCCCGTGACCACCGCCGTGACCAGGCCCGTCACGGCCCCGATGGACAGCAAGCGTGTGCGCATACCCGTTCCCTCTTCCGGTGGTTCGCCGTCTCGCGGCCCCCGACCCGCCGGCTCGCGGCCGTCAGGGGTGCGAGGGGTGAGACCAACGAAGGGGCGGAATGGTTGGGTCGGTTGGCGCGTGGGCGGCGATGGCGACGGTCGTGGTGACCCGCACGGCGGCGGGGTGACGGGGGACGGAACCGAAGCCGAACCGCACGGGCGGCCGGACCGGGGCGAGCGGGCCGAGGTCGCGGTCCTCGAAGACGGCCGCGGCCGTGGTGATCGGCCGCAGGTCCCGGGCCCCGTACCACTCACGGCACCCCGACCGGCTCTCGCCCCGGGTCCGCGCCCCCGACAGCAGGCGCGCGGCCGGGTCGATCAGGGCGCTCCAGGCCGGGCGTACGGCGAGCGGGCCGGGTACGGCGCGCAGCGCCCGGCCGAGCGGGCCGCGCGGGCCCGTGGTGAACCGCAGGTCGAGCCCCGGTGCCGTGACGGACCAGTGCTGCCGGAGCACGTCCACCCGCACGGGTCCGGTCCGCACCTCTTCGAAGGTGTAGAGGGAGGTGACGAGGTCCCGGATCGCCCCGGTGGGCACCAGCAGCAGGCGCTCCCCGTCCACCCGCTCGATCATCACGTCGCTGAAGGGCCCGAAGGGCGATCGCGCCCAGTGCCCCAGCACCAGGCGGACGCCGGACGAGGTGCCGAGCCCGGCGATACAGCCCTCGAACCGAAGCCGCGCGCCCGTCACGGCGGCTCTCCCAGGAGGCCCGTGACCACCCGGCCGAACACCGCCCGGCCCGCCGCGCGCGTCAGCGGGTCGAATCCGCGGGGCAGCCACCGCGGCCGGATCTCCTCGAGCCACAGGACGGAGGATCCGCCGGGGCTCGGGCTGACCTCGAGCGCGGCCCAGCCCCTCACCTGGGTGCCCCGCTTCTCCAGCCGGCACCGTCCCGGGCGGTCCCCTTCGGGCGGCTGCCAGGCCACCACCTCCATGGGGTCGTCGAAGCCGAGGCGGCCGAGCCGGGTGTGGGCCACCACGACCGTGCCCACCCCGGTCGGCGGCGCGGTCCGCACCGTGACCGTCGTGAAGGGCACCAGCGCCCCGTGGCGCTCCCAGGCGGTGAGGCGTCGCCATGCCTCCTCGGCGGGCAACGGCGACGGACGCTCGATCCGGACCAGGGCCACGCCTCGATGCTACGCAGCCCTGGCGCCCGGACGGGAGCGGCCGCGGGCGGCGCGCCCGGAATTCCCGCGGTGGAGGCGCGGCACGCCGAACCCCACCTGGCGCACCCCCGGGAAGTAGTGGACGAGCGGCGGCCCGGCGGGGCGGGGCAGCCCCACGGCCTCCAGGAGGGTTTCGTGCAGTTCCTCGAGGGTGGCCGAGGCCAGCGGCCAGGGCTCGTGGCGCACGGGGACCTCCCACAGGATCCCGAAGCGGCGGGTGTAGGCGCGCCACCGCGCGGTCAGCCAGTGGTCGAGCGCCGTCGGGGCGAGCGGGTCGCCGGGGCGGGCGGCGAGGCGGTACGACGGCCGGGCGCCGCGCCGGGAGCCGGCATAGCCCACGACTCCGCCGTGGCAGGTGACCGACAGGTCGGCCCAGTGGAACGGGGCGCCCACCGCGGCCCGTGCCGCCGGCGTGGCCGCGCTGCCCGCCTCGATGTCCAGGAACCACAGCCCGTCCCGGCCGCCGGGCCCGCGGACGTAGGTGCGCAGATTGGTCTCGGGGAACGTCAGGGGGCGGGACAGACGCGTCCGGGACAGGAGGGCGCCGGGCCTGCCGGGCGGGGGCACCACGAAGGCGCATGTCGCCCGTCACCAACGTCCCGGGACAGCACGTCTAGGCCGCCCGGGCGCAGGAGGGGCACAGCCCGTGGTAGGTGACCTCGACCTCGGACACCGTGAAGCCGAACCGCTCCTCCGCCGGGAGGTCGGCCAGCGGATTGCCGGTGGGGTGGACGTCGCGGATGGTGCCGCAGCCGGAGCACACCAGGTGCTGGTGCGGGTGGTGCGCGTTGGGGTCGTAGCGCTTGGCGCGGCCGTCGGTGGAGACCTCTGTGACCTCGCCGAGGGAGACCAGCTCGCCCAGGGTGTTGTAGACGGTCGCGCGGGAGATCTCGGGCAGCCGCCGCGCCGCGCGGGCGTGCACCTCGTCGGCCGTCAGATGCACGTGGTCGCCGTCAAGGACCTCCGCGACGACACGCCGCTGGGAGGTCATCCGCCAGCCGCGCCCTCGCAGTCGCCCCAGCAGGTCACTCATATCGGTTCACCTATTCAGGCTCGGGTGGATACCCGGAGTTTATCAACGGTCGTCCGGGTTCCGACTGGGTATGGGTTTGGCGTGCTTCTTGACTTGGACTCTGTCCATCGTAGGATCGGTTCCGACGATAGCCAAGAGACCGGACGACTCCCCCACGACAGGAGTCTTCCCGCGACGAGGCCGAGGTCACCCCCGGGGGCCTGTGCCCTGCCCGTTCCACCACCCGCGGTTCCCGAGCACCGCGATCCGCCCGGCCCGGAAGGATTCCCATGTCTGAGAACCATGAAGCAATCGTCACCGACGCGAAAGCGGAGGGCGGAGGCGGCTGCCCGGTCGCGCACGGGCGCGCGCTGCACCCGACTCAGGGCGGCGGAAACAGCCAGTGGTGGCCGGAGCGGCTCAACCTGAAGATCCTCGCCAAGAACCCGGCCGTGGCCAACCCGCTCGACGAGGACTTCGACTACGCCGAGGCGTTCAAGAGCCTCGACCTCGCGGCCGTGAAGCGGGACATCGCCGAGGTCCTGACCGACTCGAAGGACTGGTGGCCCGCCGATTTCGGCCACTACGGCCCGCTCATGATCCGGATGGCCTGGCACAGCGCGGGCACCTACCGGATCAGCGACGGCCGCGGCGGCGCCGGCGCCGGCCAGCAGCGTTTCGCCCCGCTCAACAGCTGGCCGGACAACGGCAACCTCGACAAGGCCCGCCGTCTGCTGTGGCCGGTCAAGAAGAAGTACGGCCAGAGCCTCTCGTGGGCCGACCTCCTGATCCTCACCGGCAACGTCGCCCTGGAGTCCATGGGCTTCGAGACCTTCGGCTTCGGCGGCGGCCGCGAGGACGTGTGGGAGTCCGAGGAGGACGTCTACTGGGGCCCCGAGACCACCTGGCTCGGCGACGAGCGCTACACCGGCGACCGCGAGCTGGAGAACCCCCTCGGCGCGGTTCAGATGGGCCTCATCTACGTCAATCCGGAGGGCCCGAACGGCAACCCGGACCCGATCGCCGCGGCCCGCGACATCCGTGAGACGTTCCGCCGGATGGCGATGAACGACGAGGAGACGGTCGCCCTGATCGCGGGTGGCCACACCTTCGGCAAGACCCACGGCGCGGGCCCGGCCGACCACGTCGGCCCGGACCCGGAGGCCGCTCCCATCGAGGCGCAGGGCCTCGGCTGGGCGAGCACGTACGGCACCGGCAAGGGCGGCGACGCGATCACCAGTGGCCTGGAGGTCACCTGGACCAGCACGCCGACCCAGTGGAGCAACGGCTTCTTCAAGAACCTGTTCGAGTACGAGTACGAGCTGACGAAGAGCCCGGCCGGCGCCCACCAGTGGGTGGCGAAGAACGCCGAGGCGATCATCCCCGACGCGCACGACCCGTCGAAGAAGAAGCTCCCGACGATGCTCACCACCGACCTGGCGCTGCGCTTCGACCCGGTCTACGAGCAGATCTCGCGTCGCTTCTACGAGAACCCCGAGGAATTCGCGGACGCCTTCGCCCGCGCCTGGTACAAGCTGACCCACCGCGACCTGGGCCCGAAGTCCCTGTACCTCGGCCCGGAGGTACCGGAGGAGACCCTGCTGTGGCAGGACCCGCTGCCCGAGGCCGAGGGCGAGGTCATCGACGCCGAGGACATCGCGTCCCTCAAGGCCAAGCTCCTCGACTCGGGGCTGACCGTCTCGCAGCTGGTGTCCACCGCGTGGGCGTCGGCCTCGACCTTCCGCGGCAGCGACAAGCGCGGCGGCGCCAACGGCGCCCGCATCCGCCTGGAGCCGCAGCGCGGCTGGGAGGTCAACGACCCCGACCAGCTGGCGCTGGTGCTGCGCACCCTGGAAGGGATCCAGCAGGAGTTCAACTCCGGTGCCAAGAAGGTCTCCCTGGCCGACCTGATCGTGCTCGGTGGCGCCGCCGCCGTGGAGAAGGCCGCCAAGGACGCCGGTTACGACATCGAGGTGCCCTTCACGCCGGGCCGCGTGGACGCGACGGAGGAGCACACCGACGCGGAGTCCTTCGCCGCGCTGGAGCCCACCGCCGACGGCTTCCGCAACTACCTCGGCAAGGGCAACCGCCTGCCGGCCGAGTACCTGCTGCTCGACCGGGCGAACCTGCTGGGCCTCAGCGCCCCCGAGATGACCGTCCTGGTCGGTGGCCTGCGGGTGCTGGGCGCGAACCACAAGCAGACGTCGCTGGGCGTCCTCACCGACACCCCTGGCCGGCTGACCAACGACTTCTTCGTCAACCTGCTCGACCTGGGCACGACGTGGAAGGCGGTCTCGGAGGACCAGAGCACCTTCGAGGGCCGCGACGACGCCACCGGCGAGGTCAAGTGGACCGGCAGCCGCGCCGACCTGGTCTTCGGGTCGAACTCCGAGCTGCGCGCGCTCGCGGAGGTCTACGCGAGCGACGACGCGAACGAGAAGTTCGTGAAGGACTTCGTCGCGGCGTGGGACAAGGTGATGAACCTCGACCGGTTCGACCTCGTCTGATCTCACCTGATCCCACCTGAAGGCGACGTCCGGGTCGGCCCCCACGGGCCGGCCCGGACGTTTTCGCGGTCCGCGCCCTCCCCTTCAGCACCGGCCCGGGAGGCAGGCGGGGGCCGCCCTACTTCAACTGGACCTCGTCGTAGCGCCCCACCACGACTCTGGCCTGGTTCTCCAGGCTCTCCGAACCGGCCAGCCAGTAGTTCCCGTGCCCGTGGGTGTCCGTGGACATCTGCTTGGCGCCGAAGACGGGGTCGTGGGGGGTGATGAACTGCGTCAGGCCCTCGTGGTGGCCATGGGTGGGCGCCCCCAGCCTTGGCACGGGGTCGTCCTTCGCCTTCTGGTTCCACACGTGTCCGGAGGGCACGTCCAGGTCCTCGGCCCGCCCCACCTGGACACCGGGGCTGCCGCTGAACATCACGTCGGACGCCTCCAGCGTGCCCTGGCGGGCGGCCGAGCCCACCACCACGGAACCGTAGCTGTGGGCCTGCACCGACAGGTGGTCCTCGGCCGCCGGGTCGTGGGAGGTGTGCAGCCCTGACAGGAAGTCGTTGAAGTCCCCGGCCGCCCGGTCGGCGTACCTGTTCAGCGCGCCTTCCGGGAAGAGGTTCTGCGGAGCGTCGTAGCCGTTCCAGGTGATGGTGGACACCTTGGGCTCGCCCGGCATCGCGCTGGCGGCCTGCCAGAGGTTGGTGCCCGCGACCATGGGCGTGTAGATGCCGCTCAGCCTGCTCTTCGTGCCGCCGACCATCACGGCGGTGTGATCGGCCGTGTCCGGGTTGCCGTTCGCGATGATGACGCGCCCGTTGTTCTCGGCGTCGAAACCCAGCAGATACGCCGGTGGAAGCCCGTCGCCCCTCGGCCGGCCGACGGAAAGCCGCGAATCGGGGAAGGCGTCCGTCTTTCCCGTCGAGTCGAAACGCTGCTGAATGCGCCTCATGCCGTCGAGCGAGCCGATCAGGTGCTTGCGCTTGCCGTCCCACTCGCGCCACTCCGGATTGAGCACCATGACCCGTCCGGCCGCCATGTACTTGGGCTTCGGCTCCGGTGGCAGGTTGTCCAGCTCGGTCTGGTACTTCGCCCGCTGCTCGTTGAACCAGACACGGTTCGCCTCGTCGC
>NZ_BAAASD010000024.1:0-126087 GCF_039532705.1 Streptomyces sparsogenes subsp. cuspidosporus | reverse complement strand
AGACCTCGCGCACGTTCTCCACCGAGTCCACGGCCTCGAGCAGCTCCCAGCCCTCGGCGTAGGCCTGCATCATCGCGTACTCGATGCCGTTGTGGACCATCTTCGCGAAGTGGCCGGCGCCCACCTTTCCGGCGTGGACGGAGCCGAACTCGCCCTCGGGCTTGAGCGCGTCGAAGATCGGCTGGACCCTGGCCACATGCTCGGCGGCGCCGCCGTACATCAGCGCGTAGCCGTTCTCCAGGCCCCAGACACCGCCGGAGACGCCGCAGTCGACGAAGCCGATGCCCTTGGCGTTGAGCTGCTCGGCGTGCTTCTCGTCGTCGGTCCAGCGGGAGTTGCCGCCGTCGACCACGATGTCGCCGGGTGACAGCAGCTCGGCCAGCTCATCGATGGTGGTCTGGGTCGCGATCCCCGCCGGGACCATGACCCACACCACGCGCGGTCCCTTGAGCTTGTCCACAAGGTCGCCGAGGCTGTGGACGTCGGCGAGGTCCGGGTTGCGGTCGTATCCGATGACGGTGTGACCTGCGCGGCGGATGCGCTCGCGCATATTGCCGCCCATCTTGCCGAGACCGACGAGACCGAGCTCCATCAGTGATCCTTTATGCCGTAGTCATTGCGTTTCGCACCTGAGTCCGAGCCTACGCCCACGGGTTACCGCTCAGCTGTGGGCCACACCCGCTCATCCGCTGAGACGCACCGGCATGATCAGGTACTTGTAGGACTCGTCCGCCTCGGCGTCCACGGCCGGCTTCCCGCCCAGCAGAGCGGGCTTGGTCGAGGTGGTGAACGACAGCTGGGCGACCGGGGAGTCGATCGCGCTCAGCCCGTCCAGCAGGAAGGTCGGGTTGAAGGCGATCGAGATGTCGTCGCCGTCGAGCTGGGCGTCGACGCGCTCCACAGCCTGTGCGTCGTCGCTGGACCCGGCCTCCAGGATCAGCACGCCCTGCTCGAAGGTGAGCCGGACCGGGGTGTTGCGCTCGGCGACCAGCGCGACGCGCTTGACGGCCTCGACGAACGGAGCCGTCTCGATCACCGCGACGGAGTTGAACTCGGTCGGGAAGAGCGTGCGGTACTTGGGCAGGTCGCCTTCGAGCAGCCGGGTCGTGGTGCGGCGCCCGGCGCCCTCGAAGCCGATCAGGCCCTCACCGGCACCCGAGCCGGACAGCGCCAGGGCGACGGTGTCACCGCTGGTCAGGGACTTGGCGGTGTCCAGAAGCGTCTTGGCGGGCACCAGCGCGACGGCGGAGACGTCGGGCGTCTCGGGCTTCCACAGGAACTCGCGGACCGCGAAGCGGTAGCGGTCGGTGGAGGCCAGGGTGACGGTGTCGCCCTCGATCTCGATCCGCACACCGGTGAGCACCGGCAGGGTGTCGTCCCGGCCGGCCGCGATGGCCACCTGGGCCGCGGCGGCGGCGAAGACGTCGCCGGGGACCGTGCCGGTCGCCGTGGGCATCTGGGGCAGGGCGGGGTACTCCTCCACAGGGAGCGTGTGGAGTGTGAATCGCGAGGAGCCGCAGACCACGGTCACGCGCACGCCGTCGCTGGAGATCTCCACAGGGCGGTTGGGGAGGGCGCGGCAGATGTCGGCGAGCAGACGGCCGGAGACCAGGACCGTGCCGCCCTCCTCCACATCGGCTTCCACCGACACCCTGGCCGAGACCTCGTAGTCGAAGCCGGAGAGGCTCAGGGCACCGTCCTCCGCCTTCAGCAGCAGCCCCGCGAGGACGGGCACCGGCGGACGGGCCGGAAGGCTGCGGGCCGCCCAGGCCACTGCCTCCGCGAGTACATCGCGCTCCACCCGGATCTTCACCGGAACCGCCTCCTGCTGTTGCTGGCTCGCCCTGCTGGCCTTCGTCGTCGGCGCAATCGCCGGAGACCAGTCTGACGCACGCCACCGACACTCGGTGCGGCTCGGGGTCAAATCGGCGCCCGGGGCGTCAGGCGGCTCGGAGCCCGGTTGTGCACAGGCCCCACTTCGAAGCGAATTTCCCGCTATCTCTCAGTGGTCGTAGTAGTAGGCCCTGTGGAAACCGTGGACAACTGACTTTTCGCAGGTCAGTAGCGATTTTTTATCCACCGGCCCTGTGGGCGACGGCGGTGGACAACCGGGGGTCTCTGTGGACGGCGCCGAGTTCTGCACACCCCATGCACAGGCGCGACCCGGTTCTCCCCAGCTGCGTCCCCAGTTTTACCCACCTTCCCCACAGCCCAACCCGGCTCGTTGGTGTGATGCCTTTCACTCGTCCCGGTGACCGGGCCCGTTTCCTTGCCGAACAGTGGATGAGGGTGTGGAGAAGCTGTGGGTTACGGGCCCTCGGCTGTGGGCGGGCGGTGGACAACGCGGAGCCCGCTCTGTGGGTATCCCCGTCATCCACAGTCTGTGGACTGTCGATTGTCACAATTCCACACCCCGCTGACCTCCCCGGATGCCGCTCCGGCGAGCCTGCCTGTGGACACAGTCGGGACAACCTGGGTGTCCCCAGGGTGTGGACGGGGGATCGGCCCAGGATCTGTGGAGAAGCGGGCTCCGCGGCCATGAATTCGAACAGGCCGGAGCGGGGCCGCCGGCGTCGGGGCGGCGGCGAAGCGCGGTGGTGACTCGCCCGGGGCGCCCCGAGGCACCCCGTAGCGGGGCCGGAGCGCTCCCGAGCGGGGGCCGGAAACGGCGAAGGGCGCCGCGGGAGTCGTTCTCCCGGAGCGCCCTGGGTGGAATCGCGGCGCACGCGCCGCGCCGTCCGCCGCGTCAGCCGTTCTTGATGCGGTTCGTCAGCTCGGTCACCTGGTTGTAGATGGAACGCCGCTCGGCCATCAGCGCCCGGATCTTGCGGTCGGCGTGCATGACGGTCGTATGGTCCCGCCCGCCGAACTGCGCCCCGATCTTCGGCAGGGAAAGATCGGTCAGCTCTCGGCACAGATACATCGCGATCTGCCGCGCGGTGACCAGCACCCGGCTGCGTGAGGCCCCGCACAGGTCGTCGACCGTGTGCCCGAAGTAGTCGGCGGTCGCGGCCATGATCGCGGTGGCGGTGATCTCCGGGGCCGCGTCCTCGCCGCCGGGGATCAGGTCCTTCAGCACGATCTCGGTGAGGCCGAGGTCCACCGGCTGGCGGTTGAGGCTGGCGAAGGCCGTGACCCGGATCAGCGCCCCCTCGAGCTCGCGGATGTTGCGCGAGATGCGGGAGGCGATGAACTCCAGCACCTCGGGGGGCGCGTTCAGCTGCTCCTGCACCGCCTTCTTGCGCAGGATCGCGATGCGCGTCTCCAGCTCCGGCGGCTGCACATCGGTGATCAGACCCCACTCGAAGCGGTTGCGGAGCCGGTCCTCCAGGGTGACCAGCTGCTTGGGCGGCCGGTCGGAGGACAGCACGATCTGCTTGTTGGCGTTGTGCAGCGTATTGAAGGTGTGGAAGAACTCCTCCTGCGTCGACTCCTTGCTCGCGAGGAACTGGATGTCGTCGACGAGGAGGATGTCCATGTCGCGGTAGCGCTTGCGGAACGCGTCCGCCTTGCCGTCGCGGATGGAGTTGATGAACTCGTTGGTGAACTCCTCGGAGCTCACATAGCGCACCCGCGTCCCCGGGTAGAGGCTGCGGGCGTAGTGCCCGATCGCGTGCAGCAGGTGGGTCTTGCCGAGCCCGGACTCCCCGTAGATGAACAAGGGGTTGTACGCCTTGGCCGGCGCCTCGGCGACCGCGACCGCCGCGGCGTGCGCGAAGCGGTTGGACGCGCCGATGACGAAGGTGTCGAAGAGGTACTTCGGGTTCAGGCGCGCGGTCGGCTCGCCGGGGCCGGGCGCGGGCGCGGGCTGCGCCGCGAGCGGGCCGGGGGCGCCGGTCTGCGAGGGCAGCACCGGCGGGCCGCCGCGGGAGCGCTCGAGCGGGTCGGGGAGTTCGCGGCGCGGCTGCTCGTAGGGCGACCGGTCGTGTCCGGGCCGCTCCGCGCCCGGCCCCCGGTAGTCGGAGTGCGGCTGCTGGTCGTAGAGCTGCTGGTCATAGCCGGGCTGGGGACGCTGCGAGGCGTACGGGTCCGCTTCGGGGAAGCCGCCGAGCCGGGGCTGCTGCCAGCCGTAGTCGTCACGCGGCCGGGGCCAGGCGCCGGGCTCGGGCCGGTGCTGCTCATAGCCGGGGTAGGCGGGGCGGGCCGTCGGCAGGTCGTCGCCCGCCGGGCGGCCGTAGCCGTCCCGGCCGTCGTAGCCGTCCCGCTTGTCGTAGCCGTCCCGGCCGTCGTAACCGTCGTAGGCGTCGCGATTCTCGTAGGTCTCGCGGCTTTCGTAGGACTCGCGCTGGGGCTGCTGGGGGACCACGGGCTCGGCGGCGGAGTCGTCGACGGTGATCGCGATCCGGATCGGGCGGCCGCACTCGCGGCTGAGCGTCTCGCTGACGATGGGGGCCAGCCTGCCTTCCAGCACGCCCTTGGCGAATTCGTTGGGCACGGCCAGCAGCGCGGTGTCGGCGACGAGAGCGAGCGGCTGGCACCGCTTGATCCAGTGCTCGTCCTTGGCCTCGACGCCTTGTCCGCCCTGGCCCGCGCCCTCTCCTAGCAGCCGCTCGAGCACGCGTGGCCACACTGCGGCAAGATCGGCGGGTACGTCAGCCACAGGGCACGCTCTCTCACTCGCTGGGTGGGGGACGCCGACAGGTCCACGAATGCGCGGTTCTCGGGACGGGCGGGAAGGAATCGGAGCTCAGCCACGGTAGTCAGGCCGAGGTACGCGGTTCAAGTCGTTGTCCACAGGGTGTGTACAAATGTGCCATGCGATGTCGCCGTGTGTTCCCCTGGCCCCGGCCGCGCGGGTGCGCGTCCGCCGGGAGGGCGGCCCGGGCGCTCCACAGGGCCCCGCCGGTTTGACCGGATGGCGTAATCGCGCGTACCGTAACCAGGTCGAGTTGTCGATGGCTGCTGCCGCCTGCCTCCGATGGGCAAGGGTCGCGGACCCCGGGTCCGGCGATCGTGAAGCGGTGCACTCGGGCGTATTGCGAGCTACTCGTGGGCGCACGGTGACAGCCAGGCGATGTCCCGCCACCACACGATTCATTTCTGGAGCCCCCGAGTGAGCAAGCGCACCTTCCAGCCGAACAACCGCCGCCGCGCGAAGACCCACGGCTTCCGGCTGCGTATGCGCACCCGCGCCGGCCGCGCGATTCTCGCGTCCCGCCGTAGCAAGGGTCGCGCCCGTCTGTCGGCCTGAGCAGCCTGACCCAAGGTCCATGACGTGCTGCCTACCGAAAATCGGCTGAGGCGGCGCGAGGACTTTGCAGCCGCGGTACGCCGAGGGCGCAGGGCCGGACGCCCACTTCTCGTCGTGCACTATCGCAGCGGTCTTGTCAGCGGTGAAACGGACCCGCACGCACCTGGGGAGAGTGCTCCCCCGGCGCGTGCGGGTTTCGTCGTGAGCAAGGCGGTCGGCGGTGCCGTCGTACGCAACCTGGTGAAGCGGAGACTGCGCCATCTCATGCGCGACCGTCTCGATCTTTTTCCCGCAGGTAGCCTTGTGGTCGTACGGGCGCTGCCCGGTGCGGGCGAGGCGGGTCACGACCAGCTGGCCCGCGACCTCGACACCGCAGTGCGGCGGCTACTGGGAGGGGTGCCGCGATGAAGTACCCGCTGCTGTGGTTGATCAAGCTGTACCAGTGGACCATCAGCCCGATGCTGGGACCGGTCTGCAAGTACTACCCGTCGTGCTCGCACTACGGCTATACGGCCATTGACCGGCACGGCGCGGTGAAAGGAACGGCGCTGACGGCGTGGCGGATCCTGCGCTGCAACCCGTGGTCGCTCGGTGGCGTCGACCACGTGCCTCCCCGGAAGCGTCCGGTCTGGCACCAGCGGCTGCGCAACCGCCTCGGCGGGCACCCCGCCGGGGAGCCCGCCGCACAGCCCGAGACCCAGCCCAACGCCCAAGGAGCCTGATTCGTGGACACGATCCTCGGTCCTCTTTATTACGTAGTTTCCTGGATCATCGTCCAGTTCCACGCGTTCTACAGTCTCGTCTTCGACAAGAACAGTGGCTGGGCGTGGGGTCTGTCCATCGTTTCGCTGGTGGTACTGATCCGTATCTGCCTGATCCCGCTCTTCGTGAAGCAGATCAAGGCGACGCGGAACATGCAGGCGCTCCAGCCGAAGATGAAGGCGATCCAGGAGCGCTACAAGAACGACCGGCAGCGCCAGTCCGAAGAGATGATGAAGCTCTACAAGGAGACGGGCACCAACCCGCTCTCGAGCTGTCTCCCGATCCTGGCCCAGTCACCGTTCTTCATCTCGCTGTACCAGGTCCTGAACCACATCGCGAACAACCGCACTGTCGGCTTCATCGACCAGTCGCTGCTGGACAGCGCCCGCCAGGCGCACATCTTCGGCGCTCCGCTGTCCGTGAAGTTCATGTCGTCCGCCTCGAAGGTCGAGTCCCTCGGCGCATCGCTGACGGACGTGCGGGTCGTGACGGTCATCATGATCGTCCTGATGTCGGCGTCGCAGTTCTTCACCCAGCGCCAGCTGATGACCAAGAACGTCGACCTGTCGGTGAAGACGCCGTTCATGCAGCAGCAGAAGATGCTGATGTACGTCTTCCCGGTGATGTTCGCCGTCTTCGGCATCAACTTCCCCGTCGGTGTCCTCGTCTACTGGCTGACCACCAACGTGTGGACCATGGGTCAGCAGATGTACGTCATCCGCCGCAACCCCACCCCCGGCAGCCTCGCCTACAAGGCTCGCCAGCAGCGGCTGCGGGAGAAGGGGAAGATCAAGGAGGAGCCGGCCGAGGTCGAGGCCAAGAAGGTGGCCGAGGCGGCTCGCGCGAACCGGCAGCAGCCCAAGCGGCAGAGCAAGTCGCAGCGCCAGTCGAGCGCCTCGGGCCACGCCAGGGCCACGGCACAGTCCCAGCAGGAGACCGCCAAGCCCTCGCTGGAGAAGAAGGGGGCGCAGGGCGGTAAGCCGGCCGGCGGCTCGGCTTCCGGCTCCTCCCGCACCGCCAAGTCCGGGCAGCGCAAGGGCCAGCAGCGCCCCAAGCACCCGTCCAAGAAGTAAGAAGGAGTCCATCCGTGACGGAAGGCACCACCCCGGCTGCCGAGGGTGTCGACACCCTGACCCGCCTCGAGCAGGAAGGGGAGATCGCGGCCGACTACCTCGAGGGGCTGCTGGACATCGCGGACCTCGACGGCGACATCGACATGGACGTCGAGGCCGACCGCGCCGCGGTGTCGATCATCAGCGATTCGACCAGCCGCGACCTGCAGAAGCTGGTGGGCCGGGACGGTGAGGTGCTGGAGGCGCTCCAGGAGCTGACCCGGCTCGCGGTGCACCGCGAGACCGGTGACCGCAGTCGGCTGATGCTCGACATCGCCGGCTACCGGGCCCGTAAGCGCGCCGAGCTCACGGAGCTGGGCACCAAGGCCGCCGAGGAGGCCAAGGGCACCGGTCAGCCGGTGAAGCTGAAGGCGATGACGCCGTTCGAGCGGAAGGTCGTGCACGACGCGGTGGCGGCCGCCGGACTGCGCAGCGAGTCGGAGGGCGAGGAGCCCCAGCGCCGGGTCGTCGTGCTTCCGGTCTGAACCGGTCCCCCCTCATGAACCACACGGCCCCGTCTGCTCGCAGGCGGGGCCGAATCTTGTCAGCCTTGCATCAGCGGTCAGCCTCGCATCAGCGTTCACCACAGTGTTCGGTATGGAAGGACGGTCCCCGTGACGGAAGCAGCGGAGCTCCCCCCGGCCCCCGAGGAGGCGCGGGAGGTATTCGGTGAGCGCTTCTTGGAGGCCGTCCGCTACGCCGAACTGCTCGCCGACATCGGGGTGACCCGCGGTCTGATCGGGCCGCGGGAGGTGCCGCGGCTGTGGGAGCGCCACCTGCTGAACTGCGCGGTGCTCTCCGAGGTGGTGCCCGAGGGGGTCACGGTGTGCGATGTGGGCTCGGGCGCCGGGCTCCCCGGCATCCCGCTGGCCCTGACCCGCCCGGATTTGCGGATCACGCTGCTGGAGCCGCTGCTGCGCCGTACGAACTTCCTCCAGGAAGTGGTCGAGCTGCTGGGGCTGGAGCATGTGACGGTGGTGCGGGGCCGGGCCGAGGAGGTCCTGGGGAAGCTGCCGCCGATGCATGTGGTGACCGCGCGCGCCGTGGCCCCGCTGGACCGCCTGGCCGGCTGGGGCGTCCCGCTGCTGCGCCCGTACGGGGAGATGCTGCTCCTCAAGGGCGACACGGCGGAGGAGGAGCTGAAGCACGCCCGTGCCGCGCTGAGCAAGCTCGGGGTCGTCGGGACGTCGGTGCTCCATGTCGGGGAGGGGATCGTGGATCCGCTCTCCACGGTGGTGCGGGTCGAGGTCGGGGAGAGCCCTGGTGGGGTGCGCTTCGCGGCCAAGCGGGCCAAGGCGGCCCGGAAGGGGCCTCGCCGTCGCCGCTGAGTGGATCTCGCGGCGGGGGCGGTAGGCCCCGTCGCGTTGCTCCGGGGGACGGGCTCGGCTGCTCCATACAAGCTGCCTAAACTACGCATACCGGAGTGTCGCGGCGAATCGGCGATGCTGTCCGTGCATCGTGTTTCACGTGAAACGTCGCTCCTTGCTGCATGGAATCATCAGTCGTGGGCGTGCGGCCGCATCGCCGCGCGACCGCCGGCCTCGACGGGACGTGGATTCATCCACAGGAGAACGGGCCTCGCTGGTTCACAACCCCCAAAGCATGGCAGGCTCTCCTCATCGCGAGCCTGATGTCGAGGAGAGTGAATCCTTGCGGTCCGACGCCAACATCGCGGGGCCGATGGCCGACCCGGTCCCCGGCCCCCGTACTGAATCGGCGGGGGAGGATGTTTCACGTGAAACGCCGCCCCCGATGGACGACACCCCCATCGGCCGTGCCGCTGAACTGGCGGTCCAAGCCCTTGGTCGCGCGGGCGAGGGACTTCCCAGGCCGGAGCAGACCCGGGTGATCGTGGTCGCCAACCAGAAGGGCGGGGTGGGCAAGACCACCACCACCGTCAATCTGGCCGCTTCTCTCGCCCTCCATGGGGCTCGGGTGCTGGTCATCGACCTCGACCCGCAGGGCAATGCCTCGACGGCGCTGGGAATCGATCACCACTCCGAGGTCCCGTCGATCTATGACGTCCTGGTGGACAGCAAGCCGCTGTCGGATGTCGTGCAGCCCGTTCCCGATGTGGAGGGGCTGTTCTGTGCTCCGGCCACGATCGATCTGGCGGGCGCGGAGATCGAACTGGTCTCGCTGGTGGCCCGGGAGAGCCGGCTGGATCGGGCCATTCAGGCCTATGAGCAGCCGCTGGACTACATCCTCATCGACTGCCCCCCGTCGCTCGGCCTCCTGACGGTCAACGCGCTCGTCGCCGGTGCCGAGGTGCTGATCCCGATCCAGTGCGAGTACTACGCCCTGGAGGGCCTGGGGCAGCTGCTGCGCAACGTCGACCTGGTGCGGGGCCATCTCAATCCCAAGCTTCATGTCTCGACGATCCTGCTCACGATGTACGACGGCAGGACCCGGCTGGCCTCGCAGGTCGCCGATGAGGTACGCAGCCACTTCGGCCATGAGGTGCTGCGGACCAGCATCCCGAGATCGGTGCGTATCTCCGAGGCCCCCAGCTATGGGCAGACGGTCCTCACCTATGACCCGGGGTCCAGTGGAGCGCTGTCCTATCTGGAGGCGGCCCGGGAGATCGCGCTCAGGGGGGTCAGTGTGCACTATGACGCCCAGCGGGCCCACACTGTCCCAGAGATCAGCCAGCACGACCAGCACAGCATGCAGGAGGGGATTCAGTGAGTGAGCGACGCAGAGGGCTGGGCCGTGGGCTCGGCGCCCTGATCCCTCCCGCGCCGAAGGGGACGGATGGCTCCGGGCCCGCTCCGGCGGCGGGAACGGTCACGGCGACGGGGGTCTCCACCTCACCATCGGCGGTTCCGATGCTGACGCAGGAGCGCGGTGTGGCGGCGGCCAAGGTGGCGGCGCTGCCCTCCCGTGGCCTCCCCCAGGAGAACGAGACCGCTCCGCCGAAGCAGGAGGAGGCGCTTCCGCCCGTCGTCGAGGAGGTGGCCGGGGCTCACTTCGCCGAGCTGCCGCTGGACTCCATCACGCCCAATCCGCGGCAGCCGCGTGAGGTGTTCGACGAGGACGCTCTCGCCGAACTGGTCACCTCGATCCAGGAGGTGGGGCTCCTCCAGCCCATCGTGGTACGGCAGTTGGCTCCCGAGCGCTATGAGCTCATCATGGGTGAGCGGCGGTGGCGGGCTTGCCGGGAGGCGGGGCTGGAGAAGATTCCGGCGATCGTCAGGGCGACCGAGGACGAGAAGCTCCTGCTGGACGCCCTTCTGGAGAATCTGCATCGCGCACAGCTCAACCCCCTGGAAGAGGCGGCCGCCTACGACCAGTTGCTCAAGGACTTCGAGTGCACGCATGACGAGCTGGCGGACCGCATCGGGCGCTCGCGTCCCCAGGTCTCCAATACGCTCCGGCTGTTGAAGCTGTCCCCCAAGGTGCAGAAGCGGGTCGCGGCAGGGGTGCTCTCCGCGGGCCACGCCCGGGCGCTGCTCGCCGTCGACGACCCCGAGGAGCAGGATCGGCTGGCGTACCGGATCGTCGCCGAGGGGCTCTCGGTGCGGTCGGTCGAGGAGATCGTGACCCTGATGGGCTCGCGAGCGGGCGGTGCGACGAAGGCGAAGGGCCCGCGCGCGGGCACCAAGATCTCCCCCGCGCTGACGGACCTCGCCTCCAGGCTCTCCGACCGCTTCGAGACCCGGGTGAAGGTGGACCTCGGTCAGAAGAAGGGGAAGATCGTCGTCGAGTTCGCCTCGATAGAGGATCTTGAGCGCATCCTCGGCACGCTCGCCCCGGGCGAGGGGCCGGTTCTCGAGCAGCGGCTCTCCGAGGCGGCGGACGAGGAAGAGTAGGACACCGGACTTACGGACAAGGCGGAGCGGGTCGTATTCCGGCGGTGTGGTCGGAACACGACCCGCTCTTTGCTCAAGGTCGGTATCGGTGCAATCTCGGCACGGATACGATGCGATCAGGTAGAGCGGATCCATGTGGAGGCGTTTCATGTGGAGGGCAAGGCCATGCGGACGGTGAGCCGCACGGGGCTGCTGGCCACGGGATTGGGACTGGGGGCCGTCGGCGGATTCGTCGGCAGTCTGCTCAGGGAGCGCAATGCGCTGTCGGCCGCTCGTACCGCGGCCGGCGACGGAAATGAGGGACTGGCTTCATGGGGCGTCGGCTCGTACCGCTCACGCTGGACAACCTCCCGGACATCCCCAAGCGCTGTCGCGCCTGTGTCTTCTGGGAGCTCGACCCGGTCAGCGGCGAGGCCGCGGTAAGGGCCGGACGTCCGGAGCTGGAGAAGGAAGCCTGGATCTCGGCTGTTCTGCTGGAGTGGGGTTCCTGCGGCCGGGTGGTCTATGTGGACGATGTACCGGTGGGCTTTGTGCTCTACGCTCCACCGGCGTATGTGCCCCGCTCCACGGCCTTTCCGACGAGTCCGGTGGCGGCGGACGCCGTGCAACTCATGACCGCATGGCTGATGCCCGGCTATCAGGGGCAGGGCCTGGGCCGGGTGATGGTGCAGACGGTGGCCAAGGATCTGATACGGCGCGGGTTCAAGGCGATCGAGGCCTTCGGGGACGCCACCTGGAAGGAACCGGCGTGTGTGCTGCCCGCGGATCATCTGCTTGCCGTGGGCTTCAAGACGGTGCGGCCGCATCCGCGGTATCCGAGGTTGAGGCTGGAGCTGAGGACGACGATCTCCTGGAAGGAGGACGTCGAGCTGGCTCTGGACCGGCTGCTCGGTGCGGTGCAGAAGGAACCCGCGCTTCGCCCGCTGTGAGCCGTCGGCCGTAGGTTTCACGTGAAACGTGAAGGGGCTGCCCCGACGGGCAGCCCCTTCGTGGTGGAGCGAAGGCTGACGGTTCAGCCGATGAAGTCCGCCAGGTCGCGCTCGATGGCTGCCTTCGGCTTGGCGCCGACGATGGTCTTGGCGACCTCGCCGCCCTGGTAGACATTCAGCGTCGGGATCGACATCACGCCGTACTTCGCGGCGGTCGCCGGGTTCTCATCGATGTTGAGCTTCGCAATGATGATCTTGTCGGCGTGCTCGGCCGCGATCGCCTCCAGGGACGGGGCGATCTGGCGGCACGGACCGCACCACGCGGCCCAGAAGTCGACGAGCACCGGCTTGTCGCTCTTGAGGACCTTCTCCTCGAAGTCGGCATCTGTCACGGTCACCGTGGCACCGGCCATGGTTCTCTCCTTTATCGGTTGCTGCAGGGCGGAAGGCGTGGTCAGGCGGTGGTGTTGGCGCTGTCGGCGAGGGCGGCGAGGTAGCGCTCGGCGTCCAGGGCGGCGGAGCAGCCCGTGCCGGCCGCGGTGATCGCCTGGCGGTAGGTGTGGTCCACGACATCGCCCGCGGCGAAGACACCGGGCAGGTTGGTCCGGGTCGAAGGCGCTGCGACCTTCAGGTAGCCCTCGTCGTCCAGGTCGAGCTGGCCCTTGAAGAGCTCGGTGCGGGGGTCGTGGCCGATGGCGATGAACAGACCGGTCACCGGAAGCTGGGAGGTCTCCCCGGTCTTGACGTCCCGCAGGGTCAGGCCGGAGAGCTTGTTGTTGTCTCCGTGGATCTCGGTGACCTCGCTGTCCCAGATGAACGAGATCTTGGGGTCGGCGAAGGCGCGATCCTGCATCGCCTTGCTGGCCCGCAGGGTGTCACGGCGGTGGACGACAGTGACCGACTTGGCGAAGCGGGACAGGAAGGTCGCTTCCTCCATGGCGGTGTCGCCGCCGCCGATGACGGCGATGTCCTGGTCCTTGAAGAAGAACCCGTCGCAGGTGGCACACCAGGAGACGCCACGGCCGGAGAGCTCGTCCTCGTGCGGCAGGCCGAGCTTGCGGTGCTGCGAGCCGGTGGTGACGATGACCGTCTTGGCCCGATGGACCGTACCGGAGGAGTCGGTGACGGTCTTGATGTCCTCCGTGAGGTCGACCGAGACGACGTCGTCCGGGACCAGCTCGGCGCCGAAGCGCTCCGCCTGGGCCCGCATGTTGTCCATCAGGTCGGGGCCCATGATCCCCTCGCGGAAGCCGGGGAAGTTCTCCACGTCGGTGGTGTTCATCAGGGCGCCACCAGCGGTCACGGAGCCTTCGAAAACCAGCGGCTTCAAGGAAGCCCGGGCGGTGTAGAGCGCGGCCGTATAGCCCGCGGGCCCGGAACCGATGATGATCACGTTGCGGACGTCGCTCACGGATGTCTTCCTTGTCTCTGCCGAGTGCCGACTGCTGACTCAGGGCGGCGACGTCCGGGAGTTCCCCGGAAAACCGCCGCCACCCCACCCAACGGATCCTACGGGGCCCGCATTCCCGGGTGGCGTCAGGCGACCCCGCCGTGTGCCGTGTGCCTCGGTCCCGCGTGCTTCAGTCCCGCGGGTAGGTACGCGAGACCAGGCGATCACCGGCGGTCGATGGCGAGTGCTTGACGCACGCCGAGTCGATCACGAAGGCGTCGACGAGCTCACTGTCGGCTCGGTGCGGCAGCACCACGAGATAGACGTCCTTGCCGGCGTAGGTGTCCTGCTGCGCGGCGAGCGGGACATCCGAGCGGCCGGTGCCCGCCTGGACGCAGGAGGGCACCAGGGGGTCCTCGGCGCGCAGGGGCATGTCCGGGGTGTCCTGTGAGCTCACATCGCTGGAGGAGGTGGTCTTCTTCTGGTCGGCGAGGAGAGCGTGCACCCGGGCCTTGAGGGTCGCCGCGGAGAGCGCTTCCGCGTCGGACGTGGATTGCTTTCCTGTGGTCTGGGCGTCGGCGCCCGCGCTGTCGTGCGTGGTGGAGCCCGACTGGACGAGGAAGGAGCCGAGGCCGATCACAGCAGCCGCGCAGGCGGCGCCCAGAACGGTCCTGGGCCAGCGTCGGGGCTGATTGCGGCGGGTACCAGGTCGGGTGTCGGGCCGACTGCCGGGCCGGGACTTCCAGCGCCCTGGCCCGGCGCCGGCGCGCGGGCGTCCCGCCGGACGCTCCGCCGGACGTTCCGCGGTGCCGACCGAGGTCGGCTCTGCTTCAGCGAGCGGCTTCCGGGCGGGCGCGGACTTCGATGTTTCACGTGAAACGCTCGGCGGTGCCTCGAGCCCTGCGTCGAGGGGTGAAGTTTCACGTGAAACATCGACGCGGTCGTCCGGGGCGGTCGCGTCGAGGAGCGCTTCGGCGGCGAGTGCCGCGTCTATGCGTCCCGCGATATCCGCGGGCATCTGCACCGGCCCGGGAAGGGTCCCCAGCAGCGACCGGATCTCATCCAGCGAGGCTCGCACATCGGCACACAGGACGCACGCGGCGAGGTGGTCGCGGACATGGGCGGTGCGGTCCGGGGGCAGCAACCCCTCGGTGAGCGCGGAGATCTCTGTGACCTCCGGGTGCTCGTCCGTGTCGGTCGATGATGTCACGCTCGGCCACCTCCGCCCTTCACGGCATCTGCGTCGTTCGGTCCTGCCGCCGGTGGGACGGAAGTCCTCTGCGTCCGGTTCCTTGCCCCGTCCGGCGAGTCGCTACCCCTCCCGTTCGGACGGAGATGTGACAGCAGGGGAAGCAGGCGTGCGCGTCCCCGGGCGCAGCGGCTTTTGATCGTACCGGTGGGGACGTCGAGAACTCTCGCGGCTTCGGCCACCGGGTAGCCCTGCATATCGACGAGGACGAGGGCTGCCCGTTGCTCGGGCGGCAGGGTGGCGAGGGCGCTGAGCAGCTCGCGGTGGAGGTCCCCGCGCTCCGCCGGTGCGGCGGCTGACTCGTGGGGTTCCAGGAGCTGCTCGAGCCGCTCGGTTTCCGCGAGGGGGGAGGTGCGGCGGGAGGCGGCCTTGCGGGCCCGGTCCAGGCAGGCGTTCACGGTGATGCGGTGGAGCCAGGTTGTGACGGCCGACTGGCCACGGAAGGTATGAGCGGCCCGGTAGGCGGACACCAGCGCGTCCTGGACCGCGTCGGCGGCTTCCTCGCGGTCGCCGAGCGTGCGGAGCGCCACCGCCCAGAGCCTGTCGCGGTGGCGCCGCACGATTTCACCGAAGGCGTCCGGGTCGCCGGCGACATGGCGCTTGAGGAGCTCGCCGTCGCTCATGTCGCCGCACCTGGCGTCGTCCACCCTGGAGCCCCCTCCCCGCCCGGCCGGCTCAGCCGGTGAACTTCACGTTGGTGATCGCTTGCTTGTAGTGGTTGGTGTAGTTCGGCTCTGGAGGGGAGTAGGGAAGTGCGGTGAGCCAGACGAGGACGTAGCGGGTCTTCGCCTTGCTCTTGACCGTGAGATCGACGGATTTGCCGGTGGTCTTCTTCGAGACAAGTTTCTCGAAGGAAGCGACCGGGTCGGACGCCGAGACGGACGGAGACAGTGAGTCCGTGGCGTACAGGGAGATCTCCGTGTACGAGCCCCCGTAGTGCAGCCCGATGGACGCACCGCTCAGCGTCCGCTTCGAGCCGAGGTCATAAATGATGCCGACGCCCTTCTTGACGCTGGGGGCGAACGGCGGGCCGTCGATGAAGCTGTTGGTGCGCCAGGACGTCGAGGGGTCCCCGTCGTAGGTGAGCTTGACCTGACCGGGCTTCTGCGCGCTGCCGTCGGGGGCGAACTCCCGGGCGTTGACGATCGCGATCGGCTTGCTGGCCGGCTTCGCGGGCTTGTCGTCGTCCCCCTTCTGCTGGGACCTGCTGGGCGGAGACTTCTTCTCCTCCTTCAGCAGGGTGTCCGCGAGCTGCCAGCTGCCGAGGCCGAGGGCCGCGATCAGCAGGGCGGAGACGGTCCACTTGAGGGCCTTGCCCGTGCGGCTCTGCAGTGGGGGCGGCGGCACGGGTGCGGCCGGTCCGGGGGCGAGGGGCTGGCGGCCGCGGTGGGGTGGCTGGCCGTAGGCGCCCTGTGTGTAGGTGGTGCGCTGGAAGGCCTCGGGGGCGGTGAAGGCGGGCTCCGGCGGGCGGATCCGCGGCATGGCGGCGACGGCCTTGGCCAGCTCCTCGGGGGTGGTGCAGGGCTGGTCCTGCCGGGAGGCGGTGGCGCCGTCGTTGACGAGCGCGCGCATCGCCAGCTCGGACAGCCCGCGGTGGACCCCCGCGCGGACCTGGTCGGGAGCGATCAGACCGACGCCCTTGGGCAGCCCGGACAGGCCGTAGGCGTCCGTCTCGTACGGCCAGCGCTGGGTCAGGGCCGCGTACAGCAGAGCGCCGATGGCTTCGGTGTCGGTGCGCTGGGGGTGGTCGGAGCTGATGCCGCGTAGCGCGGCCATGACGGCGAGCCCGCGGATGCGGTACTGGCCCGTCTCGGTGCGCAGGACGGAGCCGGGGTTGAGCCGCAGATGGGCCAGGCCCTCACGGTGGGCCGCGGCCATGGCCTGGGACACCTGGCTGACGAGCTGGTAGGCGTCATGCGGCTCGAGCGGCCCGGAGGCGAGGACGGCGGTGAGTTCGGTGGCGTCCGGAAGCCACTCGTGGACCACGTAGACGAGGTCGTTGTCCTCGACGGCGTCGAGGACTTGGACGAACCGGGGGTCGCCCAGCAGCGCCGCCGAACGGGCGGCGGCCAGCACCGGGCGGGCCCGCGGATGGTCGGCCGGCAGGACGTGGACTCCGACGGCTCGGCGGAGTTTCTCGTCCACGGCACGCCAACTGCTGAATCCGTCCAGACGGGTGACGCATTCCTCCAGGCGGTAGCGTCTGGCCAGCTTGTGGCCGCTGTGCAGCTCGGGGGCGCTTGTGTCGGCCGCGGCGCCCTTGATGTCGGTGCCCGCGGCCTTCGCTTCCGTATCGGCTTTCGTTTCGGTTCCCACCCCGTCGGACGTGGCCTTGCCCGCCTCGGCGGTCAGCGGTTCATTCCCGCTGTTGTCGGCCACGTCGACGGCAGCCGTGCTCCGTTCCGCCACCGTCGTTCCTGCCTCCCCATCCGTTGCGCCTACTCCGAGCCAAGACAATTGTGCCCACAGTCCGCCGCTATGCACGACACACGGTGGCAGACGATGGTTGTGCTGGGCGATCAGCGACCGAGTCGTCCGCGGACCATACCGACCATGGCGGTCAGCTCCTCAACGCGCATCCGTTTCGCCGCAATGTAGAAGACCGCGACAAGAACGAGACCGCCACCCGCCAGAGCCGCTACGGAGCCGGTGATCCCCGAGCCGAGGGCCCCCGTGATGGCGTAGCCGGCCCCTCCGCCGATGAGGGCGGCGGGAATGCCGGCTCCCACCAGACGGGTGTACGTGCGCACGACGTGCCGTCCGTCCAGATCGCCGCCCAGCCGCTTGCGGAGGCGCTTCCAGGCCACGCCCACACCGATGGCGTAGGCCAGGCCGTAGGAGGCCGCCATGCCGGCCACGGCCCAGCGGGCGGGGAGGATCAGGTAGCAGAGCCCGGAGGCGGCGGCGTTGACGGCGGCGACGATCACCGTGTTGTAGAAGGGGGTGCGGGTGTCCTCGTAGGCGTAGAAGCCGCGCAGGACGACGTACTGCACCGAGAACGGGATGAGGCCGAGGCCGAACGCCATCAGGATGTAGCCCATGGACCGGGCCTGCTCGGCGCCGGAGGAGCCGAACAGCAGGGTGCACATGGGGATGCCGAGCGCGACGAACCCGAGGGCGAGCGGGACGATGGCGACGGCGGAGGTGCGCAGGCCCTGGGAGATGTCGTCGCGGACCGCGCCGGTGTCGCCGTCGTGGGCCGCGCGGGAGATCCGGGGCAGCAGGGCGGCCATGACGGAGACGGTGATGATCGCCTGCGGCATGCCCCAGATGAGCTGGGCGCTCTGGTAGCCGATGAGACCCGTACCGGGGGAGCCCTGGCTGTCGGCCTTGGCGCCGGCTGCCGTGGCGAGCCGGGTCACCACGACGTTGCCCGCCTGGTTGGCGAGCACGAACAGGAAGGTCCACTTGGCGAGCTTGGCTGCCTTGCCGAGGCCGTGGCCGCGCCAGTCGAAGCGGGGCCGGAAACGGAAGCCGGCCGCCCGTAGGTAGGGGAACATCGCCAGCGCCTGGACGGTGAGGCCCAGAAGGGTGCCGACGCCGAGCAGCCGGACCCCCTCCGGCGTGATCCTGGTGACATCCATGTCGGAGGAGCTGGAGGTGCCGAAGACCCAGATGAACAGGCCGAAGGTGGTGATGACGACGATGTTGTTGAGGACCGGGGTCCACATCATGGCGCCGAAGCTGCCCCGGGCGTTGAGGATCTGGCCGACCACGACGTGGACGCCCATGAAGAAGATGGTGGGCAGGCAGTAGCGGGTGAAGGTGACCGCGACCTCGTTGGAGTAGGCGTTGCCCGCGATCGAGGGCGACAGCATGCGGACCAGGGTGGGAGCCGCGAAGACGGACACCACGACGAGGACCCCGAGGACCACCATCACCAAGGTGAGCAGACGGTTGGCGTAGGCGTCGCCGCCGTCCTCGTCCTCCTTCATGGAGCGCACCAGCTGCGGGACGAAGACGGAGTTGAGGCCGCCGCCCACGGTGAGGAAGTAGATCATCGCGGGCAGCTGGTAGGCGACGGCGTAGGTGTCGCCGAGGGTGGCCGCGCCGATGGCGGCGACGATCACCATCTGGCGGACGAAGCCGGTGAGCCGGGAGACCAGCGTTCCGGCCGCCATCACCGCGCTGGACTTCAGCAGGTTCCCCGCGCGGCCTCCTGAGCGCTTCTTCTCGGGCGCGTCCGTCTCCGGCTCGGCCACCGCCTCGGCCGTCCCCAGGGGGGCGGCGGGCTGGGGAGGCACGGGCCCGGCCGGGCCGGCGGACGGCGCGGCCCCCTGCGGGGCCCCGGCGGGCGGATAGCCGGACGAGGACTGCTGGGGGCGCTGGGGCTCGTAGGGCTGCTGATCGCGGAAGAGGTGCGCGAAGGCGTCCGGCTGCTGCTCCTCGGCGGCGTAGCCGGCCTGCGGGCCGGTGCCCAGATACTGCGTGGCCTCCGGGTCGCCGCCGTACTGCTGGTGGGGGTGGTGCTCCGGCGCCGCCGCGGGATCGGCGGCCCACAGCCGCGGGTCGTGTCCCTGCGGGGAGGCGGGCGGCTGCTGGTAGTGCTGCTCGTAGCCGCCGGCCTGGGGCGCGGGGTACTGGCGGTGCCGGTCGTACCGGGGATCCGTCAGCGGGTCGTGTCCGTAGGAGTCCTGCGTGGGGTACGAGCCCTGGGCAGGGTATGAATCCTGTGCCGCGTAGGGGTAGGGCGTGAAGGAGCCGGTGACGTACGGATCCTGCATATAAGGGTCCTGCACGTGCGGGAGCCGGCTGTAGGAGATATCGCGGGGGTCGCCCAGATACGGATCCTGCTGGTGCGGCTCCGGTCCGTAGGGGCTCTGGTGGGCGTGCGGGCCGCTCTGCGGCGGCGGTACCCGGCCGGCGGGGTCACTGCCCGCGCCATGGCCGCGATCACCGTCATACGGCGCGTTCATCGCTACCCCACCTCATCATCCGCTGCGGCCGGCCGGCCGCGCCATTGCTCAACGCTCCACTTTCTCACCCGAGCCGGATAGGTCAGCGCTTTGCGATCCGGTGTCCGGTGCCGGGTCACTCGGCTGCCCGGGCACCAGGGCGCGCGCACGCTCGCCCTCGTCGGGCTCGGCGTGCTCGTCCTCGGCCGCCTCTCCGTCCTGCTTCTCGCTGTTCCCCGCGCCGTCTTCACCACTCCTGGCGGCGGACCGCTTGCGCTGGAGGTAGATCCGGATCCCGGCGAGAACGAGCAGCAGCACCCCGCCCGCGATCACCAGGATGACCGTGGACGTGATTTCGGTGACATTCACCTTGAAGGACATCTCGGGGCCGTAGGCCTGGTCGTCCACGGTGTACAGCTGGGCGGTCACCCAGGCGCGTCCGTTGGCGTTGGCCGTGGTGCCGAACTTCACCGACTGGGTGTGCCCGCCCTGGACCGTGACCACCTGGGGCTCGCTGACCGCCAGACGGTTGCCCTGCTGGGACCGGAGGACCAGCCGCAGCTCGACGGGTTGCAGAAGGTTGTTCTGCACGGTCACCGGGATCGTGGCGCTGCGCCCGGACAGGGTCACGTCCGTCTTCTTGACGAGTCGCACCTTCTCGGTGAGCCCCTGGAGGTACGCCTGGACGGAGTCACGGAAGCCGGTCGAGCCCCGCGGGTCGCTGCGCCACGAGGTGGACATCTCCCGCATGATCGCGGTGCCGAACGGGGTGACCACGCGTCCCTTGGCGGTGAGGATCACCTCGAACTTGTCGAGGGTGGACTGGGTCTGCTGGATCTTGCGGAATCCGTCGGTCGGCAGCTCCTGGCGACGCAGCGTGGCCGGGTACGAGCGGGCTCCCGGCACTCGCTGGGTGGCGCGCGGGTCGGGCTGGGCCTTGGCGGCCTCCCCCAGGCTGGCCGGCTGCGTCCAGCGGCCCGACAGGGCGCCCAGGGCCGCCGCCATGGCCTGCGCCTGGGTGGCGGTGGGCATCCGCTGCGGGGCCACGACGACGCTGCGCTGCTTGTCCGGCGCCTGGAGGGTCAGCATCTGGCTCTGGGCGAGGAACCTCTGGATGGCGAGTGTGGCGTTCTCCGCCCTCGTCATGTCGCCCGTGAAGGCGGTGGACAGCCGCGCGTCCGCGACCACCGCCGTGTTGCCACCGCCGATCTGACGGGCGGCGGTGGGGGTGTACTGCAGGTCGCCGGTCTCGCGGAGGCTGTCGCTGCGGGCGATGATGTTGTGTGCGCCGGCGGAGGTGGCGACGTCCACGATCGAGGAGTCGATGGCGCCGTTCACCGGCCAGGCGAAGTCCGTGCGCGGCTTCACATGGAGGATGGTGTCCACGGTCGTGGAGGCCAGCGCAGTGGCGCTCTGAAGGTGGCTGAGGGCGCCCGTGACGTTCTTGCCGCGGTGTGCGAGCGAGGCGAGGTCGGGGTCGGCGAAGGGCAGGGCCACCACCTGGTGTCCCTGGACGGCCTGCTCCAGGTCGTTGAGCCACTGCATGGCCACGGCCTGGCCCCGGCCCTCCGTCGTGTCCTCGTCCGTCTGGCCCTGGACCTCGTACCGCTTGGTCATCGCCTCGACGGTGGCGAGCAGGTCCGGGTCGATCACCCAGGTGACGGGCAGGTTCTTGCCCAGGGCCACCAGCTGCTGCAGCCGCCCGCCCGGGGCGAGCTCCGCCGCGAGGTCGTCGTTCTGGAAGATCGGCGTCTGCTGCTCATCGGCACCGGTCCGGGCGGTGAGGTGGGTGGTGGAGATGAGCGGCCACAGATAGGTGAGCTTGCTCTTCTTGGGGGCGGCGGTCTGCTGCCAGGGGAGGAAGGTCCGCTGGATGCCCATGACCTGCGGCCAGGGACGGCTCTTGGTCTGTCCGGTGAGCGAGACGCCGATCTGGTACACGCCGTTCGCGCCGAGGTGCAGCTCCTTCACCGGTATGGAGAGGGTGAAGTCACGGCTGATGCCGACGGGCAGCTTGCCGATCTTCTGCTCGTACTTCTCGGCGACCTCGGTGCCGTCGAGGGTGGGCGAGTAGCCCGTCCGTTTGGCGACCGTGTCGATGTCGTTGCGGCCGTTCATCGGCTGGCCGACCCGGAGCCCCACGTAGGAGGTGTTGATCGTCGAGTCGCCGCGGTTGGTGACCGTGCCCCGGACGGTGAGCGTGTCGCTCTTCGAGGGGGTGGTGGGGGTGAGCGAATCGACGGAGACGTCGACGGTGCGGGAGCCGCTCGCCTTGGCCTGCGTGGGGGCGGGCTGAGCATGGGCGCCGGGAGCCGCCGGGATCTGCAGGACGCCCGCGAGGAGGGGCGCCGCGGTCAGCAGTGCCCCGGTGCGCCGCAGCCAGCGACGGGCGCGAGCGGAAGTTGTCCCCTTGAGCTCTGCCGGCTCGGCCACGCGCTCGCCCGTCCCTCGTCGTCAGTGGTCGTCAGTGGTCACCGCTGAATGCGTCCACGAAATGGTAACGATGCCCGCTGTGACGAAGTGCTGTGGAGGGCTCCACAAGATCGTCACCGGTTCGATGCGTCGGATCGCGGAGGAGGCCCCGGGGCGGGCGGACACGTACCCTGTTCTGTTGTGCCGAACGCCAACAATGACAGCCACCACCCGCAGTCGACCAACGAGCTCAGCCAGGTGCAGCGCCGCGCCGTGGGCGAGCTTCTGCGGGTGTCTCCCGTAGCCGACGATCTCGCCCGCCGCTTCGAAGCGGCCGGGTTCGGCCTTGCCCTGGTCGGCGGATCGGTGCGGGACGCGCTGCTGGGCCGTCTCGGTAACGATCTGGACTTCACCACGGACGCGCGGCCGGACGATGTGCTCAAGATCGTCCGACCCTGGGCCGACGCGGTCTGGGAGGTCGGCATCGCCTTCGGCACGGTCGGCTGCCGCAAGGAGGGCCGGAACGGAGACGGGGCGAGTCAGAGCTTCCAGATCGAAATCACGACTTATCGGTCGGAGGCGTACGACCGTACGTCACGGAAGCCCGAGGTCTCCTACGGCGACTCCATCGACGAGGACCTGGTCCGTCGGGACTTCACCGTCAACGCCATGGCCGTCGCGCTGCCGCGCAAGGAATTCATCGATCCGCACCACGGCCTCGAGGATCTCGCCGCCCGAGTGCTGCGCACTCCCGGCACCCCTGAGGACTCCTTCTCCGACGATCCGCTGCGGATGATGCGCGCCGCGCGCTTCGCGGCCCAGCTCGACTTCGATGTGGCGCCCGAGGTGATCGCCGCGATGAAGGCGATGGCGGGCCGGATCGAGATCGTCTCGGCCGAGCGGGTACGGGAGGAGCTCAACAAGCTCATCCTGGGCGCCCGCCCCGTGAAGGGGCTCCGGCTTCTCGTCGACACCGGCCTCGCCGAGCATGTCCTGCCGGAGCTTCCGGCGCTGCGCCTGGAGCGTGATGAGCACCACCGGCACAAGGACGTGTACGAGCACACTCTGACCGTGCTGGAGCAGGCCATCGCCCTGGAACAGGACGGACCCGACCTGGTACTGCGGCTGGCGGCGCTGCTGCATGACATCGGGAAGCCCAAGACGCGCCGGTTCGAGAAGGACGGCCGGGTCTCCTTCCACCACCATGAGGTGGTGGGCGCCAAGCTGACCAAGTCGCGGATGACCAAGCTCAAGTACTCCAATGAACTGGTCAAGGACGTCTCGCGTCTGGTCGAGCTGCATCTGCGCTTCCACGGCTACGGCACCGGCGAGTGGACGGACTCGGCGGTGCGGCGCTACGTACGGGACGCGGGCCCGCTGCTGGAGCGGCTGCACAAGCTGACCCGCTCGGACTGCACCACGCGGAACAAGAAGAAGGCCGGCGCTCTGTCACGTGCGTACGACGGGCTGGAGGAGCGCATCGCCCGGCTGCAGGAGCAGGAGGAGCTGGACGCGATCCGGCCGGACCTGGACGGCAACGAGATCATGAAGATTCTCGGGATCGGGCCAGGCCCGAAGGTCGGCAAGGCGTACAAGCATCTCCTGGAACTGCGGCTCGAGTACGGCCCCATGGAGCGGGAGGCCGCCGTCGCGGCCCTCCATGAGTGGTGGGCGGCTCAGCCTCAGGACTGACGTCTCAGGTTTCACGTGAAACATCGGGCCGAGCGGTCTCGCGCGGAGCATGTTTCACGTGAAACAAGACGACGACGGCGGTCGCCGCGTAGAGCGCGGCCACCAAAATCACCAGGACGGCCGAGCGGCCATCGGGTGGCAGGGCCAGCGCCGCGACCCCGGCTCCCGCGACGAAGGCCGCGTTGAAGAGCACGTCGTACAGGGAGAAGATCCGGCCGCGGAAGTCATCGGCGATCGAGGACTGCACCACGGTGTCGGTGGCGATCTTGGCGCCCTGGGTGACGAGGCCGAGAACGAAGGCGGCGGCGAGCATCGGAGCGGGCTCGAAGAACAGCCCCAGCCCCGGCACCAGCACGGTCGCGGCCGCCGCACACACCACGATCCAGCGGAGCCGGCCGTCCGGGTGGGTTGCGGGGCTCAGCCGGGCCACCGCCCCCGGGGTGACCACCGCCGCCGCGAAGAAGCCCGCGCCCGAGACGGCTACGGCGAGCCCGAGGAGCGCCAGACCCTCCGACTCGGTTCGGGCCCACGCATACCGGCAGAGCATCAACACCATCACCGTCAGCGCCCCGTAGCAGAAGCGCATCGATGTCATGGCCGCCAGAGCCACCGTGGGAGCCCGGCGCTCCCACAGATGACGCAGCCCCGCGGTCAGGCCGCGCACGGTGCTCAACAGGGCCGCGCGAAGGTGGGGTTGGAGCGCCGAGGGCTCGGGCCCCAGCAGCCCGGGTGGCATCCTCAGCGCCGCGGTCGCGGCGCCGAGATAGAGCGCCGAACCCGTCAGGACCACGACGGCGTCGGAGGAGGAGCCGTCCGGGACCGCGATGCGCAGGACGAGGGCCAGGGCGCCGCCGACGGTAGCCGCGAGCGTTCCCGCCGTCGGGGACAGGGAGTTGGCCATGACCAAGCGCTCCTGGGTGTCGACCACCCGCGGCAGCGAGGCGGAGAGGCCGGCCAGGACGAAGCGGTTGACGCCCGTCACTGACAGGGCGGAGACATAGAAGATCCAGTCGGGAACCTGCGCGAGGATCAGAACCGCGGTTCCCGCCGCCAGTCCGCAGCGCAGGGCGTTGCCGTGGAGCAGGACCTGGCGGCGGCGCCACCGGTCGAGCAGGACCCCGGCGAAGGGGCCCAGCAGGGAGTAGGGGAGCAGCAGGACCGCCATGGCCGAGGCGATCGCCGCGGCCGAGGTCTCCTTCTCCGGGGAGAAGACCACATGGGCGGCCAGCGCGACCTGGTAGACGCCGTCGGCCGACTGGGACAGCAGGCGAACGGCCAGGAGGCGCCGGAAGTCGCGCAGCTGGAGCAGTACGCGCAGATCACGCACAACGGGCATGGCGTCAGCCTCACACACGACACGGGCCTCCAGGGGGATTACCCCGGAGGCCCGTGATCAAGCCGTGCTCTGCGACGCCCGGCCTAGCGCCGTGTCAAGCTGGCGCCCAGCGCTGTGTCTCGCTAAGCGTTGTGTCTCGCTAGCGCGCAGCGTTGTGTCTCGCTAGCGCTCGACTTCACCCCGGATGAACTTCTCCACGTTCTCCCGGGCCTCGTCGTCGAAGTACTGGACCGGCGGCGACTTCATGAAGTACGAGGAGGCGGAGAGGATCGGGCCGCCGATGCCGCGGTCCTTGGCGATCTTCGCGGCGCGCAGCGCGTCGATGATGACGCCCGCCGAGTTCGGGGAGTCCCACACCTCGAGCTTGTACTCCAGGTTCAGCGGGACGTCACCGAACGCGCGGCCCTCCAGCCGGACGTAGGCCCACTTGCGGTCGTCCAGCCAGGCCACGAAGTCCGACGGACCGATGTGGACGTTGTCCTCGCCCAGCTCACGGTCGGTGATCTGGGAGGTGACGGCCTGGGTCTTGGAGATCTTCTTGGACTCCAGGCGCTCACGCTCGAGCATGTTCTTGAAGTCCATGTTGCCGCCGACGTTCAGCTGCATGGTGCGGTCCAGGACCACACCGCGGTCCTCGAACAGCTTCGTCAGCACGCGGTGCGTGATCGTGGCACCGACCTGCGACTTGATGTCGTCACCGACGATCGGCACACCGGCCTCGGTGAACTTGTCCGCCCACTCCTTGGTGCCGGCGATGAAGACCGGGAGCGCGTTGACGAAGGCGACCTTGGCGTCGATGGCGCACTGGGCGTAGAACTTGGCGGCGTCCTCGGAACCCACGGGGAGGTAGCAGACCAGGACGTCGACCTGCTTGTCCTTGAGGACCTGGACGACGTCGACCGGGGTCTCCTCGGACTCGTCGATCGTCTGGCGGTAGTACTTGCCCAGGCCGTCGAGGGTGTGGCCGCGCTGGACCGTGACGCCGGTCGAGGGCACGTCGCAGATCTTGATCGTGTTGTTCTCGCTGGCGCCGATCGCGTCGGCGAGGTCGAGGCCGACCTTCTTGGCGTCCACGTCGAACGCGGCCACGAACTCCACGTCCCGCACGTGGTAGTCGCCGAACTGCACGTGCATCAGACCCGGCACGCGGGTGCCGGGGTCGGCGTCCTTGTAGTACTCGACGCCCTGCACCAGCGAGGCGGCGCAGTTGCCCACGCCGACGATGGCTACGCGAACCGAACCCATTCCGGTTGCTCCCTGTGTGTACTCGACGAAGCCCTGCGGGTGCGGGGCTTCACTTGGCGGTGTCATCGGACGGATCCGGCCGGGAACCACCCCGGTGCCGGGGCAGGCCGTCCGTATCTCCTGACTGGTCCTGCGGTGGTGAGCGGTCCAGCTCGGGGGACCGGCCCTGCTCCTGCTCATGCGGCCGATCCTGGTCCGCGGGGCCGCCGCGCTGATCGCGCCCGGCCCGCTCGCTCTCAATCAGCTCGTTGAGCCAGCGGACTTCACGTTCCACCGACTCCATGCCGTGCCGCTGCAGCTCGAGGGTGTAGTCGTCGAGCCGCTCACGGGTGCGGGCGAGGGAAGCGCGCATCTTCTCCAGGCGCTCCTCGAGGCGGCTGCGACGCCCCTCCAGCACCCGCATCCGCACATCCCGCGACGTCTGCCCGAAGAAGGCGAAGCGCACGCCGAAGTGCTCGTCCTCCCACGCGTCCGGGCCGGTGTGGGCGAGCAACTCCTCGAAGCGCTCCTTCCCCTCCGCCGTCAATCTGTAGACGATCTTCGCCCGGCGGCCGGCGAGCGACGCCGCGAGAGCTTCCTCGGGGGCGCTGCCGGGTTCCTCGATCAGCCAGCCGTTGGCGACCAGTGTCTTGAGGCAGGGGTAGAGGCTGCCGTAGCTGAACGCACGGAACACCCCCAGCGAGGTGTTGAGGCGCTTCCGCAGCTCATAGCCGTGCATCGGGGACTCGCGGAGCAGGCCCAGGATGGCGAACTCAAGGATGCCCGAGCGTCTTCCCATACGCCGCCTCCCCTGTCTCCTGGGTCCTTATGCCGAGCTGATGTATCGGCTCGATACATCCAGACGATAGAACCGTGATCCTGGTGGGACAAGGGGAGCCATGGTGAACGGCGTCACATCGCCAATTCGCGGGACGCGAACTGACTGTTATGGAGTGAAGATCATGACTGGGTTGGTTTTGACCGTGCGTACTCTGTTCGCCATGCACAGCACTGGGAACCAAGCGACGCCGTCAGGCGTCCTCGTCCTGGATGCAGTGCGCCCGGTACCCACCAGCGGCCCGCGCGCACATCGGGGGGACCGAAAGCCACCTGCCGCTTTCAGGCGATAGCGCCTGCCCGAGGAGTAGTCGTTCCATGAGCGAGCACCGTCGCAAGCCGCCACAGTCACAGGGCGGCGGACGAGCAGCGGCCCGGCGCGCCGCGCAGCAGTCTTCAGGACGCCGCGCGGCCCAGCCGCGAAGCACCACCGGGTCGGAATCCGCCCCGCACGGGGAGGAGCGTCCCTACGGCGGCCGGGCCGAAGCCCGGCGCGCCGCACAGCGCGGCGGCAGTCGCCGACGAGGCGCCGATCCCGACGCCGGGGGCGCGGGCCGCGGGGGCCACGGCGGCGGTCGGCGTGCCGCCGGCGGTGGCCGGGGGCGTGGCGGGGGCGGTGACGGCCGACCCAAAAAGAAGCGCTTCATCGACTACCCGCGCGCCGGCAAGGACGGTTTCCGGCGCTGGGTGCCGTCCTGGAAGCTGGTGACCGGGACCTTCCTCTTCTTCTTCGCGATGCTCGTCGGCGCCGTGGGCATCGGGCTGTGGCTGGTGGAGGTGCCCACCGCGCAGGCCGCCTCCCAGGTCGAGAAGAACGTCTACTACTGGGCCGACGGCAAGCAGATGGTGGTCTCCGGCAAGGGTGAATACAACCGCCAGATCGTGCCGCTGAGCGAGATCCCCAAGGAAATGCAGAACGCGGTGATCTCCGCGGAGAACGCCAGCTTCTACGAAGATCGCGGCGTCGACCCGATGGGCATCGCGCGCGCGGTCGTCAACATGGCCAAGGGCGGGGCGACACAGAGCGGTTCCACCATCACTCAGCAGTTCGTGAAGAACACCTACCTCGACCAGTCGCAGACGGTCACGCGCAAGGTCAAGGAGCTGTTCATCTCCATAAAGGTCGGCGCGACGATGGACAAGGAAGACATCCTCGCCGGCTACCTGAACACCGCGTACTACGGGCGTGGCGCCTACGGATGCCAGGCGGCGGCCCGCGCGTACTACGACAAGGACTGCAAGGATCTGGACGCGAGCCAGAGCGCCTTCCTCGCCGCGACCCTCAACGGCCCCAACCTCTACGACCCGGCCGGCGGTTACGGGGCCAACGCCGGCAGTGCGGCGAACACCAAGCGGGCGAAGCTGCGCTGGGAGTGGATCCTCAAGCGTGAGGCCGAGGTGGGGAGGATGTCCAAGGCCAAGAGCCAGGAGTGGATCGACAAGAGATTCCCGAGCCCCCGGGAGCCGAAGATCGCGACGAACAAGGAAGGTCAGATCGGCTACCTCACCGATCTCGCCGACAACTACATCATCGCGCACACCAACATCACCAAGGCGATGCTGGACAGGGGTGGCTACCAGATCCGGACCACCTTCGACCGGGAGAAGATGAACCAGCTCGAGGCGGCCGTCAAGAAGGTGAGCAAGGAGAACATCAACCCGAAACTGCGGCCTAAGTATGACAAGTACGTGCAGTTCGGCGGGGCCTCGGTGGAACCCAGGACGGGCAAGATCGTCGCCATCTATGGCGGTAAGAACGCCCTGGAGCACTACCGGAACAACGCCGACTACACGGGCGTCCAGGTGGGCTCGACCTTCAAGCCCTTCGTGCTGGCCGCCGCGATGAGGGACGGGGTCCTCGACAAGACCGGTCCCCCCGACCAGCCCGACTCGATGCGCACCCGCGTCTCCCCCAAGAGCGTCTACAACGGTGACAACAAACTGACGCTGCGGGACTACAAGGGGACCGTCTGGCACGACAAGGACGGCAAGGAATGGCACCAGCGGAACGACGGTGACGAGAACCGGGGCAAGATCACCCTGCGCACCGCGATGCAGTTCTCGGTGAACACCCCGTACATCCAACTCGGCATGGACGTCGGCTTGGAAAAGGTGCAGCAGGCGGCGATCGACGCGGGCCTCAGCAAGGACCAGATGGCGTCGATCACCCCGACGTTCTCTCTGGGCACCTCCGCGCCCAGTGCCATCCGGCTCGCCGGGGCTTACGCGACCTTCGCGGCCAGCGGCAAGCAGGCCGACCCCTACTCGGTCGAGACGGTGGAGCGGAAGGGCGAGACCAAATACGACCACAAGCACGACGCCAAGCTCAGGCAGGCGTTCGACGCGAATGTGGCGGACAACGTCACCGACGTCCTGAAGAACGTGGTGGAGCACGGCACCGGTACCTCGGCGCAGATCGGCCGTCCCGCCGCGGGCAAGACCGGTACCACCGATGAGAACAAGTCGGCCTGGTTCTCCGGCTACACCCCGCAGCTGTCCACGGCGATCGGCATGTGGCGGGTCGATGACAAGGCCAAGAAGCAGGAGTTCCTCTCCATGCGCGGCGTCGGCACCGGCCGACCGAACGCGTCGATCCACGGAGCCTCGTTCCCGGCCGAGATCTGGGCCGACTACATGCGCGCGGCGATGAAGGGCAAGGAAGTCAAGGACTTCCCGAAGCCCGGCCCCATCGGCAAGGAGATCTTCGGGGACGGCGCGAGCCCGACCACCCAGCCGCCTTCCACGCCGCCCTCGAGGACGCCTTCCGAGACGCCGTCCTCGGAGTCGCCTTCCGAGACGCCGTCGTCGGAGACCCCGTCCACCACCCCGTCCTCGACGGACACCTGCGACCCGCTGGACATCAACTGCAACGACAACGGCGGGGGCAACGGCGGTAACGACGGCGGGGGCAACGGCAACGGAGGAGGCAACGGCAACGGGGGAGGCGGCCCAGGCGGCGGCACCAGTTCGCCGACCACGGAGCCCCCGGCCGACGGCGGCGGCTGGTTCGGGGGCAACGGCTAGCCCGGGCCGCGGAGCCCGTCGGCGAGCACCCCGCCCTCCCCCTCACGGCGGCCGCGCCGGAGCGTCACCCGCTCCGGCGCGGCCGCCGCCGTTTTCTCGGCGCTTGTGGGCCCCGCGCGGCGCCTTTCCCGCCTCATGGGCCTCCCAGCCCCTCCGACGGCCGTCCGGGGCCCTGGGGCGGGCCTCACGGCCCCTGCCCCGCCCGTACGGCAGGATGGGGCCATGACGAGCGTGCGACGCAGCAACCGAGAGGCCGAGCCCGTACGGCCGACCGCCGAGGACGCGGTGGCCGCGGCCGGCAGCGAGCTGATCGGCGGGCCCGCCGGGCGCCGTGCGCTGCTCGGGACGAGCTGGTGGACACCGGTGCGGATCATCGCGCTCGTCGTCATCGGGATGTTCGCGCTGGGCATGGTGCAGAAGGTGCCCTGCTACAACGGCGGCTGGTTCTACGGCGCCACCGCCCAGTACACCCACGCCTGCTACTCGGACATCCCCCACCTGTACGCGGGCCGCGGATTCGCGGAGAACGTCGTTCCGTACTTCCACCGCATACCGGGCGCCGCGGACGGAATGGACTACCTGGAGTATCCGGTCCTCACCGGTCTGTTCATGGAGGTCGCCTCCCGGCTCACCCCGCACAGCGGGTCGCTCCAGCACCAGGAGCAGATCTACTGGATGGTCAACGCGGGCATGCTGATGGTCTGCGCCGTCGTCATCGCCGTCTGCGTCTCGCGTACGCACCGCCGCCGCCCCTGGGACGCCCTGCTCGTCGCACTCGCCCCCGCCCTGGCCCTGACCGCGACCGTGAACTGGGATCTCTTCGCGGTCGCGCTCACGTCCGCCGGGATACTCATGTGGTCGCGCAGCCGCCCGCTGGCGGCCGGCGCCCTGCTGGGTCTCGCGACGGCCGCGAAGTTCTATCCGGTGCTGCTGCTCGGCGCGCTGCTGGTGCTGTGCCTGCGGGCCGGCCGGCTGCGCGCCTTCGGGACGGCGCTGGGCGGGGCGCTGGCGGCCTGGCTGGTGGTGAACGTGCCAGTCATGATCAGCAGCCGCGGGGGTCTCCACCTCCGCGAGGGCTGGCTCGCCTTCTACACCTTCAGCAGGGACCGGCCCGTCGACTTCGGCTCCCTGTGGCTGGTGGTCTCCCAGCGCACCGGCGACCCCCTCGACAACGTCAACACGTACGCCACACTGCTGATGCTGCTGGCCTGCGCCGGCATCGCCGCGCTCGTCCTGTGCGCGCCGCGGCGCCCCCGCCTGGCGCAGATCGCCTTCCTGCTCGTCGCCGCCTTCGTGATCACCAACAAGGTGTACTCGCCGCAGTACGTGCTGTGGCTGATCCCGCTGGCGGCCCTGGCCCGGCCGCGGTGGCGCGACTTCCTGGTGTGGCAGGCGTGCGAGGTGATGTATTTCCTCGGCATCTGGATGTATCTCGCGTACACGGGCAGCGGTGACAAGCACCGCGGGCTGCCGCCGGAGGGGTACCAGCTGGCGGTGATCGTCCATGTGCTGGGCACGCTGTACCTGTGCGCGCTGGTCCTGCGGGACGTGCTGATGCCCGAGCGGGACGTGGTGCGCCGGGACGGCTCGGACGACCCGTCGGGCGGCGTGCTGGACCAGGCCCCCGACGCGTTCGTCCTGGGCGAGGCGCGGCGCGCGGCGGCGTACGAAGGGACGGCGCGGGTGGAGTGGGGCGTCAGACCCGAGTGAGCTCCCGCCGGTACTCGATAACGGCGAAGGGCCCGAGGCCGTGACCACCGGATCCGGGAGGTCGCGGCCTCGGGCCCTTTCCGGCCCGGTGACTCAGCGGTCGACCAGCCGGTCGAACTGCGTCGTGGTGTGCCGCAGATGGGCCACCAGCTCGTCGCCCACCTGCGGGGGCGCGACGTCGCCCGGCACGAACAGGATGGACACCTGCATGTGCGGCGGCTCGGCGAACCAGCGCTGCTTGCCCGCCCAGACGAACGGCGACAGGTTGCGGTTGACGGTCGCGAGCCCGGCGCGGGCGACGCCCTTGGCGCGCGGCATCACACCGTGCAGGGCCTTGGGGGCCTCCAGGCCGACGCCGTGGGAGGTGCCACCGGCCACGACCACCAGATGGCCGTCGGAGGCGGCCTTCTGCTGGCGGTAGCCGAAGCGGTCGCCCTTGGCGACCCGGGTGACATCGAGCACCGAGCCCCGGTACTGGGTCGCGTCGTGGTCCCCCAGCCACAGCCGGGTGCCGATGCGCGCGCGGAACCGGGTCTGCGGGAACTGCTGCTGCAGGCGTGCCAGCTCATCGGACTTGAGGTGGCTGACGAACATCGTGTGCAGCGGCAGCCGGGCGGCGCGCAGCCGGTCCATCCAGGCGATGACCTCCTCGACCGCGTCCAGCCCGTCGGTGCGGTCCAGGGGGAGGTGGATGGCGAAGCCCTCCAGCCGGACGTTCTCTATCGCGGCGTGCAGCTTGGGGAGGTCCTCCTCGGCGACGCCGTGGCGCTTCATGCTGCTCATGACCTCGATGACCACGCGCGCGTTCACCAGGCCGTACACACCGTCGACCGACGACACCGAGCGGATCACCCGGTCCGGCAGCGGCACGGGTTCCTCGCCCCGGCGGAAGGGGGTGAGCACCAGCAGGTCACCGCTGAAGAAGTCCTTCATCCGGGCGGCCTCGTAGGTGGTCCCCACCGCCAGGATGTCGGCTCCGATGCGGGCGGCCTCCTCGGCCAGCCGCTCGTGGCCGAAGCCGTAGCCGTTGCCCTTGCAGACCGGGACTATGCCTGGGAACTGCTGAATCACCAACTGCTGGTGTGCCCGCCAGCGCGCGGTGTCGACATAGAGGGTGAGCGCCATTGGCCGGTCCCGGAACCTTTCTCGTGGCCGCGGTGTATTGAAGGTATGCAGCGTAGGTGGAGAGTCAAGAATTCGGGGAAGTCAGCGGCGGGACATGTAGATGTCCAGCGCCTTGTGCAGCAGCTTGTTGAGGGGGAAGTCCCACTCGCCGAGGTATTCGGCGGCCTGGCCGCCGGTGCCCACCTTGAACTGGATGAGGCCGAAGAGGTGGTCGTTCTCGTCCAGCGAGTCGCTGATGCCCCGCAGGTCGTAGACGGTCGCGCCGAGCGCGTAGGCGTCGCGCAGCATCCGCCACTGCATCGCGTTCGAGGGCCTGACCTCGCGCTTGTGGTTGGCGGAGGCGCCGTAGGAGTACCAGACGTGGCCGCCGACGATCAGCATGGTGGCGGCGGCGACGGCCTCGCCCTCATGGATGGCGAAGTACAGCCGCATCCGGTTGGGGTCCTCGGTGTTGAGGGCCTGCCACATCCGCTGGAAGTAGCTGAGCGGGCGGGGCCGGAAGTGGTCGCGCTCCGCGGTGATCTCGTACAGCCGCTGCCACTCGGCCAGGTGCTCGTACTGGCCCTGGACGACCTCGACGCCGGCCTTCTCGGCCTTCTTGATGTTGCGCCGCCACAGCTGGTTGAAGCCCTTGTGGACGTCCTCCAGCGAGCGGTTCTCCAGGGGCACCTGGAAGACGTAGCGCGGCTGGACGTCGCCGAAGCCGGCCCCGCCGTCCTCGCCCTGCTGCCAGCCCATGCGGCGCAGCCGGTCGGCGACCTCGAAGGCGCGTGGCTCGATGAAGGTCGCCTCGATGTCGCGCAGCCGCTTCACATCCGGGTTCTGGATGCCGGCCTTGATCGCGGCGGCGTCCCAGCGGCGGATGATGACCGGCGGGCCCATCTTCACGGAGAAGGCGCCCTGCTGCTTGAGGTGCGCGAGCATCGGGCGCAGCCAGTCCTCGAGGTGGGGCGAGTACCAGTTGATGACCGGGCCCTCGGGGAGGTACGCGAGATAGCGCTTGATCTTGGGGAGCTGCCGGTAGAGGACGAGGCCCACGCCGACCAGCTGGCCGGTCGCGTCGAACCAGCCGAGGTTCTCCGAGCGCCACTCCTTCTTGACGTCCGCCCATGCCGGGACCTGCATGTGGCTGGCCGCGGGCAGGCTCTGGATGTACGCCAGATGCTGCTCTCGGCTGATCGTCCTCAGGGTCAGGCTCATGCGGGGCGCTCCTCGGCAGGTTTGTCCCCATGGTCGGGGCTCCGGCTCTCGCGCCGAAGCCTACTGCGCCAAGGACATGCCCCGTTTGGGCCCGGGGGCAATGGGCCGGGCCGGACTTCAGCCCAGGACGCCGCCGAACAGGCCGCCGTGCGCCATGCCGAGATAGAAGCCGACGCCGGCCGCGCCGAGCCCGATGATCAGCAGGAAGCGCTCACCGGTGGTCGCGGAGATCAGCTGTCCCCACAGGCCGGTGACGATGCCGACCAGGCCCGTCCACGAGCTGACCAGGTGCAGGCCGGGGAAATGGGCGGTGATGAAGGCGATGACGCCGATCAGCAGGGTTGCCGCGGCGAAGCGGTTCTCGACGGGATGCGCCTTGCCGTCGGTGTCGAGGAAGGAGAGGAGGCCGCGGTGCGGTCGTGCTGCCTGTGCCATGGGGTACCTCCGGGGAGAGCACATATGGCAAAGCGGCGAAACTGTAACGCCGCTCACACCCGATGTGTACAGATTGCGGCGAGAGACGCCCGGATTTCAACCCGGCGGCAGTCGGCGGGTAGTGTGTACCGTCCGCAGTGGTGTCTGCTCAGACACCGGTGCGGTACGCATCACGACCCTCCTGCCACGGATCGACCGTGGCCGCTGAGTCCAAAGGAGGTGGGTTCCACATGCGTCACTACGAGGTGATGGTCATCCTCGACCCCGATCTCGAGGAGCGCGCTGTCTCCCCGCTGATCGAGAACTTCCTTTCCGTCGTCCGCGAGGGCAACGGCAAGGTGGAGAAGGTCGACACCTGGGGCCGTCGTCGTCTCTCGTACGAGATCAAGAAGAAGCCCGAGGGCATCTACTCGGTCATCGACCTGCAGGCCGAGCCCGCGGTCGTCAAGGAGCTCGACCGCCAGCTGAACCTGAACGAGTCGGTCCTCCGGACCAAGGTCCTCCGTCCCGAGACCCACTGACCGCGTAAGCGCTCAGCGGTCATCGGGCCGAATCGCAACGAGTAGCAAGCAGCCCAGCAGTACCCGCCGAGAGGTTCCCCCAATGGCAGGCGAGACCGTCATCACGGTCGTCGGCAATCTCGTCGACGACCCCGAGCTGCGCTTCACCCCGTCCGGTGCGGCGGTCGCGAAGTTCCGTGTCGCGTCCACTCCCCGTACCTTCGACCGGCAGACCAACGAGTGGAAGGACGGCGAGAGCCTCTTCCTCACGTGCTCGGTGTGGCGGCAGGCCGCGGAGAACGTCGCCGAGTCGCTCCAGCGCGGCATGCGCGTCATCGTGCAGGGCCGGCTGAAGCAGCGGTCCTACGAGGACCGCGAGGGAGTCAAGCGCACGGTCTATGAGCTGGACGTCGACGAGGTCGGCGCCAGCCTGCGCAACGCCACGGCGAAGGTCACCAAGACCGCCGGCCGCGGCGGCCAGGGCGGATACGGCGGCGGCCAGGGCGGCGGTCAGGGTGGCGGCGGCTGGGGCGGCGGCCCCGGCGGCGGCCAGCAGGGCGGCGCTCCGGCCGACGACCCGTGGGCGAGCAGCGCCCCGGCCGGCGGTCAGGGCGGCGGCGGTGGCTGGGGCGGCGGCTCCGGCAACTCCGGCGGCTACTCAGACGAGCCGCCCTTCTAGGCCCCGGATGCGCTGTTTCACGTGAAACAGCGCCCGGCCTGGTCAGGGCGACCAGCACAAACTTCTTGATCACACTGGAGAGAGACAATGGCGAAGCCGCCTGCTCGCAAGCCTAAGAAGAAGGTTTGCGTGTTCTGCAAGGAGAAGATCTCCTACGTCGACTACAAGGACACGAACCTGCTGCGGAAGTTCATTTCCGACCGCGGCAAGATCCGTGCCCGCCGGGTCACCGGCAACTGCACCCAGCACCAGCGTGACGTCGCCACGGCCGTGAAGAACAGCCGTGAGATGGCGCTGCTGCCCTACACCTCCACCGCGCGATAAGGGAAGGGTGACCGATTCATGAAGATCATCCTCACCCATGAGGTCTCCGGCCTCGGTACCGCCGGTGACGTCGTGGACGTCAAGGACGGTTACGCCCGTAACTACCTGGTTCCGCGTGGTCTGGCGATCCGCTGGACCAAGGGTGGCGAGAAGGACGTCGAGCAGATCCGCCGCGGTCGTCGCATCCGCGAGATCGCCACGATCGAGCAGGCCAACGAGGTCAAGGCGCAGCTCGAGGGCGTCAAGGTGCGGCTGAAGACCCGCGCCGGCGACGCCGGCCGTCTGTTCGGCTCCGTCACCCCGGCCGACATCGCCTCGGCGATCAAGGACGCGGGTGGCCCGGAGGTGGACAAGCGCCGCATCGAGGTGGCCGCCCCGATCAAGACCCTGGGCGCGCACCAGGTGTCGGTGCGTCTGCACGCCGAGGTTGCCGCCAAGGTGGGCGTCGAGGTCATCGCCGCCTGATCGCTGCCTTCGGCACGACACGTCGGCACGGCCTGCGCGGCATGACTGAGGGCCGCGACCCACGCCGGGGTCGCGGCCCTCAGGTATCTCCGGGGGCAGGTGTCTTCAGGGGGGCAGGCGTCATCGGGGGTCAGGCGCGCACCGCGCCGGTGACGAGCCAGCGGCCCGAGCGGGCGCGCAGCCACAGGGTGGCCAGCCGGACCGTCATCATCAGCGCCATGGTCCACCACAGGGTCGTCAGCCCGCCGCCGAGCGAGGGGACCAGCATCGCGACCGGGGCGAAGACCGCGAGCGTGACGATCATCGCCCAGGCCAGATAGCCGCCGTCGCCGGCGCCCATCAGCACCCCGTCCAGGACGAAGACGACACCGGCCACCGGCTGGATGGCGGCCGTCACCAGCAGGGCGGGCAGCAGGGTGTCCCGTACCGCCGCGTCCGAGGTGAACAGGGGGATGAACAGCGGGCGGGCCGCGACGACCAGCAGACCGAGCACCACCCCGGAGGCGATGCCCCACTGGACCATGCGGCGACAGGCGGCGCGGGCCCCCTCGGCGTCGCCCGCGCCCAGATATCTCCCGATGATCGCCTGGCCCGCGATGGCGATCGCGTCCAGGGCGAAGGCCAGCAGGTTCCACAGGGACAGAACGATCTGGTGCCCGGCGATCTCGTCGTCGCCGAGGCGGGCCGCCACCGCGGTCGCGATCACCATGACGGTACGCAGGGCCAGCGTGCGGACCAGCAGCGGCACCCCGGCGTGGGCGCAGGCCCGGATCCCGGCCGGGTCGGGGCGCAGCGTGGCGCCGTGGCGTCTGGCGCCTCGTACGACGACGGTGAGATAGACCCCGGCCATGGCGCACTGGGCGATGACCGTGCCCCAGGCGGAGCCCGCGATGCCGAGCCCGGCGCCGTAGACCAGGGTCGCGTTCAGCGCGGCGTTGGCGGCGAAGCCGCCGATGGCGACGTACAGCGGGGTCCGGGTGTCCTGGAGGCCGCGGAGCACGCCGGTGGCGGCGAGCACGACGAGCATCGCGGGGACGCCGAGCGAACTGATGCGCAGATAGGTGACGGCGTGCGGGGCCGCGGTGTCCGAGGCGCCGAAGAGGTCGATGAGCCCGGGGGCGGCGGGCAGGGTGACGGCGATGACGGCGCCGCCGAGGAGGAGGGCGAGCCAGATGCCGTCCAGCCCCTGGCGGAGCGCCCCGGCCAGGTCGCCCGCGCCGACCCGGCGCGCCACGGCGGCCGTGGTGGCGTAGGCGAGGAAGACGAAGATGTTGACGGCGGTGGTGAGCAGGGCGGCGGCGACGCCGAGCCCTGCGAGCTGAGGGGTGCCGAGGTGGCCGACGACGGCGCTGTCGGCCATGACGAAGAGGGGCTCCGCCACCAGTGCGCCGAAGGCGGGGAGGGCGAGCGCGACGATCTCGCGATCGTGTCGCCGGGCGGTGTTCCGCTCGGTCGCGGGGGCCGTAGTCATGGGGGCAATCTAATCTTCCACAGGTAAGAGACACAACTGGCTTGCATCCCTTACATGTGATGGTACGGGACGCTCTCCTCTGCGTCGTTTGTCGCGATCTTGATCCAGGTGCCGAAGTTTTTCTCCTGCACAGCCCCTGGATGAAGAAACCGCAGGTCAGGGGCGCAAGTCTGGGGTGACTGTGTGTTTGTCCACAGCGCTGTCCCCCGCCCCGTGCACAGGATCGCGGGACTTCTCCACAGGATGGCCTCCATCATCCACATGCCCTGTGGATAACCAAGTTGGCTGAGGGGGGAGACGGGCCTACCGTGGTCCGGCGCCCGCTGCCCGTTCCGGCCTCGATTCCCCTCGAATCCGCCGCGTCGGAACCGGAAGTCGGGCGCCCTGTTTGTCATAGCCGTGGCGTAAGAAAGAGACGCGCGGCGAGGTCCGCACCGCGGACGGGAGGAGGTGGCGGGGTGAGCATGCCCGAGCCCATGGACGACCCCTGGGCAGACTCCGGCCCGGTCGACCGGTTCCCCTCCCCCCGGTTCCGCCGCGGCGAAGGCGGCCGCGGCCGTGACGAGCAGCATGAGCGCGGGCGGGAGTCGGGGGCCTGGGAGGAGGGCGGCGGAGCGGGCTTCGAGCGGGTGCCGCCCCAGGACCTGGACGCCGAGCAGTCGGTGCTGGGCGGCATGCTGCTGTCCAAGGACGCCATCGCCGATGTCGTCGAGGTCCTCAAGGGCAACGACTTCTACCGACCCGCCCATGAGACGGTCTACCAGGCCATCCTCGACCTGTACGCCAAGGGGGAGCCGGCCGATCCGATCACCGTCGCCGCCGAGCTCACCAAGCGCGGGGAGATCGCCCGCGTCGGCGGCGCCTCGTATCTCCACACCCTCGTCCAGTCGGTCCCCACCGCCGCCAACGCCGAGTACTACGCCGAGATCGTCCATGAGCGCGCGGTGCTGCGCCGCCTGGTCGAGGCCGGCACCCGCATCACCCAGATGGGATACGCGGCCGACGGCGATGTGGATGAGATCGTCAACAACGCCCAGGCGGAGATCTACGCCGTCACCGAGCAGCGCACCAGCGAGGACTATCTGCCGCTCGGCGACATCATGGAGGGCGCGCTCGACGAGATCGAGGCCATCGGCTCGCGCAGCGGCCAGATGTCCGGCGTGCCCACCGGCTTCACCGACCTGGACGCCCTGACCAACGGGCTGCACCCCGGCCAGATGATCGTCATCGCCGCCCGTCCCGCGATGGGCAAGGCGCTGGCGCTCGATACGCCGCTGCCCACCCCCACGGGGTGGACCACCATGGGCGAGGTGCGGCCAGGTGACTACCTGCTCGACGCATCGGGGAAGCCGACCCGGGTAGTGGCTACCACTGACGTGATGACGGGGCGGCCGTGCTACGAGATGATTTTCGACGATGGCACGACTGTCGTTGCCGATGCGGACCATCAGTGGCTCACCGATACCCGGGCTTCGCGCAGGTCTGCCCAGGCCGCCGCGGCCCAGCACAACGGCCATCGCAATCAGCGCACCTTCGCCTCGGTCAAGACCACCAAGGAAATCGCCGCGACGCTGCACTGCGACACGGCTGACGGGCGCAAGAACCACTCCGTGACGAACGCGGCTCCTCTCCAACTGCCGCATCGGGAGCTGCCTGTTCCGCCGTACACGCTAGGTGCGTGGCTGGGTGACGGCAGCAGCAACGCGGCGAGAATCACATCGTCCTCCTTCTCTGAGCCCCGATGTGCCCCGTGCACCAGGAAGCACGGCGGCCTCCATACGCGACTGCGGGACATGGGTCTCTTGGGAGACAAGCACATCCCGCAGGAGTACCTGCGCAGTTCCATTGCCCAGCGCAGGGAACTGCTCGCCGGGCTCCTCGACACCGACGGAACCGTAACGAATGCCGGGTCTGTTCAGTTCACCGTCACCAACGAGGCGTTGGCCGAAGGCTTCCGTGAACTGCTCGTCAGCCTCGGCTACCGCTGCGGCGTGCGGAAGAAGCTGGTCAAGGGGCGCTCGGAGAAGACCTCCATTGCCTACCGGGTCAGCTTCACACCGACCGATGACGTGTTCGGGTTGGAGCGGAAGCGACGCATGCACGAGGAGCGCAGGCGCCCGGGCACTCCGAAGCTGAGGCAGCGGTTCATCACCGACGTCCGGGAGATCGAGAGCGTCCCGGTCCGCTGTGTTCAGGTGGACAACCCGGAGCACCTCTATCTGGCCACCCGGTCGATGGTGCCCACGCACAACTCCACCCTCGCCCTGGACTTCGCGCGGGCCTGCTCGATCAAGAACAACCTGCCCAGCGTCATCTTCTCGCTCGAGATGGGACGCAACGAGATCGCCATGCGACTGCTGTCCGCCGAGGCCCGGGTGGCGCTGCACCACATGCGGTCCGGGAGCATGACGGACGAGGACTGGACGCGGCTGGCCCGCCGGATGCCCGATGTCTCCGCCGCCCCCCTCTACATCGACGACTCCCCGAACCTGTCGATGATGGAGATCCGCGCCAAGTGCCGCCGCCTCAAGCAGCGCAACGATCTGCGGCTGGTGGTCATCGACTATCTGCAGCTGATGCAGTCCGGCGGCGCGCGGCGCCCCGAGAGCCGTCAGCAGGAGGTCTCGGACATGTCGCGAAACCTCAAGCTGCTGGCCAAGGAGCTGGAGCTTCCGGTCATCGCGCTCTCGCAGCTCAACCGTGGTCCCGAGCAGCGCACGGACAAGAAGCCCATGGTCTCCGACCTGCGTGAGAGTGGTTCCATCGAGCAGGACGCCGACATGGTCATCCTGCTGCACCGGGAGGACGCGTACGAGAAGGAGTCGCCGCGCGCGGGCGAGGCCGACCTGATCGTGGCCAAGCACCGTAACGGTCCGACGGCCACGATCACGGTCGCCTTCCAGGGGCACTACTCGCGCTTCGTGGACATGGCCCAGACCTGATCACGCCCCCGGCGGGTGCTCAGTCTCCAGGTCCTTCTCCCGCCACCCCTCCACCCCTCCGTCCCTCCGTCACTCCGTCACGGGCAGGCACTCGGCGAGCAGGCCGACGATGTCGCGCCAGGCCCGCTGCGCGTGGAGCGGGTGGTGGCCGACGCCGGGGACCGTGGGGTGGTCGACCGTCGGGTGGTGGAAGGCGTGCAGGGCCCCGCCGTAGACCACGAGGCGCCAGTCGACGCCCGCGGCCTGCATCTCGGCGGTGAAGGCGTCCCGTTGCGCGGGCGGCATGATCGGGTCCTCCGAGCCGACCCCGGCCCACACAGGGCAGCGAATGCGCTCGGCCTCGCCCGGTCGGCCCGTGGTCAGCGCGTTGACCGTGCCGATCGCCCGCAGGTCGACGCCGTCGCGCCCGAGTTCCAGCGCGATCGCTCCCCCGGTGCCGTAGCCGATGGCGGCGATCCGGTCGGGGTCGGTCCGCGGTTCGGCGCGCAGCACATCGAGTGCCGCGTGGCCGATGCCCCGCATCCGGTCGGGGTCGGCGAGCAGCGGCATGCAACGGGCCAGCATCTCCTCGGGGTCGCCCACATAGCGCCCGCCGTGAAGGTCGAAGGCCAGCGCTACGTATCCCAGCTCGGCGAGAGCTTCGGCCCGGCGGCGCTCGACGTCGCTGAGTCCCATGCCCTCTGGCCCGAGCAGGACCGCGGGCCGGCGGCCGGTACCGGCGGGGAGCGCGAGGTGCCCGATCATCGTCAGGCCGTCGGCCGGGTATTCCACCGTGCGCGTGGTGACGGTCGTCGTCGTCATGAGACGGGACTGTAGTGATCACAGGGGCCCGGTCAGGCCGGTCTTAGCCGTCAGCAGAGCGGCGCGGGTGGCGCCGCCTGATTCACACCAGCTCGGGTTGCGGTTCCGGCCGTGGCGCCGGCGCCGCCTTCGGCTCCCACAGTCTGGTGGTGCGTATGTAGACGTGGATGACCGAGACCATCGCCAGGAGGAGCAGCGGTCCGAACAGCCAGGGGTGGGTGGCCATCTTCATCGGCAGATAGCGGTAGCAGACCAGGAGCGCGGCGAAGACGGTGGTGCCGTAGGCGACCATCTGGATTCCCGCGCGGTTCCAGCCGCGGTCGAACGAGCGCAGCGCCGCTTCGATGGTGAGGGCGAACACCACGCCGGCGATGAGGTCCACGCCGTAGTGGTAGCCGAAGCCCAGGGTCGCGGTGAGCGTGGCGACCAGCCAGAAGGTGCCCGCGAACCGCAGGGCGCGCGGGCCCTTGCGGGAGTGGATGAAGATCGCGGTGGCCCAGGCGGTGTGGAGGCTGGGCATGCAGTTGCGGGGGGTGATCTCGTCGTACAGCACCGGGTGCGGGGGGTTGATCGGCGGGGGCGTGTCCGGCCAGAGGTTGGCGATCGCCCAGTGCTCGCCGCCGGTGCCGAAGGCGCCGGTGCCGTAGGCGAAGATCGGCCCGACGACCGGGAAGATCATGTAGATGGCGGGCCCGACGACGCCTATGACCAGGAAAGTGCGCACCAGATGGTGGCGCGGGAAGCGGCGCTCGACCGAGACCTTGCGCAGCTGGTACAGCGCGACGACGACCGCGGCGACCGCGAGCTGGGCGTAGACCCAGTCGAGGAGGTGGGTGCCGATCGGACCGGTGGCCCTGACCAGCCGGCCCACCAGCCAGGACGGGTTGCCCAGCGCGTGGTCGGCGGTCGCGAGGTACGGGTCGAGCACCATGGGGCGGGTCTTCGAGGTGATGAGGAGCCAGGTGTCGCCGGTCTTGCGGCCGGTCACCAGCAGCAGGCCAAGACCGACGCCCTTCAGCAGCAGCGCGCGCTCATTGCCGGTGCGCCGCGTGAGAGCGATGACCGCACAGCCCAGGACCACCCACAACGCGCCGTTGCCGAAGCTCATCTTGGCGTCGACCGTCCACCGCACCAGCACGAAGACGATGTCGATGCCGATCGCGACACCCAACGCGATGAACCGCTGCCGCCAGGTGAGCACCAGCATCATCAGCCCCATGCTGGCGTACAGCAGAAAGCCGGACTTGGGGGCGAATATCACCTCTTGCGCCTGGCTGGTCATCGGCCCGGGGAGGCCATAGCGACGTGCGGCGATCTCCAGCGCGATGAGGAATCCCAGGGTCGCCACACCCGCCACGGCCCACAGTATCGTCCGCGGTCGACGCCACGCGGCGAGCGTGAGTACGCGGCTTATTCGGGAAAAGGCCCGCGATGCTATAGGTATCAATTTTTCGGCCGATTTGCTAGGCGTTGGTCAAATAGGTAACTCATCGTGCTGGATGGCATGGTTTTTCCGGTGAAGCGCGGGCGATGTGGGCGATTGTCCTGGGCCCGAGCATGCTATCGGAGCGGTGCGGGGCGGGTTTTGGGCACGCCGGATGGCGGCAAGCGGTGCGTCGGCAGCGAGAGGTTGGCGTTCCGTCAGGACGCCGAAGAGCGCGCGCCGCACGCCGCGGCCTTCTTCTCGCGTCGGGCGAAGACGTCCTCGCGGCGCGCGGCCATCTGCCGCAGGGCGTCCTCGCGGTCCCGCGCGGACAGCCGGTCGAGATAGAGATGTCCGTCGAGATGGTCGATCTCGTGCTGCAGGCACCGGGCGAAGTAACCCGTCCCCTCGATCACCAGGGGGTTGCCGTCCTTGTCCCATCCGCGCGCGACGGCGCGATCGGGGCGGGGGACCGCCATGGTGGCGCCGGGCACGGACAGACAGCCCTCGGCGCCGTCGGCCACGTACATGGTCAGGAACATGTCGTCGATCAGGGCCGAGAGCTCGGAGGTGCCGAACTCGGTCACCTCGCGGCAGGGGCGGCTCAGCACCTCCGGAGCTGCTCGCCGAAGTCGGCACCGTCACGGCGACCGAGGCGGCCGCCCGGCTCGGCTATAGCTCGGGGCTCTGCTCGTTCCATCTGCGGCAGCTCGCACGCCACGGCCACATCGAAGAAGCCCCTCACAGCGGGGGCCGCGCCCGTGGGGCGCCACGACGAGGCCTTCAGCGCCGTCGCCTATCTGACACCCGAGGAGGCGATCCGGGTCGCGGACGTGATCCGGCGGGCCCTCGCCCCCTACCAGGACCGCGAGCAGCGCCCCCTGGCCCGGCCCGAGCGCGCCGCACCGGTCGCCCTCATCACGCGGCTGTTCCCCCTCCTTCCCCACCCGGCGGACGACGCCGGCCGAGCCGGGGAAACCGGGGGCGGCGGCTCCCGGCCGGACTGAGAAAGCGGCCCCCGGCCCCCCGAATGGCGCATCGGCCCCTGCGGCCGACCCGCCGGACGTAGGGTGCGGGCATGATCGCGCCCATGGAAGAGCCCGCGCAGCCGCTGCCCGCCACCCGCCGTGCCCTGCTCCGCCGGATCGCCGTCGGCCAGACCGAGGGCCGCGCGCCCTCCCTGGTGGGCGCGGTGGTACGGGACGGACGGCTGTGGTGGGCCGGGGCGCGCGGCGAGGTGGCAGGGCAGGCGCCCGACGGCGGAACCCAGTACCGCATCGGCTCGCTCACCAAGACCTTCGTGGCGGTGCTGGTGATGCGGCTGCGCGACGAGGGGCTGCTGTATCTCGGCGATCCGCTCTCCCGCCATCTGGATGTGCCCGAGGCCGGGGACGCCACCATCGCCCAGCTGCTCGCCCACACCTCGGGCCTGGCGGCGGAGGCGCGCGGCCCGTGGTGGGAGCGCACGCCGGGCGAGCTGCGCCCCGAGACGGCCGACATCTTCGGGGAGAGGCCGCTGCGGCATCCCGTCGGCCGCCGCCACCACTACTCCAACCCCGGCTTCGCGCTGCTGGGGGCGCTCGTCGAGCGGCTGCGCGGCGCGCCCTGGGACGAGGTGCTGCGCCGCGAGGTGCTGGAGCCGCTGGGGATGAAGCGCACCTCGCCGCTGCCCTGGGCCCCGCACGCCGAGGGCTGGGCGGTGCACCCCTGGGCGGATGTGCTGCTGCCCGAACCCGCCGTGGACACCGGCCGGATGGCCCCGGCCGGACAGCTGTGGTCGACCGCCGCCGACCTGGCCCGGTACGCCGCCTTCCTGATGGACGGGGACCGGCGGGTGCTGGACCCCCGGACGCTGGCCGAGATGCGGGCCCCGGCGGTCGCGCCCGAGGGCGACGAGTGGGACGACGGCTACGGGCTCGGCATCCAGCTGGCCCGCCGGGACGGCCGGCTCCTCATCGGCCACACCGGCTCCATGCCGGGCTTCCTGGCCGCCCTGTGGGCGAGCCCCGAGGAGGGGCTGGCCGGGATCGCGCTGGCCAACGCCACCTCCGGCCCCGCCGTCGGTGCCGTCGCGGCCGATCTCGTACGGATCGCGGCCGAGCACGAGCCCCCGATGCCCGCGCCCTGGCGCCCGTTGTCCGAGGCCGATCCGGAGCTGGTGGCGCTGACCGGGCCCTGGTACTGGGGCCCCACGCCCTTCCTGCTGCACCTGCGTCCCGAGCGGGGGCTCGAGCTGCGCCCGTTGAACGGCAGGGGGCGCGGCTCGCGCTTCCGGGCGGAGCCGGACGGCACCTGGACCGGGCTCGACGGGTACTACGCGGGCGAGACGCTGCGCGTGGTGCGGGGCGCGGGCGGTGGTCCGTACGGTGCCGACAGCGTCCATCTCGACCTGGGGACCTTCGTCTTCACCCGGGAGCCGTACGAGGCCGACGGCGCGGTGCCGGGCGGGGTGGACCCCAAGGGGTGGCGCCCGGGGGCGTGAGGCGCCGGGCGTGACGCGCGGAGTCTGACGCGCGGGGCGTGAGGCGCGGCCCGGCGGTGGGCGGCGCGCGTGCCTGACCCCGGCAGTGGTACGCACCGCCGGGGGCTGGGTGGCCCGAGCGAGCCGCCGCAGGCTGATCTCCTCAGCTCAAGTGCGGCGGGCCCCGGGCCCGCCCCGTTTCGAAGGAGATCCGCCGTGCGCTCTTCAGCGCTTCGCGTGGGTGCGTCCCTGCTCGCCCTGACCGCCGTCCTGGCCGCCTCCGGCTTCGGTTCCGCCACAGCCGCCTCCCCCGCCTCCGGTTCCGCCGCCCGGCCCGCGGCCGCCTGGTCGGCCGGGTGGGCCGCCCCCGTCCAGCGGCCCAGTGAGGGTTTCGAGGACAACTGGTCCCTCAAGGGCTTCGCCGACCAGACGGTGCGCCAGGTGGTGCGGGTGACCGGCGGCGGCACCGCCGCCCGGATCAGGCTGTCGAACCGGTACGGCGCCGAGCCGCTGCGGATCGCGGGCGCGACCATCGCCCGGAGCGCGGGCGGCGCGGCGGTCGAGGGCGGGAGCCTGCGCCGGCTGACCTTCGGGCACCGGGGGGCGGTGACCATCCCGGCGGGTGGCGAGACGGCCAGTGACGCGGCGCCGGTGCGCGTGGCGCCCTTCGAGTCGCTGACGGTGACGCTGTACTTCGCCGAGCCGACCGGTCCGGCCACCTTCCACGCCCAGGCGTACGCCACCAGCTACCGCGCGGAGGGCGACCACGGCGCCGACCGCACGGGCGGGGCGTTCACCGAGACCACCCACTCCTGGTACTACCTCTCGGACGTGGAGCTGTCCGGCGGCACCGGGCGGCGCGGCTCCGTGGTGGCGTTCGGCGACTCCATCACCGACGGCTTCGGCTCCTCCTACGACGGCGACAAGCGCTGGCCGGACCGGCTGGCGGAGCGCCTGGCGGCGGCGGGCACCCCGCGCCCGGTCCTCAACTCCGGCATCGGCGGGAACCTGCTGCTGCACGACTCGCGCTGGTACGGGGACCGGGCGGGCGCGCGGTTCGGGCGCGATGTGCTGGACAAGCCGGGTGTCAGGTCGGTGATCCTGCTCCAGGGGCTCAACGACATCGGGTTCAGCGAGGTGGACCTGCCCACCTACAAGCCCAATCCGCAGGTCTCGGCCGAGCAGGTGATCGCCGGCTACCGCGATCTGATCGCGCGGGCCCACGCGCGGGGCGTCAGGGTCGTGGGCGCGACGATCCTGCCGTTCAAGGGCGCGGAGTACCACACGGCGCGCTCCGAGGCGAAGCGCGCGGCGATCAACGAATGGATCCGTACCTCCGGGGAGTTCGACGCGGTGGTCGACTTCGCGGAGGTCATGGCCTCGCCCTCGGATCCGCTGGCGCTCGACCCGGCGTACGACAGCGGGGACCACAAGCACCCCAACGACGAGGGCTACCGGCGCATGGCCGAGGCGATCGACCTCGACGCGCTCTAGATCGACCTCGGCGCCCTCTGACCGGCCGGAGTCAGAGAGCGAGCTTGAATCCCACGTGCGAGGCCTCGAAGCCGAGGCGCTCGTAGAAGCGGTGGGCATCGGTCCGGGTCGCGTCCGAGGTGAGCTGCACCAGCACGCAGCCCTCGCGGCGCGACTCGTCGATGGCCCACTGGATCAGCTGGGTCCCGAGCCCGCTGCCGCGCTCGTCGGCGTGGACGCGGACGCCCTCGATGATCGAGCGGGTGGCGCCGCGCCGGGACAGGCCGGGGACGACGGTGAGCTGGAGCGTGCCGATGACGCGACCGTCCCGTACGGCGACGACGAGGCGCTGGCCCGGGTCGCGGGCGATCCGCTCGAACGCGGCCCGGTAGGGGGCCGGATCATCCGGGGACTCGCGCCGGGCGCCGAGCGGGTCGTCGGCCAGCATGGCCACGATGGCGGGGATGTCGTCGGCGGTTGCGGGGCGGATCTCCAAGTCGCTCATGGCGCGCAGCCTACGCGGGGGCCCACAGCCCTTCGACGGCCGCCACCAGCGGGGCCAGCTCGGGCCGTGCGGCGGCGTCCCGGAGGGCCTCGCGCAGCGCGGCGTCATTGGTGGGGCGGGCCTGTTCGAGCAGGTCACGGCCCGCGGGGGTGACGTTGGTGTAGATGCCGCGGCGGTCGTCCGGGCAGATGTAGCGGGCGAGCAGGCCGCGGTCCTCCAGCCGGGTGACCAGGCGGGTGGTGGCGCTCTGGCTGAGGACGACGGCGTCGGCGAGCTGGCGCATCTGGAGATGTCCGCCCGGGCCGTCGTGCTGCTCGTTGAGCACGTTGAGCACCGAGAACTCGCGGACGCTCAGCCCGTGCCGGGCCTGGAGCGCGCGCTCGACGTGGGTCTCGATGCGGCCGTGCAGGGCGGACAGGGCGCACCAGCCCTGGGCGAGGGCGCGCCCGCCGGTCAGCGGCCCGCACGACAGCGGCTCGTCGGTCTGCGCATCCGGCATGGGTCCCTCCTTGGGTGTCGTCCCGACCAGGGTAGTCCACCCGTCGAAAAAGTCGGCGCTTGCAATTAGAGCGCGTCTGCAATTATTGTCTACGCGTTAAAACCTTCCGCGCAATCATCGTCATCGCTCCAAGGGACTCCAGACATGCCTCTCGCCCTGCTGGCGCTTGCCATCGGCGCCTTCGGCATCGGCACGACCGAATTCGTGATCATGGGACTGCTGCCCGAGGTGGCCGACGAGTTCCATGTCTCCATCCCCACCGCCGGCTACGCGACCACCGGCTACGCCCTCGGCGTCGTCCTCGGGGCCCCGCTGCTGACGCTGCTCGGCACCCGGCTGACCCGCAAGCGGATGCTGACCACGCTGATGGGCCTGTTCATCGCGGGCAACCTGCTCTCGGCGCTCGCCCCCGCCTTCGTGCTGCTGCTTGCCGGCCGGGTGCTCGCCTCGTTCGCACACGGCGCGTTCTTCGGCATCGGCGCGGTGGTCGCCGCCGACCTGGTCGCCCCCCACAAGCGGGCCCAGGCCATCGCCACCATGTTCACCGGCCTGACCGTCGCCAACGTCGTCGGCGTGCCCATGGGCACCTGGATCGGCCAGACCTTCGGCTGGCGCGCGTCCTTCCTCGCCGTCGCCGGTCTCGGCGTGCTCGGCCTGGCCGGCATCGCCGCCCTCGTCCCCAGCACCCCCGGCGCGGCCGCCGCCCGCCTCGGCCAGGAGCTCGCGGCCTTCCGCAACCCGCAGGTGTGGCTGGCGATGATCATGACGGTGCTCGGCTTCGGCGGGGTCTTCGCCGCCATCACCTACATCACGCCGATGATGGTGGACGTGGCCGGCTACGGCGCCTCCTCCGTGACCTGGCTGCTCGTCCTCTTCGGCCTCGGCCTGGTCGGCGGCAATCTGATCGGCGGCCGCTATGCCGACCGGGCGCTGATGCGGATGCTGTACATCACCCTCGGCGGACTCGCCGTCGTCCTCACGGCGTTCACGTTCACCGCCCACAACAAGGTCGCGGCCGCCGCCACCCTCCTGCTGGTCGGGGCCTTCGGCTTCGCGACCGTGGCGCCGCTGCAGAAGCGGGTCATGGACCAGGCGCCGGACGCCCCGACGCTCGCCTCGGCGGCCAACATCGGCGCCTTCAACCTCGGCAACGCCCTGGCCTCCTGGCTCGGCGGGATCGTCATCGCCGCCGGGATGGGCTACACCGCGCCCAACTGGGTCGGCGCCCTGATGGCCGCCGCCGCCCTCGGCACCGCCGTGCTCTCGGCCGCGCTCGAGCGGCGCACCACGCGCACCGGGCGGATCGTCGCCGCGGGCGGCGCGCCCGCCCCCGACGAGGCGAGCCGGGAGGCGGCGGCTCTCCGCTGACCAGCCCCTCCCGGCCCCTGGCCCTCCGGCCCTCGCGTGGCCTCCCGTCACACCTGTGAGCGGGCGGTGGCGCGGGGGCCGGGGCGCGTCCGGGCGCCCGACGGGCCCGAGCCGGCGCGCATCCGGCGGCCGCGCGCCGTGAGCCCCCACGGCTTGAGGACCGAGATCGCGGTGAGGAAGACGTACACCCCGAGCGCCACCGAGGGCGCGATGACCAGATCGGTGGCGGCGGGCACGGCCCGGCCCGCCGAGGCGTCGGCCGCCGCCGAGTCGATCTCGGCGCGCAGGGCGAGGACGGACGCCCCGGCCGCGGGCAGCGTCAGCCAGAACTTCGTCACCACCCAGCGGTAGCGGGCCAGTCCCCACGGCGTGCCGAGCGACAGCACCACCCCGCTCACCAAGGACGCCAGGCTGATCGGCACGATCAGCCAGTCACCGAAGATCTTCATGGCGCGATACGCGGCCTCGGCGGTGTCCGCCGACCCGGAGGCCGCGCCCGCGACCCCGAGCGCGAGCAGACAGAGGGTGAGCCCGAGCCAGCCGACCGAGACGACGACATGGACGACGAGAAGGGCCCTGCGGGCGGGACGGGAGAGGTTCGGCTGCATGCCTCCACGGTCGTGCGCGGCGCTCCGTACGGCGTCTGACGGCGGGAGTATCCGCGGGTACTCCCGCCGTACGCCCGCCGCTCCCCCGGCCCCCTGTCGCACTCCTTGTCACGGCTTAGGCTCGGCTTCCATGACCAGACTGCATCTGTTCGACCTGGACGGGACGCTCATCCACGGGTCGGCCGCGGCCGTCGAGATATCCCGTCAGCTCGGGGTGGAGCGCGAGATCGACGCGCTGGAGCGCGCGTTCGCGTACGGGCGGCTGACGACCGCGCAGTTCGCGGAGCGGGCCTGTGCGCTGTGGGGGGAGTTGACGGAGCGGCATGTTGCGGCGGCGTTCGAGGGGGCGCCCTGGCTGGTGGGGATCCGCGAGGTGTGGGCGGACATCGCGGCGCGCGGCGAGCGCTGCGCGGTGATTTCGCTCTCCCCGGGGTTCTTCGTGGAGCGGCTGCTGGAATGGGGAGCCCACGCCGCGCACGGGTCGCGGTGGCCGGCCGTGCCGTTCCGCGAGCCGCTGGATCCGGAGGGCATCCTCACCCCGGCGGCGAAGGTGCGTATCGCCGATGAACTGTGCGCGAAGTTCGGGCTGAGCAGGGCGGACTGTGTCGCTTACGGCGATTCCATGTCGGACGCCGAGCTGTTCGCCGTGGTGCCGTTCTCGGTCGCGATCAACGCCGACCACCATGTGAGCGAAATCGCATCCTGCGGCTATACCGGGCGCGATCTGCGGGAGGCCTACGAATTGGCTGGTAACTACCGGTAATTACGCTGGTTCCTGGGTGTAACGGAACCGCTGGACTTGGGGCTTGTGAATTCATCGGGGCCGGGTAGGGTCGGGTCCCGGGTCCGGCGCGGCGCCTGCCGCGGGGCTTACATCGGGGCAATCCAGCCTAACGGAACACGGGTGCCGTTACCTGGAGTTCCGGTTATGTGTGCTGCGCGGCGAACGAGCATGGCATGCTGCCCGTGAGAAGTACGGGGCGGGCCATCCGGACCAATCTCACATGAACCAGGGGCACAGAGCGGGGAATTGCGGGCACATTCCGGCTTCGGAAGTGCGAAGACCGACAGAAAGACGTTCGAGGCGAGGCAACCATGGACGCTCCGACCACCACGTCGTCGGCCGGCAACGACGGCACCGGCGGCACCGGCGGAAGCAGTGGCGACTGGGGCTGGTTCACCCCGAGCAGGAAGCGGGACGAGGACGCGCCCCAGGGCCCGGAGCAGGAAGCCGACCGGAGCGCGCCCAGCCGCCCGGTGAACCCGATACGGCCGGTCGGCACGGGCGCCGAGCGCCGTCTCCCGACCCCGGCGCGGCCCGGGCAGTCCGAACCGCCCTCCCCCGGAGCCGGGGCGCCGCCCGCCGGGAACCCGCCCGCGCGGGAGGGCGAGGAGCACCAGCGCCCGACCGAGACGCCCGGCGCGCAGGACGTACGGCCGGCCGGCCTGTTCTCCGACGGGTCGGCGGGCCTGTTCTCCGACGACCGGACCGCCTCCCTCGACGCGGTCCTCATCCGCCGCACGATGGCCGAGATCGAGCCCATCGCGGACAAGGTCACCTCGTACTTCTACGCGCTGCTCTTCGTCCAGCACCCCTATCTGCGGCCGCTGTTCCCCGCCGCGATGGACTCCCAGCGCGACCGGCTCTTCCGCGCCCTGCTGACCGCGGCCAAGCTGGTGGACGACCTGGACATCCTCACCGAGTACCTCTCCGGGCTCGGCCGCGGCCACCGCAAGTACGGCACCCAGCCGGAGCACTACCCGGCCGTCGGCGAGTGCCTGATCGGCGCCCTCACCCGCTACGCCACCGGAACCTGGAGCGATGAGACCGAGGGCGCCTGGGTCCGCGCGTACACCACCATCTCGCAGATCATGATCGACGCCGCCGCCGAGGACGAGCTGCGCGCGCCCGCGTGGTGGCAGGCCGAGGTCGTCGGCCATGAGCTGCGCACCCCGGACATCGCCGTGGTCACCGTCCGCCCCGACCAGCCGTACCCCTTCCGCGCGGGCCAGTACACCTCCCTGGAGACGCCCTGGTGGCCACGGGTGTGGCGGCACTACTCCTTCGCCTCGGCGCCCCGCGCGGACGGGTTGCTGTCCTTCCACGTCAAGGCGGTGCCGGCGGGCTGGGTGTCCTCGGCGCTGGTGCACCGCGCCCGGCCCGGTGACGTGATCCGCCTCGGCCCTCCGACCGGCAAGATGACGGTCGACCACTCCACCGACAACGGACTGCTCTGCCTGGGCGGCGGCACCGGCATCGCGCCGATCAAGGCCCTTGTCGAGGACGTCGCCGAGCACGGCCGCAACCGGCCGGTCGAGGTCTTCTACGGCGCCCGCAGCGACCACGACCTCTACGACATCGACACCATGCTGCGGCTGGCCCAGACCCACCACTGGCTCTCGGTCCGCCCGGTCGTCTCCGACGGCCCGACGAACGGGCTCAGCGGCCGGCTTCCGGACGCCGTCCGCCAGTACGGCCCGTGGAACTCGTACGACGCCTACCTGTCCGGGCCGCCCGGGATGATCCGCAGCGGCGTGGACACCCTCAGAGGCATCGGGATCCCGTCCCACCGCATACGTCACGACGCCATCGAGGAGCTGGTCACGGCCGGGGACTGACGCGGCGACGAGCGAGCGGAACGGACTGCGACACGGCGGGGGGCCGGGACGCAGAGCTGAGGAGAAGGGGAACTGGGGGGCCGGGAGAGCAGTACTTCACTGACTCGGGCGATCGCGGGATGAGGGACGAGTGAGCGTGGACGACGTCGAGCACGAGCGGGCGACGGCGGAGCGGGCGACGGAGGAGAGGGCGACGACGGTGAGAGCGGCGACGGCACTGACCGCGCCGGCCGGCGCCCCGATGGACGAGCTGGACGCCATCAGGCGTCCGGGCAGCGACGGCGAGCACGCGCTGCAGCGGCGCCTGGGCACGGTCCACCGCGCCGAGCGCTTCTACGACGAGCAGGTGCTGGACCGGCTCAACGACCGGATGCGGGAGTTCGTGGGCCGGCAGGAGATGTTCTTCCTGGCGACCTCCGACCGGCACGGCGAGTGCGACAGCACCTTCCGGGCCGGGCCCCCCGGATTCCTGCGGGTGTTCGACGACAAGACCCTGGCCTACCCCGAATACCGGGGCAACGGCGTCCTGGCCAGCCTCGGGAACATCGAGGAGAACCCCCACCTCGGGATTCTCCTGATCGACTTCATGCGCGACCGGATCGGCCTGCACATCAACGGCCGGGCGCGAGTGGTGGCGGACGCCGAGATGCGCGCCGCGCACCCCGACCTGCCGGTGGACCCGGTGCCGGGGCGGCGGGCCGTGGTGTGGGTGGAGGTGACGGTCGAGGAGGCGTACATCCACTGCGCCAAGCACATCCCGCACCTGCAGAAGGTGCCCAACCAGCGGCGGCACGCCGCCCCGGCGGGCGCCCCCGGCACCGGCACCGACGCGGGGACCAGGGCCGACGCGGGCACGAGGACCGACGCGGGAACCGGGGCCGGGAGCGGGGCGGGGGACGGTGACGGGAACGGCAGCGTGAACGGCGCTCCCGCCGACCGGGACCGCGACTGGGGCACGGACGACGTCAAGCGCAAGGGCGGCGACTTCTTCGGCGCGGCCGCCGATGTGCGCGAGGGCCGGCGCACCCCGGTGGCCGTCCGGGAGCAGGACCAGGACGACGCACCGGCCCTGGGCCCGGTCCCCCCGCGCCCCGAGGAGTGGCAGCGGGAGGCCGAGCGCGTGCTGGCCAGGGCGCGGGAGCGGGCGCCGGAAGGAGCCGGGCAGCCGTTCAGCGGCTGGTTCCGGTAGCGGACTCCGGTAGCGGGCGGGCCCAGGGCCGGTGGTGGCCGGCTTCTGGTCCAGCAGCGGGCGGCGACGGGGCGCCAGTGGTGGCCGGCGACGGGATCGGGCGAGGGCGGCGGCGGGATCAGCCGAGGCCGGCGACGGGGCGCCAGTGGTGGCCGGCGGCGGGATCGGGCGAGGGCGGCGGCGGGATCAGCCGAGGTCGTCGGCGAGCAGCGCCAGCACGCCCTCGACATTCGCGTCGAGATACGCGCGCAGCGACGGCGGCACCACCTCCACCGAGGCGATCCCCTCCCGGGTGAACGGCACCCGCACCACCTCGTACTCCCCGCAGGGGTCGTCCACCTCGGGGCCGTGGCGCCGCGACAGGTCCATGGACCCGAGGCGGCACACGAAGAAGTGCTGCACCTTCACGCCGGGCGAGTGCGCGTCGGGATGCGGAACGGTGTCGACGAAGGCGGGCACCACGTCCGTCACCTTGGCGCCGAGCTCCTCGTCGACCTCGCGGTGCAGCGCGTCGACGACCGTGGCGTCCTCGGGCTCCACGCCACCGCCCGGCGTGATCCAGTACGGCGCCTCGCCGGGCTTGGTCCGCTTGATCAGGACGAGCCGGGGCTCGGTGTCACCGTCGAGCAGGATGGCACGGGCGGTGCGCTTGACCACTGGTCGTTCGGTCATGGTGGACATCTGCCGCATGTGTCGCCCGGTGAAACCCCGTCTCACCAGTCAACAGCGGAGCGCAGCAGCCACTCGTGCGCCCGCGCGATGTGCGGCAGGGCCAGCGCGCCCGTCCGGGTCACCAGGAAGTAGGTGCGCAGCGGGGGCACCGGCGGGTTGAGCAGGGCGACGACCCGGCCCGCGTCCAGCGCGTCCATGCACAGATAGCGCGGCAGCACGCCGAGCCCGACGCCCTCCGCGACGCAGGTGAGGACCGCCCGCAGATCCGGGGCGATGACCGTGCCGGCGGTGATCGGCGGGGTGTCGAAGACGGCCGACCAGTAGCGGGTGATCAGCGGCAGGGTCTCGTGGACCTCGACGACCGGCAGCCGCTCCAGCGCGCCCACGCCCTTGACCTGTAACACCGCGGGGCCGCCGAGCCGGGCGGCCCAGCGCGGGGCGGCGACCAGCACGTGCTCCTCGTCGCAGAGCGGGACCGCGGCCAGCAGCCGGCCGCGCGGCCGGGCGGTGGCGACGGCCAGGTCGTGGTGGCCGGCGGCCAGCCCCTCGAACAGCTCCTCGGGGCCGCCGAACGAGCACCGCACCGCGAGCCCCTGGTTGATCAGCGGGGCGAGGGCGGGCAGGACGCGCAGCGCGGTGAACTCCGGGGGGCCCGCGAGGTGGAGGGTGCGGTTGGCCGAGCTGTCGTCGAGCCCGGCCTCGGTGATCTCGAGCAGCGCGTCGAGGTGGGGCGCGGCCTTGTGGGCGAGTTCTTCGCCGACGGTGGTGGGGACGACCCCGCGCGCGGTGCGCAGGAACAGGGGGCGGCCGAGCTGGCGCTCGAGGGTGCGGATCTGGCCGGTGACGGCGGGCTGGGAGAGCCCGAGGAGGGCGGCGGCGCGGGTGAAGGACCCGGCTCGGTGAACCGTGACAAAGGTGCGTAAGAGGGCCAGATCCATGCGGTTCCCCTCCGCTCGACGCACCCCTGCCGCAGGCCAACTATAAATATGCCGATAGGTCCATGTCGCTACTGTGATTGGACACTGACGCTGAGTCAACTAGCCTTGTTCAGGCGGTTCTCCACGAGGGAACCGGGGCGTCTCAAGCCACGAGGGGGGAGGCTTGAGACGCCCGCCCGGCATGGCCTGATCCCGTGGGGGGCGCGTGATCGGCCGCCTCAGCCGCCCGTCGCGCCACGCGCCGGGGCGCGCGCCTCGTCGAGCGCCCGCAGCACATCCGCGATCAGGTCCTGGGGGTCCTCGGCGCCCACCGAGAAGCGGATGAAGCCGTCCGGCACGGCGTCGCCGCCCCACCGGCCGCGCCGCTCGGCCGTGGACCGTACGCCGCCGAAGCTGGTCGCGTCGTCGACCAGGCGCAGCGCGGCCAGAAAGCGCTCGGCGTGCTCCTGGCCGGGGAGGACGAAGGAGACCACACAGCCGAAGCGCCCACCGCGCATCTGGGCCGCCGCGAGGCGGTGCGCGGGGTCGGTCGGCAGCCCGGGGTGGCGCAGCCCGGTGACCTCGGGGCGGTCGCGCAGCGCCTCGGCCAGGGCGAGCGCGGTCGCGGCCTGGCGGTCCACGCGCAGCTGGAGGGTGGCCAGGGAGCGGTGGGCGAGCCACGCCTCCATCGGGCCGGGGATCCCGCCGGCCATCTTGCGCCAGGCGCGCACGGAGGCGGCCAGGCGCGGATCGCGGCAGGTGACATAGCCGAGCAGGACGTCGCCGTGGCCGGTGAGCGCCTTGGTGCCGCTGGCCACGGAGAAGTCCGCGCCGAGGTCCAGGGGGCGCTGGCCGAGCGGGGTGGCCAGGGTGTTGTCCACGGCGACCAGCGCGCCCCGCGCGTGGGCGGCGTCGGCCAGGCGGCGGATGTCGCACACGTCCAGGCCCGGGTTGGCCGGGGACTCGATCCACAGCAGCTTGGCCGGCCGGGGCTCGCCGCCGTCGGCGGCCGGCGCGCCGTCCAGGAGGGGCAGTTGGGCGTCGCCGCCGGTGGGCGCGGTGCGCACCTCGATGCCGTACCCCCTCAGCCGCTCGCCCAGCGGGGCCAGGAGTTGGTAGCCGTCGGACGGCAGCACGGCCGCGTCGCCCTGTCCCAGCTGGGACAGCAGCACGGCGGAGATCGCGCCCATGCCGGAGGCGAAGACCACCGTCTCGGCGTCGGCCTCCGGCGACTCCAGCTCGCTGATCGCCCGCTCGAGCCCGGTCCAGGTGGGGTTGGCGTCCCGGCCGTAGGTGTACGGGCCCTGGAGCAGGTCGGCGCCGTCCGGCAGGTGGTAATGGGCGGCGAAGGCCGGGCCCGGCAGGGCCGGCGCGTACGCCTCGGGCTCGGGCAGCCCGGCCCGGACCGCCCGCGTGCCGTCACCGGTCGTACGGTCGCCGGTCGTACGGTCGTGGGGCTTGTGCTCGCCGGTCATGCGTTCTCCCTCGGGGCGGCGGGAGCGGCGGGGGCGGCGGCGGGGGCCGCCGGGGTCTTCCGGGCGTCGAGTGCCGCACCCACCGCGTCCAGCAGCCCCTCGCTCGCCGCCTCGATCATTTCCAGGCACGCCTCGAACTCCTCGGTCCCGCCGAAGTACGGATCGGGCACGTCCAGCCCGCCGAGGGTGTCCGGGTCGGCGTCCGGGTCGTAGCTGCGCAGCAGCCGCACCTTCGCGGCGTCCCCGGGCGTCGGCGCGAGGGCGCGCAGCTCGTGCAGATGGCCGCTGTCGAGGGCGATCACCAGGTCGAGGGCGGAGAACCACTCGACCTGGAACTGCCGCGCGATGTGACGCTGCTCATAGCCGTGGTCCGCCAGGACCGCGGCGGCGCGGCGGTCGGCCCCCTCGCCCTCGTGCCAGGGGCCGGTGCCCGCGCTGTCCACCTCGACCAGACCGTCCAGCCCGGCTTCCTCGGCGTGGGCGCGGAAGACGGATTCGGCCATCGGCGAGCGGCATATGTTGCCGGTGCAGACGAAACAGACGCGGTAGGGCGACGGGGCTCTCATGCGTCCCATCATCCTCGACGGCGGTCAGTCCTTGTCGTCGGGCAGGACGACGTGCAGGGCCCAGGACACGATGGAAACGATCAACGCGCCTATGACGGCCGTGCCGAAGCCCTCCACATGGAACGCCAGGTCGAGTTTGCCGGCCAGCCAGGAGGTCAGCAGCAGCATCAGGGCGTTGATCACCAGGGTGATCAGCCCGAGGGTGAGAATGAAGAGAGGAAAGGCCAGCAGTTTGACCACTGGCTTGACCACGGCGTTCACCAGGCCGAACACGAGCGCCACGAGGATGAGCGTGATCGCCTTGCGCCCGGCGCTCTCGCCGGTCAGCGTGATGTCCTTCAGCAGCCAGACGGCCACCCAGAGGGCACCCGCGTTGGCGATCGTCTTGACGAGAAAATTCTTCATGGTTGAGATCGTCGCAGAACAGGCCCCGCGCTGGGCAGGGCCGGCGACCGAGGGGTGGAGGGGCGAATGAAGGCGTTCCGGCTGGATGAGCTGGAGGCGGAGCGGGCCGCGAACGACGGCGCGTATCTGCAGTTTCTGCGCGAGCGCAACATGTCCGTCGGGCTGTACGCGCTGGACGCGGGCCAGAGCGACCCGCAGCAGCCACATCGCCAGGACGAGGTGTATCTGGTGCTCAGCGGGCGGGCGTCGATCACGGTGGGGATGGAGACCACGCAGGTGGCGCGCGGCAGCGTGGTGTACGTGCCGGCCGGGACGGCCCACAAGTTCCACCACATCACCGAGGACCTGCGGGTCATGGTCGTCTTCTCTCCCCCTGAGAGCTGATACCCCCGGCCCGCGTCCCGTAGGGGTTCGGTCAGGGGAGGACGGGGGACACGAGCCCTGTATCCGCTTGGCGGCCGCCCTAGCATCGAAGGCGGGGGACACCGGCCGGCGTCAAAGCCGGCGACCGGCCGGACCGACTGGCTCAGCGAGGAAAGCAGGGACCGAAGTGGCGACGAAGGACATATTCCAGGGCCTGCCGTGGTGGGTGACATGGGTCGCGGTGCCGCTCCTGGTGCTGGCCGTGTTCGGCGGCCTGATCCTCCACGTGGTCGGCATCGTGATCGGTCTGGTGTTCAAGGCCCTGCTGTTGGTGGCGCTCGTCGGCGGTCTGATCTACCTCGTACGGAAGTTCAGCTCGTCGTCCTAGATTGAGTCGGTCCGGACCAGTTCGAACCGGTCCGAACCAGTCCGATGCGGCGCCGCTCCCGGCCCGCTCCCGGTCCGCCCCCCGCCCCGCTCCTCTCCCCGCCCTCCGCCCCGCTCCTCGTCCCGCGGCGACCGGTGACTCGGCGCCGCGGGTACGCCGCGCGGGGGATAGGCGCGTTCCAAACCTCAACTTGACGGCACCGTTCCGGTTAGAGTTCGAGGCCTCGACGTCTCCCGTTCCGGCGTCTGCCTCGCAACACACCCCGGGGGTGCCTGTTGACGAAAGCGAACTTGGCCGCGGCCGGTGAACCGGCTCCGAACTCCCACGTCATAGCCCGGCGCCGCCCCACCCGGCCCGGCGAGCGGATCCGCCCGCCCGCGCCGGCCCCCTCGATCGCCGCCGCGCGGACGGCGCGGCAACTCTGGCCATTTCCAGCCCCCCACATGAGGCAAACCGACTCCGCCCCGCAGTCGAGTCGCTACGCTCCAGAGTCGGCCGAGACATCAGCTCCCTCTCGATCCCTGTCCATATCCAAAAATTCGCTTCTTTTGGCCCGCTGGAGGTAGGCGGACCATGGCGCCAAGAGGCCAGGGCGTTCAAACCTGGCCATTCGCAAACAACTCGGGGCGGCGAACGATGCGTGACATGCGCGACACAGTCCAGGCAGAAGTGACGATGACCTTCCTGGTCTCCCAGGACCTCTCCTTCCGGATCCCGGTCGAGCTGTCCTACGACAGCAGCGACCCGTACGCAGTCGAGATCACCTTCCACCTGCCCGGAGACGCGCCCGTGAGCTGGGCCTTCGCCCGGGAGTTGCTGCTTGACGGGCTGAGCAAACCTTCCGGCGAGGGCGATGTGCGGATCGCTCCCGCCTCACCGGAGGGGCTTTCGGACGTCTTCATCAGGCTCCAGGTGGGCGCCGAACGGGCGCTGTTCCGCGCCGGCGCCGCCCCGTTGGTCGCCTTTCTGGACCGTACGGACCGGGTGGTTCCGTTCGGGCAGGAGCAGGCGGCCTGCGATCCGGTCGGCGACCTGGACGCGGAGCTGGACCGGATCCTCGCGGAGGACCGTTACGCCGGCTAGCGGGCACCCCCTTTGGCCAGGGCTTATTCGCCTCCGGCGCTCATTCGCCTCCGGGGTTCAGCGCCCGCGCGCCCGGCGGCGCCGGCCGCGTCCGCTCCGGCTCGTGCGACCCCCCTGCTCCGCGCCGCCCTCGGGCGCGCGGTCAGCGCAGACCACCAGCGTGGCAAGCGCGGTGGTCACCGGCACCGAGGCGATGAGTCCGATGCTGCCCACGAGGGTCCTTACGATCTCCTCCGCGACGAGCTCGCTCGTCGCCACCGTCCCCACGCCGCTGTCCGCGATCGAGAACAGGAGCAGCAGCGGCAGCGAGGCGCCCGCGTACGCGAGCACCAGGGTGTTCACGACGGACGCGATATGGTCCCGCCCGATGCGCATCGCGGCCGCGTACAGTGCGCGCCGGCCCGCCGTGGGGTCGGCCGCCCTGAGTTCCCACACCGCGGAGGTCTGGGTGACGGTCACGTCGTCCAGCACCCCCAGAGATCCGATGATCACCCCGGCCAGCAGCAGACCGCGGATCTCGATGTCCGGATAGAGGCCGTGGACCAGCCCCGTCTGGTCGTCGGTGTTGCCGGTCAGGCTCGCCCAGCCGATGAACAGCGAGCCCAACAGGCCGATCAGCAACAGCGAGACGAGCGTCCCGAGCACGGCGACGGACGTACGGGCCGTCAGCCCGTGGCACATGTACAGCGCGATGAGCATGATCGCGCTGCCCCCGATCACCGCGACCACCAGCGGGTTGGAGCCCTGCAGTATCGCCGGGAGGATGAACAGCGTCAGCACCCCGAAGCTGACCGCCAACGCCACCAGCGCGAAGACGCCGCGCAGCCGCCCGACGACCACGACCGCGAGCGCGAACAGCCCGGCGAGCAGCGCCATCGGCATGGCCCGGTCGACGTCGGAGACGGAGTACTGCAGGTTCTTCGGCGCCTTGGGCGCGTACGCCAGCTTCAGCTTCTGCCCGGCGGAGAACTTGCGGGAGGCGTTCGGCTGCACGATTTCCTCAAACCTGCGCCCTTTGTCCTTGCCGGAGGTGACCTCGATGGTCGCCTTCTCGCAGATCGACTTCTCCCCGGAGCCGGGCCCGCCGGCCGCGCTCTGCTGGTTCGCGGCGTCCTGCCCCGGCTCGATGGGCTGCTGCGGCTGGGCGTTGACATCGGCGCAGTCGACCTCCTCGACCTTCACCACCCGCCCGGCCACCGTCTGCTGGTCGAAGCCGAGCCCGGTGCGCTCATGCGCCTTGTGATCGGGCGTGCCCCCCGGCCACAGCACGATCAGCCCGGCGACCACGGCGGCGGCGAAGGGGATCAGGACCGCCGCGATGACCTTGCGCAGATGGGCGGAGACCGGCGTCGCCGGGCCGTGGCCGTGCGAATGGTCATGTGAATGGCCGTGGGCGTGGCCGTGTGAATGGCCGTGCGAGTGGCCCTGTGCGGCGGCGCTTTGCGGTTGGCCGTGCTCGGGGCCGGGACCGTGCCCGGGGTCGTGGCCGGGCTCGGGGTGCTGGTGCCGCTGCGGGGTCGAGGTCACCGTCAGATCATCGCAAGAGCGAGGGCCCTCTGTTCAGCGCCGCCGGAGAACCGCTAGCGTGGGTGACACCTTTGCAATCGCGGGAGCTCGGAGCACCGGGCTGAGAGGGCGCTGATTGTGTCGGCCCGGGGATGGCCCCGGGCCCCATGCTGCGCCGACCGCTGAACCTGTTACCGGGTAATGCCGGCGTAGGGAGTGGGTCTCAATGACTCTGCAGGATGCACGCACGCCCGAAAACCGTGAGTTCGGCTGGCATAAGGGATATGTCACCGGCTCCCGTCCGGACCTCCGGGTCCCGGTCCGCCGAGTGCACCTCACCAACGGCCAGGACGTGACGCTGTACGACACCTCCGGCCCGTACACCGACCCCCAGATCGAGACAGATGTCCGCCGCGGGCTCGCACCGCTGCGGCAGAACTGGATCCTCGCCCGCGGCGACACCGAGGAGTACGCGGGCCGCCCCGTCCGCCCCGAGGACGACGGCATCAAGCACACCGCGCCGCGCGGCGGGCTGCGCAACCTCGACGCGGTCTTCCCCGGCCGCCCGCGCCAGCCCCGCCGGGGCCGGGACGGCGCCGCCGTGACCCAGCTCGCGTACGCCCGCCGGGGCGAGATCACCGCGGAGATGGAGTTCGTGGCGCTCCGCGAGAACGTCTCCCCCGAGGTGGTCCGGGAGGAGATCGCGGCCGGCCGCGCGGTCCTGCCGGCCAACGTCAACCACCCGGAGATCGAGCCGATGATCATCGGCAAGCGATTCCTGGTGAAGGTCAACGCCAACATCGGCAACTCCGCCGTCACCTCCTCCATCGAGGAAGAGGTCGAGAAGATGACCTGGGCCACCCGCTGGGGCGCCGACACGGTCATGGACCTCTCCACCGGCCGCAACATCCACACCACCCGCGAGTGGGTGCTGCGCAACTCCCCCGTCCCCATCGGCACGGTGCCGCTGTACCAGGCCCTGGAGAAGGTCGACGGCAAGGCCGAGGAGCTGACCTGGGAGATCTACAAGGACACCGTCATCGAACAGGCCGAGCAGGGCGTCGACTACATGACGGTCCACGCGGGCGTACGGCTGCCGTACGTACCGCTGACCGCCCGCCGCAAGACCGGCATCGTCTCGCGCGGCGGCTCCATCATGGCGGCGTGGTGCCTGGCCCACCACAAGGAGTCCTTCCTCTACACCCATTTCGAGGAGCTCTGTGAGATCCTCGCCGCGTACGACGTCACCTACTCGCTCGGCGACGGACTGCGCCCCGGATCCATCGCCGACGCCAACGACGAGGCGCAGTTCGCGGAGTTGCGCACGCTCGGCGAGCTCAACCGGATCGCCAAGCGGCACAACGTCCAGACGATGATCGAGGGCCCGGGCCATGTCCCGATGCACAAGATCAAGGAGAACGTCGACCTCCAGCAGGAGATCTGCGAGGAGGCCCCCTTCTACACCCTCGGCCCCCTCACCACCGACATCGCCCCCGCCTACGACCACATCACCTCGGGCATCGGCGCGGCGATGATCGCCTGGTGGGGCACGGCGATGCTCTGCTACGTCACCCCCAAGGAGCACCTGGGCCTGCCGGACCGCGACGACGTCAAGACCGGCGTCATCACCTACAAGATCGCCGCCCACGCGGCCGATCTCGCCAAGGGCCACCCCGGCGCCCAGGAGTGGGACGACGCCCTGTCCGACGCCCGCTTCGAATTCCGCTGGGAGGACCAGTTCAACCTGGCCCTCGACCCGGAGACGGCCCGCTCCTTCCACGACGAGACGCTCCCGGCGGAACCGGCGAAGACGGCGCACTTCTGCTCCATGTGCGGGCCGAAGTTCTGCTCCATGAAGATCAGCCAGGACATCCGGCGCGAGCACGGGGGCGCGCTGGGCGCGGCCGAGGTGGAGGCCGGGATGGCGGAGAAGTCGAAAGAGTTCGCGGCGGCGGGAAATCGCGTTTATCTACCGATCGCGGACTGAGCGACGGTAATGTGCGTCGGGCCCGAAGCCGCAACTACGGATTGCGACTTCGGGCCCTCGTGCTGTGGTGCGGTCGTGCTATTTCAGGCCGTACACCGGCGCGCCGTCCGGCGTCACCCCGCTCTGCCGGATGCAGCCGCGCTTCTGCAGCATGCGCAGGGCGTCATGCACGCGGTGCTCGGTGAGGCCGGTGTTGGACGCGATGGTGCTCAGCGGGTACAGGCATTCGCCCTGGGCGATGATCGCGGGCAGGATGTACACCGCCACGGCCCAGATGTCGGCCGTGACCACGAGGTTGTTCTCGCGCCACTCGTCGATCACCGAGGCCGGAGTCACCACCTGGGGCGGCTCGGGGAGGTCCCGCCAGTGGCGTCGGATGCTGTCGGGCCCGGCGGTGAACGACTCCCGCTGGACGGCGGTGGACTCGCGGATCGCCTCGACGATCTCACGCTGAACGCGCTCCGCCTCGCGCTGCGCTTCCCGCTGTGCTTCGAGGGCCTCCCGCTGCGTCTTGGCGATCTCCTTCTGTGCCTCGGCGACCTCTTTGTGGGCTTCGGCGACCTCCTTCTGGGCCTCCACGGACTGCCGCATCAGCTCGGCGCTCTCGCGCCGCAACTCCTGGGCCTCGCGCTGCATGGCGAGCATCTGCGCGTCCATGCTCAGGTTGTGCTCCTCGAGCCGGACGATGGCGTCGGCGACCTCCTTGGGCATGGCGTAGGCGGTGGGGGCGTCCGGGGCCGTGGGCTGTACTTCGGCCTTCTCGAGCGAGTAAGAGCCGGTGCTCTGGACGGCCAGCACCACCTCCGCGACCCATCGCTTGAAAGGCCGTGCCTCGGGCTTTGTGGAGCCGTTGACAAGCTGGATCAAACCCTGGAGGTTCACCAGACTCATCGACTTCTGCAGCCCCTGGCCTGCAGGAATGCGCAAGGTGTCCACTCCACAGACGCCTTGTGCAATGTCTCGGAGAGGTTTGCAGTACTCGTCGGCGACGTGGAAGTTCACGGCTTGCCGCGTGTTTGCATAGCCGAGGTGGCGCGCCACATCCACCGCCGGGAACCAGTGGGTCCCGTCCGGCGTCGTGAGTCGCCGTACGCGGGCTCCGGTCGCCGCGTAGACGAAGTCGTTGATGTCGATCGCGTCCTGCTTGCCCGCCGGGTTCGGCGGGGTGTTCTGTGTGCTCATCAGAGCATCACCTCCGCCACGGACGTTATGCACCTCAGCGCCGGAAGGTCCCACGATTGGGGGCGAGTTCGCTCAAAAGGTGGGGAGTGAGGCATTCCGCTGGTGTCGTGATCACAGACCCTGAACGACGACTCAAGGAGCAGCCCGATGGACAACCGACACGCCCTGCGCGTCGTCAACGCACGGTTCACCGAACTTCTCGGCACGGCAAAGGAAGACGACTGGGAGCTGCCCACCCCCTGTAGCGAGTGGAACGTCCGCAACCTGGTGGCGCATGTGATCGGCGGACACGCCATGGTGACCTCGCTGCTGACGGGCAAGGAGTTGGTCACCGCGCCCGGGGACACGGTGGAGGAGTGGGCGGCGCGGGTGGAGCGGGCGGCGGAGGGAGAGGGGGTGTTGGAGCGGGTGGTGTCGCATCCGATGTTCGGCGAGCTGAGCGGGGACGCCCTGCTGATGATCCGCTGGGGGGATGTCTGCGTGCACACCTGGGATCTCGCCCAGGCCCTGGGCGTGGAGTTCGCCCCGGAGCCGGGTCTGGCCGAGGCGGCGCTGGAATGGCTGGTGCCGTTCGGTCCGGCGCTCGGCGCCTCGGGGAGGTTCGGGGAGGGGGCCGACCCCGGGCCGGGGGCCGACGCCTTCGCCAGGGTGCTCGCCATCACCGGGCGGGGGGCGCGGCCCGTGGCCGGGGCGGACTAGTCCGGCTGGTGTTCCGGCCCGCCGTAGTCGGGGCTGGTGAAGTCGGGGCTGCTGTAGCGCGGGCGGGTCTTCGAGGCGTCGCCCTGGGTGCTGAAGCCGGGGCGGCTGTAGCCGAGGTGGGGGGTGCGGCCGATGGCCTCGGACCTGGTGGGGGTGTGGGTCGCGGTGGGGCGCGTCGGGGTGGAGGCGGGGGGAGGGGCCGGGGAGGTGTGGGAGCCGTCGGCCGCCGCGGGATCCGCCAGCGCGTCGCGCAGGAAGGGCACCACGCCGCGCTCCAGCAGCGCCAGCCGCCAGGCCTCTCTGGCGCGCTCCACGTCCTCCCGCTGCCTGCTGCGCGCGCCGCCCCCGACCGCCCCCGAGCTGTTGCGCAGCGCGGTGAGCAGGAGGCCGATGGTGGCGATCAGCAGGCCGGCGGCGGTGAGCGCGGCGAACAGCCAGCCCGCGGTGATCATCGGTTGGGCGATGGACGGCGTGGGGTGGAGCAGGCGCAGCAGATAGCCGGCGAGGAGGAAGATGATCGCCGCGGTGCCGGCCAGGACCGGGGCCAGGACGGAGAGCACGGCGACGAGCCCGGCGCCGGACGCCGCGTCACCCACCGCGGCGGCGAATCCGCCGCCGGCCGCCGCCTCGCCCGGCCGGCCCGCGGCGTCGCCCGCCGCGCCGCCCTTCTCCGGGGCTCCGGCCGCGGGCCCGCCGTGCCCGCCTTCGCCGACGGGGCTCAGGGTGGCGCCGGGCGAGCGGGCGCCGTCGGGCGAGCGGGGGCCGCCTGCGGTGTCGGCGGCGCCGGGCCAGTCGGGTGGCGCGGATTGGCGCAGCTTCTCGCGGGCGTCCACATAGTGCTGGTATTCGTCGGCCGCGCGGGCCGCGATGGCGGCCGCGGCGTTCATCGCCATGGTGCGCAGCTGCTCGGTGGTGAGCCGCTGTCCGACGCCGCTGAGGTCCGCGCGGCGGTCCGCGGTACGCAGCGCCTCGTCGAGAACCCGCTCGAACTCCGGGCGGTCCTCGATCAGCAGGTGCGGAGCGCTGTTCATGTGCATCCCCCGATGCTCCGTAGGGCCTTGATGCCGGCTGTCACCGGGCAGTGGGGCGGAAACGGAGGAGAGCCTGCTACGGATAAGCCGATGGTAGAGCCGATCCGGCGCGGGGTGACAGTGACTTTCCCGAAATCACTCCGCGTCGGTGAAACTGTCTATCTTCCCCGCGCGGCGTGATATGAACCCTCAGTTCAGCGGGAGTTGGACGACCAACAGCTTTCCGGCCATGGTGACACCGCCGTCCATGGCGACTGCGAGGTTGTCGGCGTAGACGTGCGGGCCCTCGACGGTCGGCGCGCCCTCGTCCTCGCCTTCCTCGGAGCCGACCTCGCCGAGCAGATACGGGATCGGGCTGTGGCCGTGGACGATGCGCTGCCCGCCGTAGGTGTCGAGCAGTTCGCGGACGGCCAGGGGGCCGGCGTCCTCGTCGCGGAAGGCGAAGCGCTTGGTGAACTTGCGGAACAGGTCCCAGCACTCGTCGGCGTCGCTGCGCTGCAGGGTCTCGGTCACCGCGTCGTTGACGGCCTCGATGGAGTCGCCGTACTCGAGGTAGGCGGTGGTGTCGGAGTGGACGAGGAGGTGTCCGTCCTGCTCGGTCATGGCGTCGAGCCGGGACATCCACTGCAGGTGGTGGTCCTCGAGCCGCTCCATGTCGGTGCGCTGGCCGCCGTTGAGCAACCAGGCGGCCTGGAAGGAGGCGGTGCCCGCGCCGGAGTTGACGGGGGTGTCGCCGAATCGCTTGGCGCCGATGAGCAGCAGTTCGTGATTGCCCATCAGGGCCTTGCAGTAGCCGCCGGCGGCCGCGGCCTCGGCGGAGAGCTGCATGACCAGGTCGATGACGCCGATGCCGTCCGGGCCGCGGTCGGTGAAGTCGCCGAGGAACCAGAGCCGGGCGTTGCCCGCGGACCAGTTGCCCTTGGCGTTGATCAGCCCTTGGGCGGCGAGCGCCTCGCGCAGCTCGTCGAGGTAGCCGTGGACGTCGCCCACGACGTAGAGCGGACCGGGCCCGCCGGGCTCGGCCTCCTGGGCGCGCTCGGGGTCGGGGACGGGGATGAGCTCGACGGTCGGGCGGTCCTGCGGGGGCACCAGGGGGGTGTCCGGGAGGGTGTGCCCGGGGCCCATGACCGGCAGGGAGCGCTCGGTGGGGGTGTACTCAGCGGGCGGGACCGGCGCGGCGGGGCGCGCGGGCGCGGTGGGCGCGGCGGGCTGCGCCGCGGGCGCCGCGTGCGAGGGCGGAGCGGCGCGGACGGGGTCGCGGGGCACCCGGCCGTGCGGGGTGGCACCGTAGGCGGTCCCGGCGTACGGGTTGGGGGCGGCGGGGACCGCGCCGTCGCCCGGAAGCGGGCCGGGCGCGGCGGACGATCCGTACACGGGCACGGGCGGGACTGCCGCCGTGGTCCGTGCCGTGGCTCCCAGACCGGCCCCCTGAGTCATCGACCCCTCCACCATCGCGCCGCCGTGCCACCGTGTGGACCATGCCTGGTCGAGGGCGGTCCGCGGTGTCGTCCGCCCATCATAGGAATGACCGTACGGGCTTGTGACGCACCAGGGTGCCGTCAATCGGGGCGCGGTCCCACTGGGACGGTCTTTTATCCCGGATTGGCCCGGTAGGGGAAGCGGATCGGGCTCGGGTGCGTCTCGCGTCATGCTCAAGTCTTCCTCAGGTTACGACCTGGGGTGCGATGGGGGGCGGGGCGAGGGGCGGCCGTGCGGGGCGTCGCGGCGCCGTTCCCCCGGCGCACCGGAGGTCGTCAGCCGCCGGCGCGGCTGCGTGGCGCGCTGATCGTGGTGCGGGGCGGACGGCGTTGCGAGGACGTCCGCACGATCAGTTCGGTGGGTATCACGCGCTCGACGGGGTGCTCGTGGCCCGGCCCCTCGATGGCGTCGATCAACAGTTGCACGGCGGCGGTGCCGATCCGGCGGGGCTTGAGGGAGAGGGTGGTGATGGGCGGCTCGGTGGTGCGGTAGACGGCGGACTCGCTGCAGCACACCAGCAGCAGGTCGTCGGGGACGCGCAGGCCGTAGCGGCGGGCGGCGGCCAGCAGGTCGGTGCCGTTGGGGTCGAAGAGGCCGTAGACGGCGTCGGGGCGGTCGGGGCGGGCCAGCAGCCGGTCGGCGGCGACGGCGCCGGCGCACGGGTCGTGGGCCGGGTAGGCCTCGTACACCGGGTCCTGTCCGACCCGCTCGCACCAGTGGAGGTAGGCGGTGGTGGACAGCCGGGTGTAGGTGTCGGTGGTGGTGCCGGTGAGCAGTCCGATGCGGCGGGCGCCGGCGTCGGCGAGGTGGTCGAGCAGGCCGAGGACGGCGGCCTCGTGGTCGTTGTCCACCCAGGCGGTGACGGGGAGGGTGCCGGCCGGGCGGCCGTCGCTGACCACGGGGATGCCCTGGCGCAGCAGCCCGGTGACGACCGGGTCGTGGTCGGAGGGGTCGATGACGACGGTGCCGTCGAGGGCGACGTTGGACCACACGTCGTGGCGGGAGGTGGCGGGCAGGATGACGAGGGCGTAGCCGCGGGCCAACGCGGCGGAGGTGGCGGCGCGGGCCATCTCGGCGAAGTACGCGAATTCGGTGAAGGTGAAAGGTTCATCCCCGTACGTGGTCACGGTCAGGCCGATGAGGCCGGACTTGCCGGTGCGGAGGGTGCGGGCCGCGGCGGAGGGGCGGTAGCCCAGCCGTTCGGCGACCTCGCGGACATGGCGGCGGGTGGCATCCGGGAGCCGGCCCTTACCGTTGAGCGCGTCGGAGACGGTCGTGATCGAGACCCCGGCTGCGGCGGCCACGTCCCGGATGCCCGCGCGTTCCAGCCGGCGGCCGGTCGACCGGCTCACCTGATGCTTCCCTGCTGCTGTCATGGCGAGCCGATAGTAGGGCGAGGGCGGGCCCCGCGCGCCGGGGTGCGGCCGGTCTTCCGAAGGCACGTTTCTGCATGAGCGCTGTGCTCAATTCCCTTGGAAACAAAGCCGGTTGAGGGATGGGGCGGGGCAGTAGTCGCCTCTGGCATATCCATGCCTGCCGATTGGCCGCTGTCCGGAAGAGGGCGCAACTCACCTGCACGGGTGATGCGCGCCAGGGCGCTCGCCACCGGCGCACGGCGGAAGCGGAATCGCTCCCCCTCATCTGTGGACCCTCGGCCGGGGGACCGCGCGGGGCGCGCCGTCGTCCGTGACCGGGTCGTGCTCGCCCGGTACTCCGGGCCCAGGGCGCCTCATAAGGTATGAGGTATCGACGTGGGCGGCGGGCGCCGCGCACGGACGGGACGGTCGAGGAGGAGCCGCGGTGACTGAGAAGAGCCCGAAGCTGCGTGGAGCGCTGGACGGCATTCCGACGTACAAGCCCGGCAAGCCGGCCGCGGCGGGCGGCCCCGCCGCCTTCAAGCTGTCCTCCAACGAGAACCCCTATCCGCCGCTGCCGGGGGTGCTGGAGACCGCGATGGACGCCGCCGCCTCCTTCAACCGCTACCCCGACCTGGCCTGCACCGCCCTGACGGCCGAGCTGGCGGACCGCTTCGACGTGCCGCCGGAGCACCTGGCCACCGGCACCGGCTCGGTGGGCGTCGCCCAGCAGCTGGTGCAGTCGACGGCCGGGCCCGGCGACGAGGTGATCTACGCCTGGCGGTCCTTCGAGGCCTACCCGATCATCACCCAGATCTCCGGGGCGACGTCGGTGCGGGTGCCGCTGACCGAGGGGGAGGTGCACGACCTCGACGCGATGGCGGAGGCGGTCACCGACCGTACCCGGCTGATTTTCGTCTGCAACCCCAACAACCCCACGGGCACGGTGGTGGGCCGGGACGGCCTGACCCGCTTCCTGGACCGGGTGCCCAGCGATGTGCTGGTGGTGCTGGACGAGGCGTACATAGAGTTCATCCGGGACGAGCGGGTGCCGAACGGCATCGAGCTCTACCGGGAGCGGCCCAACGTGTGCGTGCTGCGCACCTTCTCCAAGGCGTACGGCCTGGCCGGGCTGCGGGTCGGATTCGCGATCGCGCATGAGCCGGTGGCGGCCGCGCTGCGGAAGACGGCGGTCCCCTTCGGGGTCAGCCAGCTCGCTCAGGACGCGGCGGTGGCCTCGCTGCGCAGCGAGGACGCGCTGCGCGAGCGCGTGGCGGCGCTGGTCGAGGAGCGGGCGCGGGTGAGCGGGGCGCTGAGCGGGCAGGGGTGGACGGTGCCCGAGTCGCAGGCGAACTTCGTGTGGCTGCGGCTGGGGGAGCGCACGGTGGACTTCGCGGGGGCGTGTGAGGCGGCGGGCGTGGTGGTGCGCCCGTTCCCGGGCGAGGGGGTGCGGGTGACGATCGGCGAGGAGGAGGCGAACGACATCTTCCTGCGGGTCGCCGAGGAGTTCCGCAAGGAGCTGTGACGCCTTCGCGGCCGACGAGGGTCGCCGCCGAAGGATACCGATACGTTCCGCTTGCGCCCCTTCCACCCCCCCGGTGAGAAGGGGCGCACGCACGTGCGTATCATAGCTTGTGAATGTGAATACGTTCACAAGCTCCTCTGGGGTGCGGGCCGACCCCGTGGCAAGACCGTAAGGAGAGATTCCCGTGGATCTGGCTCTGGCGCCGGAGACGCTGGCGCGATGGCAGTTCGGCATCACCACCGTCTACCACTTCCTCTTCGTCCCCCTCACGATCTCTCTCGCCGCCATCACCGCCGGACTGGAGACCGCCTGGGTCCGCACCGGCAAGGAAAAGTACTTCCACGCGACCAAGTTCTGGGGAAAGCTTTTCCTGATCAACATCGCGATGGGCGTGGTCACCGGTCTCGTCCAGGAGTTCCAGTTCGGCATGAACTGGTCGGACTACTCGCGCTTCGTGGGCGATGTGTTCGGCGCCCCGCTGGCCATGGAGGCGCTGCTCGCCTTCTTCTTCGAGTCCACCTTCATCGGGCTGTGGATCTTCGGCTGGGACAAGCTGCCGAAGAAGATCCACTGCGCCTGCATCTGGATCGTCGCGCTGGGCACCGTCCTGTCCTCGTACTTCATCCTCGCCGCCAACTCGTGGATGCAGCACCCGACCGGCTACGCCATCGACCAGGCCACCGGCAAGGCGCGGCTCACCGACATCTGGGCGGTGCTGACCCAGAACACCACCCTGGTCGTGGTCTTCCACACCCTGACCGCGGCCTTCCTCACCGGCGCCGCCTTCATGGTGGGCATCGCCTCCTTCCACCTGTGGCGGGCCAAGCGCCGGCAGGACCGCGGCGAGGAGCTGGGCGAGAAGCAGAAGAAGCAGGTCGGGGCGATGCGGGCCTCGCTGCGGGTGGGTCTGGTCGTCGCCGTGATCGCGGGGTTGGGCACGGCCATCAGCGGCGACCAGCTCGGCAAGGTGATGTTCGAGCAGCAGCCGATGAAGATGGCCGCGGCCGAGGCGCTGTGGGAGACCCAGGCGCCCGCGCCCTTCTCGGTCTTCGCCGTCGGCGACGTCAGCAAGGGACACAACAGCGTCGAGCTCGAGGTCCCCGGGGTGCTCTCCTTCCTCGCGCACAGCAACTTCACCGACTCCGTCCCCGGCATCAACGACGTGGCCGCGAAGGAGGCCGCGGCCTACGGAGGACAGCCCGAGGACTACATCCCCAGCATCTTCATGACCTTCTGGGGCTTTCGGCTGATGATCGGCTTCGGGATGACCTCGTTCGCCGCCGCGCTCATCGGGCTGTGGACGACCCGGCGCAAGCGGTGGCTGTCCCCCGCCTTCCGCACCGGTGAGGACGAGGTGCCGCGGCTGATGCTCACCAAGAGCCGCGAGATGAGCCCCCTGCTGACCAAGTGGTCCTGGCGGATCGGCATCCTGACCATGGGCTTCCCGCTGATCGCCAACTCCTTCGGCTGGATCTTCACCGAGATGGGACGCCAGCCATGGGTGGTGTACGGGCTGATGAAGACCGCCGACGCGGTCTCCCCCGGCGTCAGCCGGACCGAAGTCCTCATATCCCTGGGCGTCTTCACCCTGCTGTACGGCGTGCTCGCGGTGGTGGAGGTGCGGCTGCTGGCCAAGTACGCCAAGGCCGGGCCGGACACCGACGAGAAGCCCCCCGCCAAGGACCCCCGGCTGCGGCTGCCCTCCGGCGGCCCGGGCGCCGGAGGGGCGCACGGGAACGCCGACGCCGACAAGCCGCTGACCTTCGCGTACTGAGCCGGAGAGAGCCATGTCACCGCACCTTCACGACGTCTGGTTCGTGCTGATCGCCGTCCTGTGGATCGGCTACTTCTTCCTCGAGGGCTTCGACTTCGGCATCGGCGTGCTGACCAAGCCGCTGGCCCGGGACCGTACGGAACGCCGGGTGCTCATCAACACCATCGGCCCGGTCTGGGACGGCAACGAGGTCTGGCTGATCACGGCGGGCGGCGCGACCTTCGCCGCCTTCCCCGACTGGTACGCGACGCTCTTCAGCGGCTTCTACCTGCCACTGCTGGCCGTCCTGGTCTGTCTGATCCTGCGCGGCGTCGCCTTCGAGTACCGGCACAAGCGGCCGGAGGAGCGCTGGCAGCGCAACTGGGAGAACGTGATCTTCTGGTGCTCGCTGCTCCCCGCCTTCCTGTGGGGTGCGATCTTCGCCAACATGGTGCGCGGGGTGCCGATCGGGCCGGACAAGAACTACACCGGCGACCTCCTCGACCTGGTCAACCCGCACGCCCTGCTCGGCGGGGCGGTCACCCTGGTGCTGTTCACCTTCCACGGCGCCGTGTTCGCCTCGCTCAAGACGGTCGGGGAGATCCGGACGCGAGCCCGGCGATACGCGGCGGGGCTCGGCCCGGTCGCCGCCGTGCTGGCCGTGGTCTGGCTCGGCTGGACCCAGCACGACACCGGCAACGGACGGTCGCTGGCCGCGCTGCTGGTCGCCGTGGTCGCGCTGCTCGCGGCGCTGGTGATGAACCGGCTCGGACGGGAGGGCTGGGCGTTCGCCCTGTCCGGGGTGGCCATCGCCGCCGCGGTCGCGATGCTCTTCCTCGCGCTCTTCCCGGACGTCATGCCCTCCTCGCTGGACCCGAGGTGGAGCCTGACGGCCGCGGACGCGGCGTCGAGCCCGTACACGCTGAAGATCATGACCTGGGTGGCGGCCGTGATGACCCCGCTGGTGATGGCCTACCAGGCGTGGACCTACTGGGTCTTCCGCAAGCGGATCGGCACCCAGCACATTCCCGAGCCGACCGGTCACTGACCCCACGGGTGGTGTGTTTCACGTGAAACCAGTCGACCCCCGGCTGCTGCGTCACGCCCGGGCGACCCGTCTCTTCCTCGCCGCGTCCGTGGCGTTGGGGCTGGTGGCGGCGGGGCTGGTGGTGGCGCAGGCCATGCTCATCGCCGAGGTGGTGGTCGCCGCCTTCGTCCACGGCGCCGCCCCGGGCGACCTCGGGCGCCCGCTGGCGCTGCTGGCGGCCGTCGCCGTCGGCCGCGCCGCGGTCGCATGGCTCACCGAACTGGCCGCCCACCGAGCCGGTGCGGCGGTCAAGTCGGAGCTGCGGATGCGGCTGCTCGCGCATGCGGTGCGGCTGGGACCCGAGCGGATGGGGGCCGATGCGTCGGGCGCGGAGCGGCCGGGCGCCGGGCAGCCGAGTGCTGGGCGGTCGGGCGCTGGGCGGTCGGGCGCCGGGCGGTCGGGCGGGCGGGGCACGGGGGAGCTCACCACCCTCGCCACCCGGGGCATCGACGCCCTGGACGACTACTTCGCCCGCTATCTGCCGCAGCTGGGCCTGGCCGTCGTGGTGCCGGTGGCGGTGCTCGCCCGCATCCTCACCGCCGACTGGGTCTCGGCCCTGATCATCGCCGCCACCCTGCCGCTGATCCCACTCTTCATGATCCTCATCGGCTGGGCCACCCAGTCCCGGATGGACCGTCAGTGGCGACTGCTGTCCCGGCTCTCCGGACACTTCCTGGACGTCGTCGCCGGGCTCCCGACCCTCAAGGTCTTCGGCCGCGCGAAGGCCCAGGCCGCGTCGATCCGCGCCATCACCGCGGACTACCGGCGGGCGACGCTGCGCACCCTGCGCCTGGCCTTCCTGTCCTCCTTCGCGCTCGAACTGCTCTCCACGGTGTCGGTCGCGCTCGTCGCCGTCGGCATCGGCATGCGGCTGGTCCACGGCGAGCTGGACCTGTACACCGGGCTGGTGGTGCTCGTCCTGGCCCCCGAGGCGTATCTGCCGCTGCGGCAGGTGGGCACGCACTACCACGCGGCGGCGGAAGGGCTCGCGGCCGCCGACGAGGTCTTCGCGGTCCTCGAACGCGAGCCCAGGGCGGCGGGCGACGCGCCCGCCCCCGACGCCCGGGGCGCGACGCTGAGCGTGGAGGGGCTGGAGGTGCGCCACCCCGGCCGGTCCGAACCGTCCCTGGCCGCAGCCTCGTTCGAGATCCTCCCGGGGGAGACCGTGGCCCTCGTCGGCCCCAGCGGGGCGGGCAAGACCACGCTGCTGAACGCCCTGCTGGGGTTCGCCGAGCCGACCGCGGGCCGGGTGCTGGTCGCGGGGCGGGACCTGGCGTCGCTCGACCCGGAGAGCTGGCGCCGCCAGATCGCCTGGGTGCCCCAGCGCCCGTATCTCTTCGCCGGGACGATCGCCGACAACGTACGGCTGGCGCGACCGGACGCCCACGACGCGGCGGTGCGGGCCGCGCTGCGGGACGCGGGCGCGCTCGGCTTCGTCGACGCGCTGCCGCACGGGGCCGGCACCCGCCTCGGCGAGATGGGCGCGGGCCTGTCCGCGGGGCAGCGGCAGCGGATCGCGTTGGCGCGCGCGTTCCTGGCCGACCGGCCGGTGCTGTTGCTGGACGAGCCGACCGCGGGCCTGGACGGGGAGACGGAGGCGGCGGTCGTGGAGGCGGTGCGGCGGCTGGCCGAGGGCCGCACGGTCCTCCTGGTCGTCCACCGCCCGGCCCTACTGGCCGTCGCCGACCGCGTGGTGCGGCTGCCCGGCCCCGCCACCGCCCCCCGGCCCCCGGCCCCTTGGGCCGAGCCCGCGCACCACGCCGCACCCCGCGCGGCGGCCGCCGACCCGGCCGGCCCTCAAGCGACCACCGACCCGGCGGGCCCTCAAGCGACCACCGACCCGGCCGGCCCTCAGGAATCGGGCCCTCAGGAACCGGGCCCGCAGGCGGCCTCCGATGCCGCGGCGGCCGGCGAGGCGCCCCGCGCGCACCGCTCCGCGTTGGCGTGGGTGCGGGAGTCGGCACGGGACTGGCGGGGCCGGTTCACGCTCGCGCTGCTGCTCGCGACCCTCGCGTCGGCCAGCGCCGTCGGGCTGATGGCCGTCTCGGGGTGGCTGATCTCGCGCGCCTGGCAGCAGCCCCCCGTGCTCTATCTGATGGTGGCGGTCACCGCGACCCGGGCCTTCGGGATCGGCCGGGCCGTCTTCCGCTACGCCGAGCGCCTGGTCTCGCACGACGCCGTGCTGCGGGTGCTCGCCGAACTGCGGGTCGCCGTCTACCGCAGGCTGGAGCGGCTGGCACCGGTCGGGCTGAAGGACACCCGGCGCGGCGATCTGCTGTCCCGGCTGGTCGCCGATGTGGACGCCCTCCAGGACTACTTCCTGCGCTGGCTGCTGCCGGTGGGCGCCGCGCTGGCCGTGGGCGTGGCCTCGGTGGGCTTCACCGGGTGGCTGCTGCCGGAGGCGGGCGCCGTGCTGGCGGCCGGGCTCGTGGTGGCCGGGGTCGTGGCGCCGCTGGTCTCCGGCGCGCTGGCCCGCCACGCCGAGCGCCGGCTGGCCCCCGCGCGCGGCGCGCTGTCGGCCCAGGTCGTCGAGGTGCTCACCGGCACCGCCGAGTTGACCGTCGCCGGTGCCCTGCCGCGCCGGCTGGACGAGGTGCGGCGCGTCGACGGCGTGCTCACCCGGATCGCCCGGCGGGCGGCCGCCGCCACCGGTGTTGGGGCCGGGCTGTCCGCGCTGGCGTGCGGGCTGACGGTCGCGGCCTCGGCCTGGGCGGGCGTGCGGGCCGTGGCCGACGGCCGGCTCGGCGGGGTGTGGCTGGCCGTCGTGGTGCTGATGCCGCTCGCCGCGTTCGAGACGGTCGCGGGTCTGCCTCTCGCGATGCAGCACCGCCAGCGGGTGCGGCGGGCCGCGCGGCGGGTGTACGACGTGGTGGACGGCCCGCCCGTGGAGGACGGCGCGCCCGTGAGGGGCAACTCGGTGGACGAGGCAGCTGCGGTGGAGCGGCCGGCGAAGGCAGGCGCCGAGGCGCCGCGGGGGCCCTACCCGCTGATCCTGGACCGGGTCTCCGCCCGGTATCCGGGACGGCGCGCGCCCGCCCTGGACGGGTTCGACCTGGAGCTGCGGCCGGGCCACCGGGTCGCCGTGGTCGGCCCGTCCGGCTCGGGCAAGACCACCCTCGCCCATGTGCTGCTCCGCTTCCTGGACCCGCGGTCGGGCACGTACACGCTCGCGGGCCGCGACACCGCGGCCATGGACCCGGACGCGGTACGGCGGCTGGTGGGTCTGTGCGCCCAGGACGCGCACATCTTCGACAGCTCGTTGCGCGAGAACCTCCGTCTGGCCCGCCCCGGCGCGAGCGACGGCGAGCTGCGCCGGGCGCTGGCCGCGGCCCGGCTGCTGACGTGGGTGGACGGGCTGCCCGAGGGCCTGGACACGCCGGTCGGCGAGTCGGGCGCGCGGCTGTCCGGCGGCCAGCGGCAGCGGCTCGCCCTGGCCCGCGCGCTGCTCGCCGACTTCCCGGTGCTGGTGCTCGACGAGCCCGCCGAACACCTGGACCTGCCGACCGCCGACGCGCTGACGGCGGATCTGCTGTCGGCCACACGGGGGCGTACGACCGTTCTGATCACCCATCGGCTGGCGGGCCTGGAGGCGGTCGACGAGGTCGTCGTGCTCGAAGAGGGCCGGACCGTGCAGCGCGGCACCTACGCCCAACTCGCCTCTACCGACGGTCCGTTCCGCCGGATGCTGCGGCGCGAGGCCGAGGAGGACCGCCTGGCGGCCGGCGCGGCTTCTCTGGCGGGCGCCGGCGCGTACTCCGGGTGACTTTTCGCGGTGGACGGTTTACGCGGCGGCTCCCCCGGTGCGGGACAAGGCGGCGCCAGGGGAGGAGTTAGCCCGGGCAGGGCAACCGCTCACCTACGCGGTCCAACTATTGCCGCGTCAGAATGCGCGCCTCCGTGACCGACGGTGGGATGAGCCTCGCGGGCCGCTTGGTCCTCATATCGTCCCATCGCACTCCGCGACAGTTGTTGGCCCGACGCGGGGAAGGAAGTCATCACGTGAACAGCCAGAGCGCAACCCCCAAACGATCCCGGACGCGCTACCGGGCCCTCTTCGCCGCCGTCGTGACGGCGGCGGCCCTGAGCAGTCAGCTGTTGACCTCGGCCCCCACCGCCATCGCGGACGAGAGCCCCCTGGGCGGCGGCCCCCGGCCCCCCAGGCCTCCGCAGTACCCGACCGTGCTGCACGGGGTGCGGGAGTTCACCGCGAACGGGACCTTCACGCCTCCCCCGGGCGTCACCTCGGTGCACGTCCAGGCGTGGGGCGCCGGCGGTGGCGGCGGCGGTGGTGGTGGCGGGGCCACGCCTACCGGTACCGGCGTCGGCGGCAACGGCGGTGGCGGTGGCGCCGGTGGGTTCACCTGGTGCGTCATCCCGGTCCAGTCCACCCAGAGCTACACCGTGCACCTGGGGACCGGCGGCGCCGGCGGTACCGCAGGTCCCATCGCCACCGCCGGTGGCACCGGAGGCGGCGGTGGCGGTGGCAACACGAACGTGACGGACGGCGCCGGTGTCCTGCTCAACGCCACCGGCGGTGGCGGCGGCACGGGCGGCGGCCCCGGCGTCGGCGCCGCCAACGGCACCAACGGCGCGGGTGGCCCCGGCGGCACCGGTACCTGCTCCACGGGCGGCGCGGTCCGGACCGGTGACAGCGGAACCACCGGGGACGGGGGCGGCGAAGGGGTCGACGGCATCGTCGACCCGCCCGGGATCAGGGGCGAGGGCGGCAACGGCGGCCCGGGCGGCGCGGCCGGTGCGCCCGGCACGGCGGGCGGCCCCGGGGGCGACGGATACGTCGTCATCTTCTGGTGATACCGACAGGTCATACCGATTCCGGGCTCGCGGAACCGCCCCCCGGCCGACCCGGCCGGGGGGCGGTTCCACTGCTCCGGACTCAGCCCTCCAGCCGCTCCAGGATCCGCTCGATGGCGGCCGCGACCCCGTCCTCCTCATTGCTGACGGTGCGGTGGGTGGTCGACCCCAGCACGTGCGGGTGGGCGTTGGCCATCGCGTACGAGGTGCCGGCCCAGGCCAGCATGTCCAGGTCATTGGGCATGTCGCCGAACGCCACGACCTCCTCGGGGGCGATGCCCCGCTGGGCGCAGCACCGGGCCAGGGTGCTGGCCTTGCTCACCCCGAGCCCGCTGATCTCCAGCAGGGCGGTGGGGCTGGAGCGGGTGAAGTCGCCGTGGGCGCCGGCCGCCGCGCGGCCCAGGTCCAGGAAGGCGTCGGGCGCCAGCGCGGGGTGGTGGGCGAGCAGCTTGAGGACCGGTGTGCCGTCGTGCTCGCCGCCTTCGGCCAGCAGCTTCTCGGCGGGGGCGATGATCGCGCTCGGGTCGCGGTGGAAGGGGGGGTATTCCGGCTCGTAGCAGATCCCGCCGGTGCGCTCGACCGCGAAGGAGGTGCCGGGGGCCGCATGGCGCAGGGCCTCCACGGCGGCGAGGGCCTGATGGTCGGGCAGCGGGCAGGTCTCGATCAGCCGCCCGCCGTCGTGCAGATCGACGACGGCCGCGCCGTTCGCGCAGATGGCCAGGCCGTGGCCGTGCACATGGGCGCTGACGACGTCCATCCAGCGGGCAGGCCGGCCGGTCACGAAGAAGACCTCGATGCCCGCCCGCTCCGCCGCGGCGAGGGCGGCGACGGTGCGGTCCGAGACCGTCTTGTCGTTGCGCAACAGGGTGCCGTCGAGGTCGGTGGCGATCAGCCGGGGCCGGAAAAGGGCGGGTACGGATCTGTCTGCGGCCGGGGTCTCGGACTGCTCGGTTGCTGGAGTCACGACAACCATCCTCCCGCATATGCCGGGCAGGAGTGCCCGACGGGGCCCGCGACGTCGGGAGCCCAGCCTGATCCACAAGGCACCCCCTAAGCTCGAGGGCATGCGACTGAGCACCGTGATCCTGCCCGTACGCCGCTGGTCCGAGGGTGGCCGGGAGGTGTGGCAGCGCGCCGAGCAGCTCGGTTTCCACGCCGCGTACACCTATGACCACCTGTCGTGGCGAACCTTCCGTGACGGGCCCTGGTTCGGGGCGGTCCCCACGCTCACGGCGGCGGCCGCGGCGACCTCCCGGCTGCGTCTTGGCACCCTGGTCACCTCCCCCAACTTCCGCCACCCCGTGACCCTCGCCAAGGAGCTGATCTCCCTGGACGACGTCTCGGGCGGCCGGGTCACGCTGGGCATCGGGGCGGGCGGCTCCGGCTTCGACGCGACGGCGCTGCTGCGCGGCGCGGAGGAGGCGTGGACGCCGCGCGAGCGGGCCGACCGCTTCGGCGAGTTCGTGGCGCTGCTGGACCGGCTGCTGACCGAGGACGCGGTGACGTACGAGGGCCGCTACTACAGCGCCCGGGAGGCGCGCAACATCCCCGGCTGCGTCCAGCGGCCCCGGCTGCCCTTCGCCGTCGCCGCCACCGGCCCGCGCGGGCTGCGGCTCGCGGCGCGGTACGGGCAGGCGTGGGTGACCACGGGCGACCCGAAGATCTACGAGACGGGGACGCCGGCCGAGTCGGTGGCCGCCATCGGCCGGCAGATCTCCCGGCTGGGCGAGGCGTGCGCCGAGTCCGGGCGGGACGTCGCGGAGCTGGACAAGATCCTGCTCACCGGCTTCACCCCGGACCCCGGGCGGCCGCTGTCCTCCCTCGACGCGTTCGTGGACTTCGCGGGCGAGCACGCGCGGCTGGGCGTGGACGAGATCGTGCTGCACTGGCCGATCCCCGACTCGGTCTTCGCGGCGGACCTGGCCGTTTTCGAGAAGATCGCCACGGACGCCCTGGCCCAGCTCAGCGGCTGACCCGGGGCGTCCCGCAACTCCGGATAGGGCGAATGGATCAAAAGCCTTCACTCTTATGTGAAAGGTTTTGTCGGGGCAAGGCGCGTTTAATCCGGCAATACGGTCGTTAGGCGCAGAATCGGGTGTAGAGATTCCGGCGGCACACCACCGGCCGGACGCCACCTTCGCTGGGAGGCACCCATGCCCCGTACCCGATACGCCCCCGACCGGGGCCTGACCACCCGCATGGTGACCACGATGTTCTTCATCGGGCTGCTCTACGTGGTCTTCGTCGGCGTGCTGCTGGCCCTGCTGCGCGGGGCCTGGCCGCTGATCCTGCTGATCGCGGGCGGGCTGTTCGTGGCGCAGTTCTGGTTCAGCGACCGGATCGCGGCGTTCTCCATGGGCGCCCGGGAGGTCACCCCGGAGCAGGCGCCCGAGCTGCACGGCGCGGTGGACCGGCTGTGTGCGCTCGCCGACATGCCCAAGCCGAAGGTGGCCATCGCCGACACGGACGTGCCCAACGCCTTCGCGACCGGTCGCAACCAGCGCAACGCGATGGTGTGCGCGACCACGGGGCTGCTGCGCCGGCTGGAGCCGGAGGAACTGGAGGGCGTGCTCGCGCACGAGCTCTCCCATGTGGCCCACCGGGACGTGGCGGTCATGACCATAGCCTCGTTCCTGGGCGTGCTGGCCGGGATGCTGACCCGCGTCGCCCTCTGGGGCGGCCTGACCAGCCGCAACAGCCGGGACAGCAACACCGCCATAGCGGTGCTGATCATCCCGCTGGTGAGCGCCGTCGTCTATGTGATCAGCTTCCTGCTCACCCGGCTGCTGTCCCGCTATCGGGAGCTCAGCGCCGACCGCGCCGGCGCGCTGCTGACCGGCCGCCCCTCGGCGCTGGCCGCCGCGCTGACCAAGGTGACCGGGCAGATGGCCCGAATACCCACGCGCGACCTGCGCCACGCGGAGCCGTTCAACGCCTTCTACTTCGCCCCGGCGCTGAGCGGGCAGAGCCTGAGCAGCCTGCTCGCCTCCCACCCCCCGCTGGAGCGGCGACTCGACCAGCTGGCCCGTGTCGCCGCCCAGCTCGGCCAGGAAGGGAGGGGCTGAGCGCCATGGGGTTCTGGGACGCCGTACTCGGCCGCAGCAAGCCCGCCCGCCCCGACCTCGACCAGCTCTTCGCGCTGCCGTCGGCGGCGGTCACGCTGGAGGCCGGGGCCGGGTTCACCCCCACGGGGCTGGGCTCGGTGTGCTTCGCGAGCGTCGAGGGCGGGGCCTTCGACCGGATCCAGGAGGAGGTGCGGGCCCTGCTGGACGCGGACACCGAACGCGGCGGGGCGCCCGTCGAGTTCAGCCGGGACGGATACGGCTACACCTGGCTGCTGGCCCGGCAGCCGCCGGCCGACCTGGCGGCGCTGGTGAGCGATCTGCACGCGGTCAACACCCTGCTCCAGGAGGCCGGTTTCGGCCCCCAGCTGTTGTGCTCGCTGGTCGGCTTCCAGGACGCGGAGGCCCGGCCGCTGGCGCTGGTGTACCTCTACAAGCGCGGCACGTTCTACCCCTTCGCGCCGCTTCCCGGCGGCGGGGAGAGGCGGAACAACGCCCTCGAGCTCCAGGCGCGGGGGCTGCTCGCCGACGATCTGCGGGTGGAGGAGGACCTGGGCCGCTGGTTCCCGGTATGGGGGGCGCCGGGGCTGCGAGCATCATGAGCGCCGGCCCGTACAGCACCGCTGACCCGCGCAGCCGGCCCTCCCGAAAGTGCCGCCCCTGAACAGCCGGACCCTGCCGAAAGTGCCGCCCCTTACGGGGTCGTCAGACCGGAGGACTAGGGAAATCCAGCCGTCTGGACTGACGTGCGGTGTGGTCCTCGCCACTACGGTCGAACTGTGACTGTGATCGCCACCGAAAGCCTGAGCAAGCGGTTCCCCCGGGTCACCGCGCTCGACCGGCTCTCCGTCGACATCACGCCGGGCGTCACCGGCCTGGTAGGTGCCAACGGGGCCGGCAAGTCCACCCTGATCAAGATCCTGCTGGGGCTGTCCCCCGCGAGCGAGGGGCGCGCCACCGTCCTGGGCCTCGACGTGGCCACCGACGGCAGCGCCATCCGCGAGCAGGTCGGCTACATGCCCGAGCACGACTGCCTGCCGCCCGACGTCTCGGCGACCGAGTTCGTCGTCCACATGGCGCGCATGTCCGGCCTGCCGCCCACCGCCGCCCGCGAGCGGACCGCCGACACCCTGCGCCACGTGGGGCTGTACGAGGAGCGGTACCGTCCCATGGGCGGCTACTCCACCGGCATGAAGCAGCGCGTCAAGCTCGCCCAGGCGCTGGTCCACGACCCGCGGCTGGTCCTCCTCGACGAGCCCACCAACGGCCTCGACCCGGCCGGCCGCGACGAGATGCTCGGCCTGATCCGCCGGGTCCACACCGACTTCGGCATCTCGGTCCTGGTCACCTCGCATCTGCTGGGCGAGCTGGAGCGGACCTGCGACCACGTCGTCGTCATCGACGGCGGCCGGCTGCTGCGCTCCAGCTCCACCCGCGACTTCACCCAGGCCACGGCCTCGCTCGCGATCGAGGTGACCGACACCGCCGCGCATCCGGACGGCACGGCCGCGCTGCGCGCCGCCCTGGCCGAGGCCGGGCTCGAGGTCCAGCCCGCGAGCCGCGCCGGCGACGGGGCGCCCGCCTCCGAGCACGTGCTGCTCGTGGACGTGGCCGGCGACGAGACGTACGACACGGTGCGGGACGCCATCGCCCGGCTCGGCCTCGGCCTGATCCGCATGGAGCAGCGCCGCCACCGGATCGCGGAGATCTTCCGCGACGACGAGAACGGAAGCGGAGGTGCCGCCGATGCCGCCTGAGACCACGACCCAGCAGCGCGCCGACGTCATCCACAACATCGGCTACCGCCACTACGACGGCCCGCGCCTGGGCCGCGCCTACGCCCGCCGCTCGCTGTTCTCGCAGAGCCTGCGCGGCGCCTACGGCCTCGGCCGCTCGGCCAGGTCGAAGGTCGCGCCGATGCTGCTCGCCGCCGTGATGTGCGTGCCCGCCATCATCCTGGTCTCCGTGACCGTGGTGACCAAGGGCGACCAGCTCCCCGTCCAGTACACGCGGTACGCGATCATCATGCAGGCCGTCATCGGCCTGTACACCGCGGCCCAGGCCCCCCAGTCCGTCTCCCGGGACCTGCGCTTCAAGACGATCCCGCTGTACTTCTCCCGCCCCATAGAGGCGGTGGACTACGTGACGGCCAAGTTCGCCGCCATGGCGTCCGCGCTCTTCGCCCTCACCGCCGCGCCGCTGGTGATCATGTACGCGGGTGCCCTGCTCGCCAAGCTGGACTTCGCCGACCAGACGAAGTCCTTCGCGCAAGGACTGGTCTCCGTGCTTCTGCTCTCGCTCCTCTTCGCCGGCATCAGCCTGGTCATCGCCGCGCTCACCCCGCGCCGGGGCTTCGGCGTCGCGGCCGTCATCGCCGTGCTGACCATCTCCTACGGAGCGGTCTCCACCCTCCAGGCCATCGCGTACGACCAGGCCAACACCGGGGCGGTCAGCTGGATCGGGCTGTTCTCGCCGATCACCGTCATCGACGGCGTGCAGACGGCCTTCCTCGGCGCCTCCTCCGCCTTCCCCGGCGGATACGGCCCCGGCACCGGGGCCGGGCTCGTCTACCTCCTCGTCCTCCTCGGCCTGATCGCCGGCTCCTACGGCCTGCTCCTGCGCCGCTACCGAAAGGTCGGGCTGTGACCACGATCGCCATCGACAACGTCTCCCGCTGGTTCGGGAATGTCGTGGCCGTCAACGACGTGACCATGACGATCGGCCCCGGTGTCACCGGCCTGCTCGGCCCCAACGGCGCGGGCAAGTCCACCCTCATCAGCATGATGGGCGGCTTCCTGGCGCCCTCCACCGGAACCGTCACCCTGGACGGCGCCACCATCTGGCGCAATGAGCAGGCGTACCGCCGGATCGGCCTCGTCCCCGAGCGCGAGGGGATGTACGACTTCCTCACCGGCCGCGAGTTCGTCATCGCCAACGCCGAGCTGCACGGCCTGCCCGATCCCCGCGCCGCCGCCCGCAAGGCGCTGGAGACGGTCGAGATGGACTTCGCGGGCTCCCGCCGGATCGCCACGTACAGCAAGGGCATGCGCCAGCGGGTGAAGATGGCCTCCGCGCTCGTCCACGAACCGTCGGTGCTGCTGCTCGACGAGCCGTTCAACGGCATGGACCCGCGCCAGCGGATGCAACTCATGGAGCTGCTGCGGCGGATGGGGGACGAGGGCCGTACCGTCCTGTTCTCCTCGCACATCCTGGAGGAGGTGGAGCAGCTCGCCGCGCACATCGAGGTGATCGTCGCCGGCCGGCACGCGGCCTCCGGGGACTTCCGCAAGATCCGCCGCCTGATGACCGACCGGCCGCACCGCTATCTGGTGCGCTCCAGCGACGACCGCGCGCTCGCCGCCGCCCTCATCGCCGACCACTCCACCGCGGGCATCGAGGTGGACGCGAGCGGCGGCCCCGAGGCCGGGCTGCACATCCAGGCGGTCGACTTCGCCCGCTTCACCGAACTGCTGCCCCGGGTCGCCCGCGACCTGGGCATCCGGCTCCTCACGGTCTCGCCCTCCGACGAGTCCCTGGAGAGCGTCTTCTCCTACCTCGTCGCGGCCTGAGCGGCCGGAAAGGAGCCCTGGAAGCGATGTCCTCGCTCTACCACCCCACCGTCGCCCGGCTCACCTACCGGGCCCTGCTCGGCCGCCGCCGGGCGCTGATCCTGTTCACCCTGCCAGGGCTGCTGCTGGTCATCGCGGTGGCCGTACGGGTCCTGTCCGGCGCCGACGACCAGACCGCCGACGCCGTCCTGGGCGGCTTCGCGCTCGCCACGATGGTCCCGCTGATCGGGGTGATCGCCGGGACGGGCGCGATCGGCCCGGAGATCGACGACGGCTCGGTCGTCTACCTGCTGGCCAAGCCCGTCAAGCGGCCGACGATCATCCTGACCAAGTTCGTCGTCGCGACCGGGGTCACCGTCGTCTTCTCGGCGGTGCCCACCCTGCTCGCGGGCTTCGTCCTCAACGGGAACGGCCAACAGCTGGCCGTCGCCTACGCCGTCGCCGCAGCCGTCGCCTCGGTCGCCTACAGCGCGATGTTCCTGCTGCTGGGCACCGTCACCCGGCACGCGGTGATCGTGGGCCTGGTCTACGCCCTGGTGTGGGAGTCGCTCTTCGGCAGCCTGGTCCCCGGGGCCCGCGTGCTCAGCGTCCAGCAGTGGGCGCTCGCGCTCGCCCAGAAGGTCGCCGACAGCGGGGCGGTCTCCTCCGAGGTCGGGCTGCCCGCCGCCGTGGTGCTGCTGACCGCCGTGACCGTGGCCGCGACCTGGTACGCGGGGCGGAAGCTGCGCGGCCTGACGCTCGCGGGAGAAGAGTGACCCAAGGGGGCCCAGGGGCGCCGGGCCCTGTGAGTTCTCCGGGTTCCGGGCCACGGGCAATGGGTTCCGGGTTACGGGCCGGGGGCTACGGGCGGATCACGCGGTCGCGGCCCGCGCCCAGGCCCAGCAGCGCGAGCGCCGCGCACACCGCGAGCATCAGCCCGATCGGCAGCGCCCAGCCGCCCGTCGCCTGGTGCACCGCGCCGAGCACCAGCGGACCGGCCGCGGCGAGCAGATAACCCCACGTCTGCGCCATCCCGGACAGCCGGGCCGAGGTGTGCGCGTCCGAGGTGCGCAGCACCATCATCGTCAGCGCCAGGCCCACCGAGCCGCCCTGCCCGACCCCGATCAGGGCCGCCCACAGCCAGGCCCCGCCCGCCGGGGCGACCAGCAGCCCGGCGATGCCCGAGGCCATCAGCACCGCGACCGCGACGGCCAGCAGCCGCTGGCTCCGCATCCGCCCGGCGAGCAGCGGCACCAGGAACGAACCGGCCATCTGGACCAGCGTGCTGAAGGCGAAGACCAGACCGGCGGCGCCCTTGCTCATGCCGTCGTCGGTGAGGATCGTCGGCATCCAGGCGATGGTGACGTACGCGATCAGCGACTGGAGGCCCATGAAGAGGGTGACCTGCCAGGCCAGCGGCGAGCGCGCCAGGCCACGCCCGCGCCCGGACTCGGGCCCGGCCGTCGGCGCGGTCGCGGTCGCGGTCCGTACGGGCACGGCCGCCGCCTGGCCGTGGCGGGTGCCGCGGCGGGCGAGCAGGGCCTGCGGGAGCCAGGCCGCCGCGGCGACCGCGGCCGGCAGCGACCAGGAGGCGAGCGAGCCGCGCCAGCCGCCCAGCGCGTTCTCCAGCGGCACGGCGGCCGCCGCGGAGAGCGTGGCGCCGCCGATCATCGCGGTGGTGTAGAGGGCGGTCATCCCGGCGGCCCGGTGCGGGAAGTCCCGCTTGATCAGCCCCGGCATCAGCACGTTGAGCAGGGCGATCCCGCTGCCGACCAGCGCGCCGCCCGCGAAGAGGGCGACGAGCGGCGGCGCGACGCGCAGCAGCACGCCGCCGCACAGCAGCACCAGCGCGGCCAGCAGGACCGCCTCCGTGCCCCAGCGGCGGGCGAGCCGGGGCGCCAGCGGCGAGGCGAGGCCCATGAAGACGAGCGGGATGGTCGTCACCAGGCTGCCGGTCGTGGCGGACAGGCCGTAGTGGTCGCTGATCTCACCGAGCAGCGGGGAGACCCCGGCCAGCGCGGCCCGCATGTTGACCGACGCCAGCACGATGCCCAGCAGCAGGAGCGCGGGGTGGGACCGCAGTCTGCGGCGCGCGGCGGCCACCTCGGGGGTGGGCCGCAGATCGGTCTCGGCGTCCACCAGCGGGGGCTCGGGGCCGGTGCGGGTGAGCGGCGGTTCCGGCAGCTGCGGGCGTGACAAGGAGCGCTCCTCCTGGGGGTGCGTGGGCATGGGGGGGGTGACGAGGGGGTGGGTGAGCGTGGGGGCCGGGCTTCAGACGGAGTCCGCGGCGAGCAGCGCCTCCACGGCGCGTTTGGGCACCTCGAGCAGGGCCCGCGCGGCCGCCTCGGCCGCTTCCGGGTCCCCGGAGGCGATCGCGTCCACGACGGCCTGGTGGTCGCCGGGCACCAGGCGCGGCATCTCCCGGTCGCCGAGCGCGGTGACCAGCGCCTCGCGTACGGTCCTGCTGAACCAGGCGTAGGTGGCGCTCAGCGCCGAGTTGTGCGCCGCGTCGACCACGGCGGTGTGGAACGCGACGTCGTGCTCGGCGTACAGCTCATGGCGGTCGGCGTCCGGCTGCCCCGCGGCGTCCTCCAGGGCCGCCTGGGCCGCCAGGGCCGCGCGCATCCGCGTCAGGTCGGCGGGGCGGTGGCGCAGCGCGGCGAGCCGCGCGCCCTCCGCCTCCAGCGCGACGCGCAGCTCCAGGACGTCGCGGATCCCGGCGCGCCGCAGCCCGCGCATCACCGCGGCCGGGTCGGTGGTGGAGACCACGAAGGTGCCCTCGCCCTGCCGGGACCGGAGCATCCCGTCGTGGACGAGCACCCGCACCGCCTCGCGGACGGTGTTCCGGCCGACCTGGAGCTGCTCGGCGAGCGCGTGCTCGGTGGGGACGCGGTCGCCGACCTTCCACTCGCCGCCGGTGAGCTGGGCGCGCAGCTGCTCGACGACCGTGTCCACGAGGGACTGCCGCCCCGCCGCCCGCAGCGCCATGCGCATCCCTTCCGAAGCCCCTGACCGGTTGCCCAGTCATCCTACAAATCTGTTTGCAGTGTACACCTTCCTTGGCGGCGGGTACGTCCGTGGCCGGGGCCGCTGTTCCGCGCGGCCCCGGCCAGGTTCGGTTTGAGTCAGTGAGGGCCCGGTTCGATGAGGGCCCGGCCCGGTGAGGGTCCGGCTCAGGTACGGGCCGGCTCCGCCGGGGGTACGGCCTTGGCCGCCGGGGCGCCGGGCTTCGCCGGGGCGCCCGGCCCGCCGCGCACGACCGCCAGCACCAGCAGGCCCGCCGCGAGCGCGGCGACGCCGGATATCAGGCAGATGCGGTCGAGCCCCGCCACGAAGGACTCCCGCACCAGCGCCTTCGCCTCCGCCGCCCGCCCCGCCGGGGCGGCCGTGATCACCGCGTCGGCGTGGCCGCCGCTGATGGCGTCGGCCGCCTGCCCGGCGGCGCGCTGCGGGACGGCTCCGCTGTCGTCGACGGCGTCCCGTACCCGCGACGCGAACACGGTGCCGAGGACGGCGATCCCGAGCGCGTACCCCAGCTGGCGGAAGGTGTTCACGGCGCCGCTGGCCATCCCGGCGCGCTCCGGCGGGGCCGCCCCGAGCGCGGCGGACACCAGGACCGGCATGGCCAGGCCGATGCCGAGCCCGGCCAGCAGCAGCCCGGGGACGAAGGCCGTCCAGTCCGAATCCGCCGTCAGCAGCGCGGTGGTGACCAGCGCCCCCGCGCCCACCAGCAGCAGCCCACCGCCGAGCGCACGCCCTGGAGCGACGCGTTCCAGCACCCGCCCGCCGGCCGCTCCGACGATCAGTGCCATGCCCGCCATCGGGGTCACCGAGAGCCCGGCCTGCACCGGGCTGAGGCCGAGGACGGACTGCAGCCACATCCCCGCGTAGGTGAGGTACGGGAAGGCGGCCGCCTGCAGCAGCAGGGCCGCCGCCATCAGCACCGCGAAGGTGGGGCGGCGCATCAGCCCCAGATCCAGCAGCGGCTGCCGCTTCCGGCGTTCCACCAGGACGAAGACGACCAGCGCGAGGACGGAGGCCACCAGCGAAGCGACCGTGCCGCCCTCGGACCAGCCCTCCTCACCGCCTCGCATCAGCCCGTACGTCAGAGCGCCGGCGCACAGCGTGAAGGACGCAGCGCCCGGCCAGTCGATCCGCGCGCCGGCGGCGCCGCGCGACTCGCCGACCGTACGGAGCGTGATCCACATCGCGATCGCCGTCAGCGGCAGATTGACCAGGAAGATCGCCCGCCAGTCGGCGTACTCGGTCAGCAGCCCGCCAAGCACCGGGCCGACCGCCGCGGCCGCCCCGCTGGTCCCGCCCCACACGCCGAAGGCGACGCCGCGGTCGCGGCCGGTGTAGGTGGCCATCAACAGCGGGGTGTTGGTGGCGAACATCGCCGCCGCCCCGACGCCCTGCACCCCGCGGGCGGCGATCAGCACCCCGGTGTCCGGGGCCAGTCCGCAGGCCAGCGAGGAGAGCGCGAAGACGGCCAGCCCGAGCAGATACAGCCGGCGCCTGCCGAAGAGGTCGGCCGCCGAACCGGCGGCCATCAGCAGGGCGGCGAGCGCCAGCGAGTAGATGTCCATCACCCACTGGAGGGAGGTGAACGAGGCATCGAGGCCGTGCGCGATCTGGGGCAGGGCCGTGTTCACGATCGTGACGTCGATCAGCAGCATGAAATTGCCGAGGGTGATGGCCGCGAGCGGCCACCATTTGCTCCGCATGACGAACTCCGAGTTCCACAGCGAGTGGGGCCCGGCCCGACGCCGTACCCCCCGTGACGTCCACGGTCGTCAGTCGTCCCGATCTCTTCCAGCCAGCGCGGCTTGGGTGGCGTGATCCGACAAGAGGTAACCTTTCGCGGTGAATTCCGACGCCCGGCTCACCCAGGAGGCCCACGACGACCTGGACCGGCAGCTCGTCCAGGCCCTCCAGCTCGACGGCCGGGCCCCGTTCAGCCGGATCGCCGATGTGCTCGGCGTCTCCGACCAGACCGTGGCGCGCCGCTACACCCGGCTGCGCACGGCGGGGAAGATCCGGGTGCTGGGGCTCACCGACCCCGTCGCGCTCGGCGAAGTCGTCTGGCTGCTGCGGGTGCAGTGCGCCCCGGACGCGGCCGTCTCGGTGGCCGAGGCGCTGGCCCGCCGCCCCGACACCTCATGGGTGAGCCTGCTGTCCGGTGGCACCGAGATCGCCGCCATCACGCGCGCGGCGTCCGGCGAGGACAGCGACGCCCTGCTGCTGCGCAAGCTGCCCCGCACCCCGCGGGTGGTGGGGGTGGCCGCGCACTGCGTGCTCCACGAGTACTTCGGCGGGCCGGAGGGCCTGGTCAGCAAGTCCGGCATGCTGACGCCCCGGCAGATCGAGCGGCTGACCCATCCCGTCTCGCCCCGCCCGCCCGGTCCTCCCGTCGCGCTGGACGAGGGCGACCGGCGGCTGCTGGGTGTGCTGGCGCGCGACGGGCGGGCGGGGCTGGCCGAGTTGGTGGCCGCCACGGGCTGGTCGCAGTCGACGGTGCGCCGCCGCCTGGCCGAACTGCGCTCCGACGGCACGCTCTACTTCGACGTCGACTACCACCCCCGGCTGTTCGGCCACGGCTCCACGGCCGTGCTGTGGCTGTCGGTGCCCCCGGCCGAGCTCGCGGCCGCCGGGGAGGCGGTGGGGGCGCACCCCGAGGTGGCCTTCGCCTGTGCGACCACCGGGCCGCACAATCTGCTGGCGATCGTGGTGTGCCGGGACGTAGGGGCCCTGTACGAATATCTGACCACGCGGGTCGCCGCGCTGCCGGGGGTGCGGGGCATGGAGACCTCCCCGACGATCCGCCGGATCAAGGGCCCGGGCCCGCTGCTGCTGTCGCCGCGCGGCCCGGCGCGGCGCGACCCCTGAGACTCGGCCAAATGCGCTGATCACACGGTCACTTGGAGGAATCTCCCAAAGCCCGGTGGTTGAACTCTGTTCAAGCAGACGACTCAATGAATCTTGACGGTTGTCAGGGACCTGCCGAAGTCTTGGCGTGCACCACGCGCACCGCCTCGTACTCGCTCCATCTCCCTTACCTACGGCCTCATGTGAAGTGCCGTCAGAGACATCGGAGGAACCGATGCGCCGTCTTGCCACGAGCCTCGCCGCCACCGCGGTCGCCGCAGCCGCCACCGTGGCCCTCTCCGGGCCCGCCCACGCCGCGGTACCCGCGGACAAGTCGCAGGTGCTCTCCAGCTGGACCCAGACGAGCGCCGGCAGCTACAACGCCTGGCTCGCGGCGCGCAACAACCAGGGCGCCTGGTCCGCGTACCAGTTCAACTGGACGACGGACTACTGCAGCAAGTCCCCCGACAACCCCTTCGGCTTCCCGTTCCAGACCGCCTGCGCCCGCCATGACTTCGGCTACCGCAACTACAAGGCCGTCGGCGCCTTCGACGCGAACAAGTCCCGCCTCGACAGCGCCTTCTACGAGGACCTCAAGCGGGTGTGCGGCGCCTACAGCGGGGCGAAGAAGACCGCCTGCAACAGCACCGCCTGGACGTACTACCAGGCGGTCAAGGCCCTGGGCTGAGCAGCCGCTCCAGCACGAGGGCGATGCCGTCCTCGCCGTTGGAGGCGGTGATCTCGTCGGCGACGGCCTTGAGCGCGGGGTGCGCCCCGGCCATCGCCACGCCGTGGGCCGCCCACTGGAGCATCGCTATGTCGTTGGGCATGTCGCCGAAGGCGATGGTGTCGGCCGCGGTCATCCCGAGGCGGCGGGCGGCCAGCGACAGGCCCGTCGCCTTGGTCAGCCCCAGCGGCAACAGCTCCACCAGCCCCGCGCCCGCCAGGGTCACCCCCACCAGGCCGCCCGCGGCCACCCGCGCCGCCTCGGCCAGCTCGTCGTCGCCCAGCCGCGCGTGCTGGATGTAGAGCTTGCTGACGGGGGCGGACCACAGGTCGGCCCGGTCGTCGAGCGACCGGGCCGCTCGCTCCGCGGGGTGCACCCGATACCCGGGCCCGAACAGCACCTTGCCGTCGAGGCCGTCCCGGGCCACGGCCAGGAACAGCGGGCCGACCTCCGACTCGATCTTCTCCAGGGCCAGCGCGCCCAGCTGCCGGTCCAGCGTCACCGAGGTCAGCAGCCGGTGCTCGCCCGCGTGGTAGACCTGCGCGCCCTGCGCGCACACCGCGAGCCCCCGGTAGTCGAGGTCGTCGAGGATGCGCCGGGCCACCGGCACCGTGCGCCCGGTGACCACGATGTGCGCCGCGCCCGCCGCGGTGGCCGCGGCGAGCGCCGCCCGGGTGCGCTCGGAGACCGTGTGGTCGTCGCGCAGCAGGGTCCCGTCGAGATCGGTGGCGATGAGCCGGTAGGGGAGAGCCGGCTCACTCATCGGGCGACCGGCTCCAGGACCTCACGCCCGCCCAGGTAGGGGCGCAGGACCTCGGGCACCCGCACCGACCCGTCGGCCTGCTGGTGGTTCTCCAGCAGGGCGACGATGGTGCGCGTGACCGCGCACAGCGTGCCGTTGAGCGTCGCCAGCGGCCGTACCCGCTTGTCCTCGCGCATCCGGATCGACAGCCGCCGGGACTGGAACTCGGTCGTGTTGGAGGTCGAGGTCAGCTCGCGGTACTTGCCCTGGGTCGGGATCCACGCCTCGCAGTCGAACTTCCGCGTGGCCGAGGCGCCCAGGTCGGCCGAGGCCAGATCGACCACCCGGAAGGGCAGCTCGAGAGAGGTCAGCCACTGCTTCTCCCACTCCAGCAGCCGCTGGTGCTCGGCCTCGGCCTCCTCCGGCGTCGTGTAGACGAACATCTCGACCTTGTCGAACTGGTGCACCCGGAAGATGCCGCGGGTGTCCTTGCCGTACGAGCCGGCCTCGCGGCGGAAGCAGGAGGAGAACCCGGCGTAGCGGCGCGGCAGCTCGGCCGCGTCCAGGATCTCGTCCATGTGGTACGCGGCGAGCGGGACCTCGGAGGTGCCGACCAGGAAGAGGTCGTCCTTGTCGAGGTGGTAGACGTCGTCCGCGGCCTGGCCGAGGAAGCCGGTGCCCTCCATGGCCTTGGGCTTGACCAGGGCCGGGGTGAGGACGGGGGTGAAGCCCGCCGCGGTGGCCTGCGCCATCGCCGCGTTGACCAGCGCCAGCTCGAGCAGGGCGCCGACGCCCGTCAGGTAGTAGAAGCGCGAGCCGGACACCTTGGCGCCGCGCTCGGTGTCGATGGCGCCGAGTAGCTCGCCGAGCTCCAGGTGGTCCTTGGGGGTGATGCCCTCGGCCGCGAAGTCGCGCGGGGTGCCGACCGTCTCCAGGACGACGAAGTCGTCCTCGCCGCCGATGGGCACGTCCGGGTGGACCAGATTGCCGAGCTGGAGCAGCAGCCGCTGGGTCTCCTCAGCGGCCTCGTCCTGCGCGGCGTCGGCGGCCTTCACCGCGGCGGACAGCTCGCCCGCCTTCCTCAGCAGCTCCGCCTTCTCGTCGCCGGAGGCCTTGGGGATGAGCTTGCCGAGCGCCTTCTGCTCGGCGCGCAGCTCGTCGAAGCGGACGCTGGACGACCTGCGCCGCTCGTCGGCGGAGAGCAGCGCGTCGACAAGGGCGACGTCCTCTCCACGGGCACGCTGGGAGGCGCGCACACGGTCGGGGTCCTCACGGAGCAGGCGAAGGTCAATCACGTCACCAGGTTACCGGTGTGCACATCCGGTGCTCGACGCGATATTCCCTTGCCTCACGCTTTGCTCACTTTTGTGGTGATAGGCATTCCTGGGGATTGGCCTGTCCGTGTGCGCTCGCGCATCGCCGGGGAAAGCGCGCGCATTCCCTGAAATGGGGCACAGGGGCGGACGCGGTGTCCGGCTTTCCTTGTGCGAACGGGGAGTTGGCCTTCGCGTTGTCCACAGGCCGGGGCGCGGTGACGCAGGTTATCCACAGGCTGTGTGTGAGTTCTGTGGATGTCGGGCTGATCATCTGGTACGCGAAGTGCTCGGCGCAGGATTCCCCTCTCAAGCCTCGTTCACACACTCTTCCGGGTGGGATTCGCTCACTCCGGGGAGTCGGTCGGGAGAAAAGTGATGACGTGAGGGTGAGTGTCTGACGGTAGGCGGGTTGGGGCGAGCTGGGTGATGTGTCGATTACGCCGGGTTGATGTGTCGACTTGTCCCCAACCCGCGCCCCGCGCCTGTGGATAACTCCGTCGGGCCGGAGGCCCGAGACGCCAGGCACCGGGCCCGAGGCCCCAAGACGGCAGGCACCGGGCCCGCAGGCACCGGGCCCGCAGGACTCAGACCCGGCCGTCCTGGCAGCGGGCCAGCCACTCGTCCGCCGCCGCGAAGTCCTCGTCCGCGGTCCCGTGGCGCAGCGGGGACATGTCCGACGGCTTGACGCCGGCCCGCGGGTACGAGCCCAGGAACCGCACGTTCGGGCAGATCCGCTTCAGCCCCATCAGGGCCGATCCGACCCTGCGGTCCGTGATGTGCCCCTCGAGGTCCACCGAGAAGAAGTAACGGCCGATGCCCTCACCCGTCGGGCGTGACTCGATGCGCACCAGGTTGACGCCGCGCGCCGCGAACTCCTGCAGCAGCTCCAGCAGCGCACCCGGATGGTCGGCGCCGAGCCAGATCACCACGGACGTCTTGTCCGCACCCGTCCGGGCGGCGGGCCGCGCCGGGCGGCCGACCAGCACGAAGCGGGTCGCCGCGTTCTGCGCGTCGTGGATGTCGGTGACCAGGGGTTCCAGGCCGTACGTCGGCGCCGCGAACTCCCCGGCGAACGCCCCGTCGTAGCGGCCCTCCTGCACCAGTCGCGCCCCGTCCGCGTTGGAGGCGGCCGACTCCCACACGGCGTCCGGGAGATTGGCCGCCAGCCACTTCCTGACCTGGGGCTGGGCCACCGGATGACCGGTCACCGTCTTCAGCTCGGTGAGCTTCGTGCCCGGCCGCACCAGCAGCGCGAAGGCGATCGGCAGCAGCACCTCGCGGTAGATCATCAGCGGCTCACCGGTGGCCAGCTCGTCGAGCGTGGCGGTCACCCCGCCCTCCACCGAGTTCTCGATGGGCACCAGCGCGGCCGCCGCCGCCCCCGACCGCACGGCGTCGAGCGTCGTCGGCACCGACACCATGGGCGTCAGCTCCCGGGTGGCGGCCTCCGGCAGCGACCGCAGGGCGGCCTCCGTGAAGGTGCCCTCGGGACCGAGATAGGTATAGCGGCTGGCCGACATCACGCTGACTCCCTGGAACGGACGAGAACCGTCACGATACCCAGCGCCCGGCCGAAGGCGCGGCGGTTCACTCTTCCAAGAGTGCCTGACCGACGTACTCCCCCGGAGCACAGCCGCCCGGCACCGCGAACAGCGCGCTCGCCTCGTGCCGCAGGAAGCGCGACAGCCCGTCGCCCCGGTCCAGCTTCCGCTGCACCGGCACGAACCCCTTCATCGGATCCGCCTGCCAGGCGATGAACAGCAGCCCGGCGTCCGGCGCGCCGTCCTCCCGGAAGCCGTCGTGGTACGAGAAGGGGCGGCGCAGCATCGCCGCGCCCTGGTTCGAGGCGGGCGCGGCGACCCGTACGTGCGCGTCGCCGGCGATGGCCAGCGATCCGTCCGCGTTCACCTTGTCCAGCTGGACCGGGGTGGTCTCGGTGCCGCCGGACAGCGGGGCGCCGTCCGACTTGCGGCGGCCGATCACCTTCTCCTGCCGCTCCGGGGGGAGGTGGTCCCAGGAGTCGAGGAGCATCCGGATCCGCCGCACGACCGCGTACGAGCCGCCCGCCATCCACGCCGGCTGACCCTTCGCGGGGACGAAGACCCGCTGGTCGAAGTCGTCGTCCGTGGGCTTGGGGTTGTTGGTGCCGTCGATCTGCCCCATCAGGTTGCGGGCGGTCATGGGGCGGGAGGTCGCTCCGGGCGTGCGGTTGAAGCCGTTCATCTGCCAGCGCACCCGGGCCGCCCCCCGCGCCTCGCGCTGCAGCGCGCGCAGCGCGTGGAAGGCGACCAGTCCGTCGTTCGCGCCGATCTGCAGCCACAGGTCGCCGTTGCTGCGCTTGGGGTCGAGCGCGTCCGCGGAGAAGTCGGGGAGCGGCGCCAGCGCCTCGGGCAGCCGGTCCTTCAGCCCCACCTTGCCGAAGAAGGTCCGGCCGAAGCCGAAGGTGACGGTCAGTGACGCCGGTCCCGCGTCCAGCGCGATGCCCGTGTCGTCCGCCGGGGCCCGGCCCGCCGTCAGCTCCTCGGCCGTCTTCGACCAGCGGCGCAGCAGGGCGGCGGCCGCCTTGCGGTCCGCGCCGGGCGCCAGGTCGAGGGCGACCAGGTGGCCGTGCGCCTGGAGGGGGGTGGTGATGCCCGCCTGGTGCTCGCCGTGGAAGGGCTCGGCGGTCGAGCCGAGGGAGCTGAGCGGGTCGGGCTCGCTGCGGGCCGTCTCGGAGGCGTACGCCCCGGCCGCGCCGCCCGCGACGAGCCCGGCGGCGCCGACGGCGCCGGCCGTGCCCAGCAGGCGGCGCCGGGAGATCGGGGACAGGGGTTCCGGCTGGGTGTTCGGGGTCGTGCTCATTGGCCGATCTTCAGGTTCCTGGTCTCCGTCACCTGGTCGATGTCGGAGGTCCGTACGGTCAGGGAGAGCCGCCAGGTGCCGCCCATGGGCAGCTGGAAGCTCTTGGCGCTCCAGTGGCCGGCGGAGAGGTGCTCCAGGGCCACCGGCAGCGGGCCGAGGTTCTTCTTCGGGAGGGTCAGGGACACCTTGACCTCCTCCGCGTCCACCGGCCGGTCGGCCCGGTCGAAGAGGAAGACGTGGACGAGGTTGTCGCCGGGGAGGGCCGGGTCCAGCATGAAGACCGCCTTGCCCCGGCCGCTCTTGGGCCCGGTGTCGTACGGGATCTCCACGCTGATCGGGTCGACGGACGGGGTGGTCTCCGCGATCGCGCCACCGGCCTTCGCGCCCGCGCTCGCGGCCCGGCCGGGCTGGGTCCCGCTGAGCACGGTGGCCACGGCGAGCAGCACCACGGCCACGATGGCCTCGGCCACGACGGAGCGGTAGAGCGAGCCGCGCGCGAGGTCGCCGTAGCGCCTGCGCAGGGTGGTGGCCTTGGCGACCGCCGCCTTCTGGCGGGCGAGCTGGGCGGTGCGCACGGGGTCGGCGGGCTCGGCCGCGGTCTGGCCGCTCTCGCCGTCCTCCTCGCTCTCCTCGTTCACCTGGGCGGTCGTGTCGTCGGTCGCCTCCTCGGTCGTGTCGTCGGTCGTGTCGGCGGGTCCGTCCGCGAGACGGGCCGTCCAGCGGCGGGAGACGGCCGCGATGGCGAGGAGCACCCCCACCAGGCCGATCTTGACCAGCAGCCAGCGCCCGTAGTCCGTGCCGGTCAGCGCCGACCAGGAGCCGACCTGCCGCCACGACTGGTAGACGCCGGTGAGGACGAGGGCGACGACCGAGCCGAAGGCCAGCCGCGAGAAGCGGCGCACGGCCGCCCGTTCGATCGGCTCCCCCGCGCGCAGCGTCGCCACGAGCGCCCCCAGGCCGCCCAGCCACACCCCCACGGCCAGCATGTGGACCACGTCGACCGGCATCGCGAGCGCGGACTGGATGCCGACCGAGGCGTGCTCGGCCATCGCCCAGGTCGCCGCGAGGCCCACCGAGACGACGGTGCCGCCGAAGGCGAGCCCGAACGCCAGGTCCTGGCGCCGGCGCGGATCGGCGTCGGCCGCGCGGCGCGCGTACGAGCCGAAGAGGACGGCCAGGAAGACCGCCGCCGCGCCGAGCAGCAGCAGCCGCGACAGCAGCGCCGCGCCCGGCTTGGTGGACAGCACGTCACCCAGCCCGCCGAGGTCGAAGACCCCGCCGATGCCCTTCCCGTCGGTGTACGGGCCGCGCAGCAGCAACAGCAGCAGGGTCGCGGAGAACAGCGTCACCCACCCGCCGACGGTGACTTTCTGGACCGGTCGGGAGGAGCGGCACAGCCCGGCGAAGACACAGCCGCCTACGAGCGCCGCGAATCCGCCGTAGGCGGCGTACCGCCCGATGTCGTACAGCGTCTCGACCGTGGTGTCGGGGCCCGCGTCCGAGGGCACCTTCGCCTTGGTCTTGGACGGCGCCCCGATGGAGAAGGTGAACGCCCCCGCGACCGGGTGACTGTCCTCCGAGACCACCTTCCAGGCCACCGTGAAGGTGCCGTCCGGCAGCCCGGAGTGCAGCGCCACGGCGGCGGTCGACGACCGGCCGCCCACATGGGCGGGGCCGCCGGTGTCCACCCGCTTGCCGTCCGGGTCCAGGACGCGGACGGAGTCGCGGGAGAGCAGCACCCCCTCCGAGAAGGTGAGCCGCACCTGTGAGGGCGCGGTCTTGACCACCGCGCCGTCGGCGGGGTCCGTCGCCGTGAGCGCCGCGTGCGCGGACGCGGGGGACGCGCCGACGCTGAGCGCGCACAGCAGCGCGGTGAGCAGGGCACCGCAGATCGACAGCAGCCGCCTGGCGGTCGGCCCGAGGGCCGGCCGGCCGGCGGGCCCGGTGGCCCGCCTGGCGGTCACGGAGGGGGGCAGCGTGGTCATCGGGTGTCAGTCCTTGGGGCGGTACGTCGTCGGCTCGACCGGGACCTTGATCTCGATGGGGTCGGAGGAGGCGAAGTGCAGGGTGAAGCTGACCTTGTCACCGACCTTCGGCTTGTGGGTGAGGTTTGTCAGCATCAGATGATCTCCGCCGGTGGCCAGCCGGAGCTCCCCGTCCGCCGGGACCTTCAGCGACGCCACCCGCTTCATCCGGGTGCCGGTGGTGGTGTGCATGGTGACCTCGGCGGCCAGGGGGGTGGTGACGGAGGTCAGCCGGTCGGCGGCGCCGCCCTTGTTGGTCACCGTCACATAGCCCGCGGCCATGTCGGGTGTCGGGGGCTGGGGCATGTACGCCCCGCTGACCGACAGCTCCGGGCGGTCGTCGCCGCCCCCGCCCCCGCCGCAGCCGGCGAGGGCGGCGGCCAGGGCCAGGCCGAGCGCGGCGGCGGCCGTCCGCCGCGCGCCGGCCGCCGGCCCCGTCACGGGTTCTGCCCCTTGACGAGCTTCGGCAGGTCCTTGGCGTACTGGTCGGCCGTGGTCTCCGTGGTGTAGATCCAGTGGTTCTTGTCGTCCTTGGGGGAGAAGCCGATCACCTCGGCGCCGTGGTTGACGGTGATGCTGCCGTCCTTCTCCTTCTTCGGCTTCTCGACGAGGATGCCCAGCGGCCGCGCGGCGGCCTGGATGGTGTCGAAGTCGCCGGTCAGCCCGACGAAGTCCTTGCCGCCCTGGCCGTCCAGCCAGGAGCGCATCCGCTTGGGGGTGTCCCGGGCGGGGTCGGTGGTGACGAAGACGACCTGGAGCTTGTCGCGCTCGGCCTTGGGGAGTTTCTTCTCGGCGATGCCGATGTTGCTCATGACCAGGGAGCAGACGTCCGGGCAGTAGGTGTAGCCGAAGTAGATCAGGGTGGGCCGGCCCTCGGTCTCCTTCACCAGGTCGTACTTCTTGCCGTCGGTGTCGGTCAGGACCAGGTCGGGCTTGGCCTTGGGGCGGTCGAGGACGATCGCGTGGCCGGGCTTGGTGTTGCCGCCGGAGACCTCGGCGGCCTGCTCGGCCTTGTCGCCGTCGCCGCCGCCGTCGCCGGAGCCGCCGCAGGCGGTGAGGGTGAGCGCGGCGGCGGTGACGAGGGCCGCGCCCAGGTATGTGGTGCGCATGGAGTTCGTTCTCCGAAGGAAGTGCAGGAAGGAAGTACAGGAAGGAAGTACGGAGTGGATCGGTGATACGGGGGGCGGCGGGCCCGCGGGCCCGCCACTCCCCCTCGCGTCAGGGCTCAGGCGTTGCGGCGGCGGCCGGCCAGCACGCCGAAGGCGATGCCGGCGGCGCCGACGACGATGCCCGCGATGCCCAGCACGCGCGCGGTGGTGTCGCTGCTGTCGCCGTCGTCGGAGGCGGCCGCGGCCTTCTCGGCGGTGCCGTCGGCCTTGGCGTTCTTGGCGCTGCCGCCGTCCGTGTCACCCGAGGCGGCGGAGCCGTGGCTGTCGGAGTCCTGGGCCGGCTTGACGAGCTTGAGCACCGGCGCCGGGTTCTCGGGCTCCGGCTGCCCCTCCTGGGGCGCCTCGATCCAGCGCACGACCTCCTTGTCGTCGTACGTCTGGAGGGCCTTGAAGACGAGCTGGTCGGTGTCGTGGGGCAGCTCGCCGACCGACAGCGGGAACTGCTGGAAGGTGCCCGGCTCGATCTTGCCGCCGCTCCAGGTGACCTTGGTGACCGCTTCCGTGATCTTCTCGCCGTGCGACTCGACCGGCTTGGCGAGCTTGGTCTTGGTGAGCTTCACGTCCCAGCCGGGCACCGGCTGGGCCATCACCGAGGCCAGCGGGTGGTCGGCGGGCAGGGTGACCTCCAGCTTGACGGTCGAGGCGTCGTCCTTCTCGTTGGGCACCTTGAAGGCGATGGTGCTGTAGGTGCCCTGCTCGGCCTGGCCCGGCTGCACGCTGACGTGCGCGAAGGCGGGGGAGGCGGCGAGCAGCACCAGGGCTGACGCGGCGATGCCGCCGACGACCGGAAGACGGCGAAGACGCATGGCGTTCATGACACATCACTCCATGGCAGGAATGGATCAGGGTGGGTGGGTGACGCGCGTGCGGCGACGTCGCGCACGCCCCCGGCCCCGCCGGAGTGCGCCGCGTCGCTCAGGCCGCGAGGTCGAAGCGCGGCGGTCCCCGCCTGATCACACTGTGCTGGAGTACGAGGGGCTCGGTCCCGCCCTCGTCGTCCTCCGGAGCGCGCGGCCGGCGCACGGCCGCGCCGCGCGGTTCTTCCAGCGCCGCGCGCAGCGCCCGCGCCAGCCGCAGGGCGGCGCGCAGGGCCCGTACGAGCGCGGCCTCCGCGACTCCGCGCGCCCCGTCCGCCGACAGCCGCACCGCCCGCCACATGGCCACCTCGCCGCGCCGCAGCAGCCAGCCGACGGCGAGGGCGGCGAGCAGGTGGCCGAGCACCATCGGCAGCGACGGCAGCAGGGCGTCGGCGTGCGGGGGCGCCGGGGTGGGCGTGCTCCCCGCCGCGGCGGGGTCGAGTCCGGCGTGGGTGACGATCCGGTGGGCCGTGGCGGCGTCCAGATGGACGCGGCCGGAGCCGCACAGCAGCCTCCCGGCCAGGGCCGTCACCCCGCCCTCGGGGCCGCCCGTGCCCGGGGCCCGGTCCATGGCCGGCTGCTGGGTGGCGCGCTGTCCGAGCGCGAAGAGGACGTGCAGCGCGAGCTGCCCGGCGCCCAGCAGCGCCGCGATTCCCGGCAGCGACCGCTCCCGCCCGGCCAGCGGCGTGACCAGCGCGAACAGCGCCGCACAGGCCACGCCCACCGTCCACAGCGGCACGGTGGCGCAGGAGGCGAGCATGTGCCCGCCCGCGGACAGCACGACGCAGACCGCGGTGAACACCGCGGCCCGCAGCATCCGCAGATCGGCTCCGGCACGGCCGTGGGGGGCAGACATGGCGGCGCCATCATCCCACTGGACCCGCGTTTCCCCTACGGCGGGTGGGGCGTACCGCCGCACACCCGGACAGCCCCATACACCGCTATGCGGAACTCGCGCTTCCGCCGAATGAGCGGCATCACGTCAATCGCACGCTTACGGACCATGGACCCAGGCAATACGTAACGGTATGTCGAGCCGTGGCCGGGAGGCTGGAGCATGAGCATCTGGTGGTCACTCCATCTGCCGCGTGAGGCGGCGAGCGTACCGCTCGCCCGGCGCCTGCTCCTCGGCACCATGGAGACAGCCGGGGTCGATCCCGAAATCTCCTACGACCTGTCGGTCGCCCTTTCCGAGGCATGTGCCAACGCGGTCGAGCACGGCGGGGCGGACGGCGCGGGCGGGGACTACAGAGTCACGGCCTCCATCGACGGCGACACCTGCCGCATCGAGGTCACCGACTCCGGTCCGGGCTTCCCCCGCCGCCCCGTCCCCCCGGGCTCGGGGGACTGGAAGAAGAGCCCCCAGCCCCACCCCGCCGCCCGACAACCGGCCCCCGCCCAGGCAGAGCACGGGCGAGGGCTTTTTTTGATCGAGGCGCTGACCGACCATGTCCGCTACCGCGACCGGCCCGGGCGCGGCGGTGTGGTGGTCAGCTTCGACAAGATCCTCAAGTGGCGCGAGGACTCCCTGATGGGGGTCTCCTAGCCGCTGACGGGGGGTCTCGTAGCCGCCGGGGGTGGCGGCCCCGCTGAACCCGCTGAATCGGCTGAGCCCGTTGAATCCGGTGGACCCGCTGCATCCGCTGGACCCGCGAGGTCGGGCGGGAGCGCGCGGCACAGCGCGTCCAGCGCGCCCGCGAAGGAATGGTCGGGCGGGGTGGCGTAGCCGACGACCAGGCCGTCCCGGTGCGGCCCCTCGGCGTCCGGGTGGCGGTAGTCGGCCAGCCCTTCCAGCGCCAGGCCCTGCCAGGCGGCGGCCCGTACGGCGGACCGCTCGGTGCCGCGCGGCAGCTCGAGCACCGCGTGCAGCCCCGCCGCGACACCGCTGACGCGGATGTGCGGGGCGTGTTCGGCGAGCGTGGCCACCAGCTGGTCGCGGCGGCGGCGGTAGCGCTGCCGCATGCGGCGGATGTGCCGGTCGTACCCGCCCGATTCGATGAAGTCGGCGAGCGTGAGCTGGTCGAGCGCGCTCACCCACCCCTCGCGGTCCCCCTTGACGGCCAGGACCTCGTCGACGAGGCGGTCGGGCAGCACCATCCAGCCCAGCCGCAGCGCCGGGGACAGGCTCTTGCTGACGGACCCGACGTACAGCACGTGGTCCGGGTCCAGACCCTGCACGGCGCCCACGGGCCTGCGGTCGTAGCGGAACTCGCCGTCGTAGTCGTCCTCCAGGACCAGCCCGCCGCGGGCCCGGGCCCAGTCCACGGCGGCCGCCCGCCGCCGCGCGTGCAGTGGCCCGCCGGTGGGGAACTGGTGCGCCGGGGTGAGCAGGACCGTCCGCACCCCCGGGTGCGAGCCCAGCTCCTCGGTGCGCGCGCCGTCCGCGTCCAGGGGCAGCGGCACGGTACGGACCCCGGCGGCGGCCAGCAGCGAGCGGTGGAAGCCGAGGCCGTACGCCTCCACCGCCGCCCTCCCGCGCAGCGCCCCCGTCCCGGCCAGCAGCCGCAGCGCGTGGGCGTACCCGGAACACACGACGATCCGCTCCGCGTCGGTGCGCACGCCCCGCACCCGGGCCAGATAGTCGGCGAGCGCCCGGCGCAGCTCCGGGCGGCCGTGCGGGTCGCCGGGGCCGAAGGCCTCGTTGGGCGCGGCGGTCAGGGCGCGGCGGGCCGAGGCCAGCCAGGCGGCGCGGGGGAAGGACGCGGCGTCCGGCCGGCCCTGCAGCAGGTTGTGGACGGGCTCGGCGGGGCGCGCGGGCGCACGCCGGGCACCGCCTTCGCCCGGCGGCTTCGCGGGTTGCGTGAGTTTCCTGCGTTGCGTGAGTGTGTCGGGTTTCAGGGGTTCTGCCCGGTCGGCTCGCCTGCTGGGCGGGGGCGGGTCGGCGCGGGGGGCGACGCGGGTGCCGGAGCCCTGGCGGGCGGTGAGCCAGCCCTCGGCGACCAGCTCGGCATAGGCGTCGGCGACGGTGTTGCGGGCCAGGCCGAGGTCGGCGGCGAGCGATCGGTAGGGCGGCAGCCGGGTGCCGGGGGCGAGCCGGCCGCCGCGGATCGCGTCGCGCAGCGCCGCCATCAGGGCCGCGCGGCGGCTGCCCGTCCCGGCCAGCTCCAGGTGGAGGTCACTGCCCAGGGCCTCCGCCGAATCGACCCACACATTGACCCCCGCATCAGCCCCCGCGTCGACCCTCACGCATTGACCCCCGCACCAGCCCCGCGTTGCCACCCGGATTGGCCCCGCACCGCCCCGGGACCGCGCCGTGTCGGCCGGCGATATCGCCGGCCGCCGGCTCACCGGCCCGCGCGGGCGGTCAGCTCCCGGCCGACCGCTCCGCGGCCAGCCGGGCCATCCAGGCCTCGACGTCATCCGCCGTGCGCGGCAGCGCGGCGGACAGGTTTCGGTTGCCGTCCTCGGTGACGAGGATGTCGTCCTCGATACGGACGCCGATGCCCCGGTACTCCTCCGGGACGGTCAGGTCGTCGGCCTGGAAGTACAGGCCGGGCTCGACCGTCAGGCACATGCCGGGCTCCAGGGTGCCCTCCGCGTACGCCTCGCGGCGGGCCGCGGCGCAGTCGTGGACGTCCATGCCGAGCATGTGGCCGGTGCCGTGGAGCGTCCAGCGGCGCTGCAGGCCCAGCTCCAGGACACGCTCGACGGGCCCCTCGACCAGGCCCCACTCGACCAGCCTGGTGGCGAGGACCCGCTGGGCGGCCTCGTGGAAGTCGAGGTACTTCGCGCCCGGGCGGACCGCGGCGATGCCCGCCTCCTGCGCCTCGTACACCGCGTCGTAGATCTTGCGCTGCAGCGGGGTGAAGCGGCCGCTGACGGGCATCGTGCGGGTCACGTCGGCGGTGTAGAGGGTGGTGGTCTCCACGCCCGCGTCCAGGAGCAGCAGGTCCCCGGAGCGGACCGGGCCGTCGTTGCGCACCCAGTGGAGCGTGGTGGCGTGCGGGCCGGAGGCGCAGATGGAGCCGTAGCCGACGGCGTTGCCCTCGACGCGGGCGCGCAGGAAGAAGGTGCCCTCGATGTAGCGCTCGGAGGTGGCCTCGGCCTTGTCGAGGACCTTGACCACGTCCTCGAAGCCACGCACGGTCGAGTCGACGGCCGCCTGCAGCTGGCCGATCTCGAACTCGTCCTTGACCAGGCGCTGCTCGCTGAGGAACACCCGCAGCTCCTCGTCGCGCTCGGCGGTGACCTTGTCGGTGAGGGCCGCCTCCAGACCGGCGTCGTGGCCGCGCACGATGCGCACCGGGCCGGTCGCGGCGCGCAGCTCGTCGGCGAGCTCGCGGACGTCCCTGGCCGGCACGCCCAGCAGCCGCTCGGCCTCGGTGAGGCTGTGGCGGCGGCCGACCCACAGCTCGCCCTGGCCGTCCAGCCAGAACTCGCCGTTCTCCCGGTTGGAGCGGGGCAGCAGGTACACCGTCGCGGTGTGGCCCTCGGCGCCGGCCGGCTCCAGGACCAGGACGCCGTCGTGGGTCTGGTCGCCGGTGAGGTACGCGTACTCCGTCGAGGCGCGGAAGTCGTACTCGGTGTCGTTGGAGCGGGTGCGGAGATTGCCGGCGGGGACGACCAGGCGCTCGCCGGGGAAGCGGGCGGAGAGCGCGGCGCGGCGGCGGGCGGTGTACGGCGCCTGCTCGATGGGCTCCAGGTCGCGCAGCTCGGTGTCCGCCCAGCCGGACTTCATGTTCTCGGCGAGCTCGTCGGAGACGCCCGGGTAAAGGCCGTTCTTCCGCTGCTTGATGGGCTGCTCCCCGGCCTCTGGGGTCTCCAGGGTCTCGGAAGTGGGCTCCTCGGTCACGTCATCCTCCTCGCGCTGAACCGTGTCCATGGTAGGCGGGGGGTACGACAGCCGGTCGGGTCAGTCGAAGTGGGCGACGAGCAGGACCACGTCCTCAGTGCCGTGGTCCGAGCCCGCGCCCCCGTCCCGCCCGCCCCCGGCGGGAGCCGCGTCGGCGCGGCGCGTGTCGGCGCGGTGCGCGTCGGGGAAGGCGGCATCGGGGAAGGCGGCATCGGGGAGGACCGTGCGCAGCAGGTGGTCCGCGAAGCCTTCCGGATCGTTCCGTACGGCCCCGGGGGCGCTCGCGGCGGCCGAGTGCAGCCGTGCGAAGGCCCGGTCCATGGGCTCTCCCGTACGGTGCAGCAGCCCGTCGCTGTAGAAGAGGAGCGTTTCTCCTCGGCCCGGCTGGAACTCCACGCTGGGCGCTTCCCAGCAGGAGAGCATGCCCAGCGGCGCGGACAGGGCGGTCTCCACGAACTCGGTGCGCCGCTCGCCGGTGATCAGCGGCGGGCAGTGTCCCGCCCCGGCCAGCACCATCCGGCGCGGCAGCGGCTCGTAGTAGGCGAAGAGAGCGGTCGCGGACCGGGCGGGCTCGGTCAGCCGCAGCAGCAGTTCCAGGTCGGAGAGCACGGCCACCGGATCCTCGCCCTCCATCACGGCGTACGCGCGCAGGGACGCCCGCAGCCGGCCCATCGCGGCGACCGCGCCGGCCCCGGAGCCGGTCACCGCGCCGACCGAGAGGCCGAGCGCGCCGTCGGGCAGCGGCAGCGCGTCGTACCAGTCGCCGCCGCCGCGGGGCGCGGCGCGGTGGCGCACGGCAAGGCGGACGCCCGGGATCCGGGGCAGCCGCGTGGGCAGCAGCTCCTCCTGGACCGTGGCGACGGTGGCCCGGGCGCGGCTGAGCTCCACCAGCCGGGCGATGTGCGCGGCGGCGTAGCGGCAATAGAGGCCGACCAGGTGGCGCTGGCGCTCCGCGGGCTCGGCGGGTTCGTCGTACAACCATGCCGCCGCGCCGAGCCGCCCGGCGGGGCGGGCGGCGCCCGCGATGCTCGCGGCGCCCGCGGTCCCGCCGGGGGCGGCGGGCGGGTCCAGCGCCATGGCGTAGCTCGCGGAGTAGCCGAGGCGGGCGGCGACTTCGCGGTGGCGCGGGTCGAGTTCGGGCTCGCCCGGGATGTCGGGGTGCGCGACGCCGGACCGCCGCTCCCCGTCCGGCTCCGGGAGCCCGTCCAGCAGATGGCCGGCGGACGCGGAACCGCGCGGGATCGTCTCGATGTGGCCGAGGTCGGCGCGGCCGAGACCCAGCCCGACGGTGGTCACCGGGCCCAGCCCGTCGGCCGGTTCCAGCGCGACCAGCCCGCGCCGGGCGCCGACCAGCCCCGCTCCGGCGCGCAGGAGTTCGTCCAGCGCGTCCTCCAGCGTGCCCGTAAGGGCGAGCCGCTCGGTGAGTTCGTGCAGGGTGGTCAGATCCGAGACCCACCCGGCGAGATGGTCCTGGAGGGCGGGACCGGGGTCGGGGCCGGGGGCGGAAGGCGGGGTGACGGGGTCGGAAGTGTGCGTGGGGGCGGGGAGTGAAGGATCGATTCCGGCCACTTTCGGCAGGTGGGGCGAGCTCATGGCCCGCTGCCTTGGCGCGCGGTCCCCGGCTTGCTCAAGAGCATCGCAAACCCCCTGTCGTGCTGCGCCGCTACGGTGCCGCTACTGTCTCCAGATGTACACGCACCCGAGAGGCGATGTCCAGCATTGTCCCGGTGGTCTTGTTGGTGTCTGTGGGGAATTGAACTTGGCCGAAAAGAGGTCGTTACGTTGCCGATTTAGGGTCGACTGTCGTCATTCGACAGCGCGTCGTCTCCGCCGCGGCGGGTACACATTCGGAGAAGGGCAGGGGCAGTTGGGCCGCCCCGGAACCCCCGGACCGGTCCTGGCGTCCTAGACGGCAACGGCCGGCGCCCATCCCCGAGTGGCGAGGAAACGCACCACCGAAGACGGCAAGCGCCATGCGCGCGCCACCCCTCGCCACGTTCCACGCTCGGCCTGCGGCGTGATGCGCTGCCTTGTACGCGCAGTGACTTGTGATCCACGTGGTGTGACGGGCCGAACAATGCCGGACAGCTCCACGTAGTGCCATGTGAAGTGCCATGTAGTGCGACGGAACAGCCCTCGGCGTTAACGGAAAGGAACGAGCGCTCATGCGCGAGATCCTCGGAAGGCGACGCAAGTTCTCGCTGCGGCGCGGTGCGCGATCGCCGCTGCTCCGTGCGGCGCTCACCTGCGCCACCGAGTGGCAGTGGCCCGTACTCCCCGGCGTGGGCCTCGCGCCCGGCGGCGGACGGCCGCGCGCCTGCGGATGCCCGGACCCGGACTGCGCGGTGCCCGGCGGCCACCCCTTCGACCCCGTCCTCCTCGCCGCGACCACCGACCCGCGCATGGTGCGCTGGTGGTGGACCAACCGCCCGACCGCGCCCCTCCTCCTCGCCACCGGAGGACGCGGCCCCTGCGCGGTGAGCCTGCCGGCGGTCGCCGGGATGCGGGCCCTGGACGCCATCGAGCGGTCCGGTGTGCGCCTCGGCCCCGTGATCGCCACACCCACCCGCTGGTCGCTGCTGGTGGCCCCGTACTCCCTCGAAGAGCTGGGCGACCTGCTGTACCGCCAGGACTGGGTGCCCAGCTCGCTGCGGTTCCACGGCGAGGGCGGCTATCTGGTGCTGCCGCCCTCGCAGCTCGGCGCGGGCGGGGTGCGCTGGGAGCGGGCCCCGCTGCGGCGTGGCGGGCGCCCGTGGCTGCCCGAGATCGCGACGGTGCTGGAGGCGCTGGTCGAGGCGAGCACCAGCGCGCCCGACGGCGGCAGCCGGCTCGCCTACTGACCCGGGGCGGCTTCCCGGGGCTCGTCTACTGACCCGGGGCGGCTTCCCGGGGCTCGTCTACTGACCCGGGGCGGCTTCCTGTCCCCGGGTCCGCCTGCCGACGCGGGCCCGAGGCCCGCCTGCCGACCCGGGCCCGAGCGCCCGAGGACCTTCAGAACGCCGGAGAGGGGGCGAGCGGCCCCATGGGCGCCCTCCCCCGGCCCCGGGGCCCCCACGCAGCTCGCGGCGCGGAGACGGCCGCGTGCGGCTTCCGATCGGCCCGCCATCGCGATCGCGATACTGCCCAGGGCTGCGGCTGTGATCGCGGTCGCGTTGCGGTTGCGACGACTCGGCGATCCGCTCCAGCGGGCTGCCCCGGCGGCTGCTCCGGATGTTTCGGCGGCTGCTCCGGCCGCGCGTACGGGACGCAACTCGCGGCGATTCGGTGGCTGTTGGCCGCCCCTGGGCGGCGCCGTGGGCCGGGGAGGGGCCGGGGCGGGTGCGGCCGGACCCCGGACATGGAAGCGCCCGGTCGCTGGCGACGGGGGATGCACCAGCGACCGGGCTTTTAAAACCGTAACAAGAGATCGGCGGTTCGCAAATTCGATCGCGGATTTCCGGACGCGTAATTGCAGGGCGTAGCGCTGAGTTGTGAGCAGCGTCACGCGTGCGGTTCCCCGTGCTTGCGCCCGGTATGACCGTCAGCTCAGCGTCACCTGACGGTTGGTGAGTCCGCCGCGCGCCCGCCGCTGCTCGGCGGTCAGCGGGGCGTCGGAGGCCAGCGCCTCGGCCAGCCGCTCCGCGAACGCCTCGGCGGGCTTCTCCGTCTCCTCCGCGCCCATCGTGCCGGGCAGGTCCCACACCGGCACGGTGAGCCCGTGGGCCCGGAAGGAGCCGACCAGCCGGGTGTCTTCACCGAGGGAGGAGGCGCCCGCGGCGTGCAGCCGGGCGAGGGCGTCGAGCAGCTTCTCCTCGGGGTGGGACATCACCCAGCGCAGGTGGTTCTTCTCCGGGGTGCGGCACCAGTAGGCGGCCTCGACGCTGGTGAGCCGGGCGGTCGGGATGGCGGCGGCGTTCGCCCGTTCGAGGGATGCGGCGACCTCACCCGTGGCGCTCGCGGCGTCCTCGAGCCAGAACTCGAAACCCTCGTGCAGGGTCGGCGAAAAACCGCCCTTCGGATCGAGTAGATCCTGCAGCCGCGGACCCTCTCCGGAGACCCGTTCGGCGGCGACCGGCGTCCCCGGCTCGGCGGTCAGAGCGCGCCGCAGGGTGTCGGCCAGGTCGCGGCTGATGTCGCCGGAGGGGGTGTCGTTCTGCAGGCCGAGCAGCACGGCGCCGTTGTCGCGGCGCAGCGCCGGCCACGCCATGGGCAGCACGGTGGCGAGGGTGACGGACGGGACGTCCTCGGGCAGGCCCTCGGCGAGCTTCAGTTCGACGGTCGCGGCGGGCACGAGCTCGCGCAGGGCGACCCAGTCGCACTCGCCGGGCAGCCCCTCGAAGGGGCGCTGCACCAGTTCGGTGACCGCGTGCGCGGCCTGGCGGCCGTGGCAGGCCTTGTAGCGGCGGCCCGAGCCGCACGGGCAGGGCTCCCGCGCCCCCACCACGGGGATCTCCGCGCTCGTGACCCGCGGTCCGGCCTTCGTCGTCTGGGGGCGGCGCTTCTTGCCCATGGCGTGGCAGTCTCCCGATCGTGCGGCTCGTGGCTTCCTCGTACGGCCGCGATGCTTCTCGTACGGACGCGGTCGCTCCGCACGGCCCGTACGACTGGTACGGGCGGGAGCCTAGCCCTTTGGCCGAACTCAGTCGGCGAACCCGGGCGGCGACGCCGGGAGTGTGCCCTAGGCGAGCTCGTCCAGATCGGCGAAGCCCAGGCCGGCGTCGAGGCCGGCGTCGAGGCCGGCGTCGAGGTCGGGGCCGAGCCCGGGGAGGAGGGCGACGTGGCCGCCGAACTCGTCCTGGGCGGGGAGCGAGGCCCATACCGTCACTTCACCGCTGCCGTCCCGCACCCCCCAGTCCTCGGCGAGCGACGTGATGATGTTGAGCCCGCGGCCGCCGCGCGCGGTGATGGAGGGATTGGCCGGAATCGGTCTTGTCGGGCCTCCGCCGTCGGTCACCTCGACGATCAGCCGTCCGTACTCGTCGATGCGCCACGCCGCCCGTACGGCCCCGTCGCCATGGTCGGAGCGCAGTGGCCGACCGTGCCGCCAGGCATTGCTGAGCAGTTCCGAAAGGATCAGTACCGCATCGTCTATGACCGAATCCGATACCCCAGTCCTGCCCAAATCGCCACGCATCCGGTGCCGTGCCGCACCTACGCCCGCAGGACCATGGGGTACGGCCATGGTCGAAGACGTCGGCACCTGCCGTGCCACCACCAACGCCACCCCCGAGACCTCCTTAGCCCCACGCCACGGGATGGATGCCCCGCCGGGCTTGAGCAGAAACAGGCCATGTGGCATCTGGTGACGCACTCGTCACGATCGAATACGTACCGAACGCGCCGGTGTACGCCTTGTAATGCCCATTATGAGCGTCCGAGTTGCGACAGTACCTGTTTGGGGCGGTTCGTAATCACGGCGTCCACTCCCAGGTGGGCGCACAGTTCGACGTCGGCCGGGTCGTCCACGGTCCATACGTGCACTCGGTGCCCCGCACGGTGCAGACGCGCCACATAATCGGGATGGTTCCGTACGATCCGGATGCTCGGCCCCGCGATGCGCACCCCGCGCGGGAGCGCGCCGTCCCGGTGGCGCGGCAGCAGGAACTGCATCAGATAGACGGTGGGGACCGCGGGCGCCGCGGCGCGCACCCGGTACAGGGAGCGCGCCGAGAAGCTCATCACGCGCACGGGCGAGGGCTCGCCCGGCGGCGGGGAGTCGAGACCGTAGCGGCGGAGCAGGCCGAGCAGCCGCTCTTCGACCTGGCCGGCCCACCGGGTCGGGTGCTTGGTCTCGATGGCCAGCTCGACCCGGCGGCCGGCGTCGGCGACGAGCTCCAGGAGGCGTTCCAGGGTGAGGACCGCGGTGTTGTCGCGGCTGTCCCGATCCGGCGCCTCCTTGTCGTTCGCCTGTCCCTTCCAGGAGCCGAAGTCAAGGGCGGCGAGATCGGCCAGCTCGAGCGCGGAGACGGCGCCCCGGCCGTTGGAGGTGCGGTTGACGCGGCGGTCGTGGACGCAGACCAGGTGGCCGTCCGCGGTCATCCGGATGTCGCATTCGAGCGCGTCGGCGCCGTCCTCGATGGCTCGGCGGTACGCGGCCAGGGTGTGCTCGGGGGCGTCCTCGGAGGCGCCGCGGTGAGCCACGACGGAGGGGGTGGGCGGACCGGGGCGGAAGTCCCGGTCCGGGCGCGCATAGGTCACCGCGTTATGGTGCCACCGCCCGGCGCGGCGCGTCGCGGGAGGTCCGGCCCGCCACCGCGCGGATTGGCGGCGGTCCGCTTTGTCCGGGATAAAGGGTGGTAGCCCACAGGGTCGCCGCTCCTTACAGCGGTCTGACGCCTGGTGGGAAAAGCTTACGTCGGACATGCGTGAACGTAGGCCGTCGAAGAAACTGTCGTGCACATGAGGAGAGAGCTGTGAGCACCGAGAACGAGGGCGCTGCCGTTCCGCCTGAGGCCGGGTCGCGTCCGGCCCCTCCGGCGCCGCACCCCGACCCCGCCCCCGCGGTGCCCCCGGCGCCCGACTTCAAGCCGGCGGTGGGCACGGCCCCGGCCGCCCCGCAGGCTCCCATAGGCCCGCCCGGGGAGCCGGCCGCGGGGTCCGGCCTCCCGGAGCCCGCCGCGCCCACCCCCGCGCAGGCCGGCCCGTCGCCCGCGACGGCCCCGGCCCCCGGAGCGGACCCCGCCCGGCCCGGGGCGTGGTGGTCCGAAGCCGACGGCCGGCCGCAGGACGCCTCCCAGGCCGCCTCGCACGCCGACGCCCACGAGGGCGCGCCGGGCGCCCCGGGCGCCCCTGGCGGGCCGTGGGGAGCCGGAGCCCCCCTCCCGCCGTCCGACCCCCCGGCGCGCAAGCGCACCGGTGGCCTCGTCGCCGCCCTCCTGGCCGCCGTCCTCGTCGCCGGCGGCATCGGCGGCGGCATCGGCTACTGGGCCGCCGACCGCGAGGCCGGTGGCGACTCGACCACCATCTCCGCCCTCGGCAATCCGAAGTCGGAGAGCCGCGCCCCCGGCTCCGTGTCCGACATCGCGGGCAAGGCCCTGCCGAGCGTGGTCACCATCGAGGCCGAGGGCAGCAACGGCGAGGGCGGCACCGGCACCGGTTTCGTCTACGACAAGCAGGGCCACATCCTCACCAACAACCACGTCGTCGCCTCCGCCGCCGACAACGGCAAGCTCACCGCCACCTTCTCCAACGGCAAGCGGTACACCGCCGAGGTCGTCGGCCGCGCCCAGGGCTACGACGTCGCCGTCATCAAGCTGAAGAACGCCTCCGACGCCAAGCTCACCCCCCTCCCGCTCGGCGACTCGGACAAGGTCTCCGTCGGCGACGCCACCGTCGCCATCGGCGCCCCCTTCGGCCTCTCCGGCACCGTCACCACCGGCATCGTCAGCGCCAAGAACCGCCCGGTCGCCTCCAGCGACGGCGGCGGTGGCAACGCCTCCTATATGAGCGCCCTGCAGACCGACGCCTCCATCAACCCCGGCAACTCCGGCGGCCCCCTGCTGAACGCCGACGGCGGCGTCATCGGCATCAACTCCGCCATCCAGTCCGCCGGCAACGGCGGCGGCCTCGGCGGCGAAACCCAGCAGTCCGGCAGCATCGGCCTCGGCTTCGCCATCCCCATCAACCAGGCCAAGAACGTCGCCCAGCAGCTGATCAAGACCGGCGAGCCCGTCTACCCCGTCATCGAGGCCACGGTCAACATGAAGGACACCGGCAACGGCGCCACCATCGCCGCCAACGGCGCCGGCGGCACCCCGGCAGTCGTCCCCGGCGGCCCCGCCGACAAGGCAGGCCTCAAGTCCGGCGACGTCATCGTCAAGCTGAACGACACCGTCATCGACAGCGGCCCCACCCTGATCAGCGAGATCTGGACCCACAAGCCGGGCGACAAGGTCACCATCACCTACAAGCGTGACGGCAAGCAGTCCACCACCCAGGTCACCCTGGGACAGCGCAAGGGTGACAGTTGACGCGCTAGGCTGATCCCCGCGTCACCCACCCCCAGCGGGCCCGACGCGAGGAGGCTTGCCCGAGCGGCCTAAGGGAACGGTCTTGAAAACCGTCGTGGCAGCGATGTCACCGAGGGTTCAAATCCCTCAGCCTCCGCCGCTAAATGGCCCCTGACCTGCGAGCACGGTCGGGGGCCTTCGCCTTTCCCGCTGCCCGCCGTTGGCCGCTGTTCCCCGTGGTTTCCCGCCCGACCGGGCACGCGGGGGGCACGTGCCCGAGTCGGCGGGAGTGGCTTTGGCCGGTGGCCTGCCCGGCTTGGGATGCCGTACGAGCCGGACAACCTGCGCCGGAGCTGGGACGGGGCCTGGGCCAAACCGGCAACCTTTCGTTTTGCAGGCCGAGCGGGGTGCTTCCTGGGGGCCGTTTCGTCTGGCTCGGCGGTCCGCTGACGTCCGCTCATGGCGTCGGCGTACGGGGCCGTTGGCGTCACGGCTGGCGTCGGGCGACCACGTCCAGAAGTACGGGCGGGTCGGTCGGGCTGGTGGCGGTGGGCGGCGGTCTCGGTGGTTGCTGTACTCCGTCGCTGTACAGCTCGTGAGCCCGATCGCAGTTCCCGCCGGGTGGGTCCCTGCAAGAATCTGCTTGTGCAGCCCATACCGGATGACCCGTCGCAGCTCCCTGCCCCGTGGTGGGTGCCTGATGGTGGCATGCATGTACTGGAAGTGGAGTTGCGCCGCGAGCTTGCTCCAGGACACCAGCTGTATGGCGCCCGATTCTCTGTTGCTGCCCGGTGCGAAGGATGTGACGACGTGCTGGTCAGCGTTGCCGGCCGTCCCTTCCCTTGGGCTGTGGTGCACTTGACCTTGGCGGGTCACGAGGAGCGCCCACCTTGGCCCATGACGACGCCGCTGGCCAGCTTGGCCGATCTCCTCACCAAGAGGGCCGACCACGGATGCACCAGCGATTAGTTAGAGGCCGGTCTCCGTTCCGAGCGGCGGCCGGATCGAGATCTGAGCTTGGGAATCACAGGGCGACCGGCGCTGATCATGCCGCTGACCTGAGTAAACGAGTGCTGGCGGCGGGCTGGTATGCCCGCCGCAGTACCCGTCATTGACCGCTGTTTACCGCTCTATCTGGTGCGCATCTGGTGCGGGCCGCACTTCGTCGCGAACTACGGGCGGGACGGTCACTGATGTCTGCTCGACCGGCCAGTTGGGCACCTGCGGTTGGTCACGGTCGGCTGCGGCCACGACGGTTGCTGTCGCTGCTGAACAGCAGTTACCGACGGGAGATCACCCGCTCGTAGAGGACGAGGAACGGCGCTACATACCCAGATGCCTCAGCCGGGGTGGCCTGGCCGCTGCTGATCAGCACGACGCCTGCTGCCAGTGCCGCCGTGTAGGTGACTCCGCTCACCCACGGCGGAGCGGGTGACTGTACCTCTTCTGTCCGCTGTCCCATAATGGAGTTGGCTCCTATCTGTTCGGTAGGGACCGCGGCCACCCGCGCGGACTGGAAAACGTTGCGGGTGGCCACAGTCGTTATAGAGCGCAGCATGGGGCCGCGCACAGCAGAATTGTGAACCGGTGAGATTGAATTCGCAAACCGCAAGGTCAGCTGCCCTTCGCGGCGTATTTCCTGTGTCTGCCAGTGTCTGCCAGTGTCTGCCAGTGTCTGCCAATCCAATTGTTATCCAGTGTCTCTGTGCCTCGGCTTTCCCCGCCTTTCTTCCTTTATTGCACCTCCTTTATTGCGCCTATCGCGCCTCTATTGCGCCTATTGCGCCTCGCCTTCCCTGACTCCTTTTAACTCTTCCTGCGCGCCTTTCCCATGTCTTCTTGCGCCATTCCCTCCGTCTTTCCCTGCCACCTTTCCCAGCTTGCGGCCCTGCATGTTGGGTCGAAAACCGCCATGACACGCGCGCGCTTCCACCCGGTCGGTGGAGCGGGTTTGGGCGGTGGCCTGCCCGGTCTGGGGTCGGGCATGGTCAGGGGGCCGTACGCTGGTTGGCAACTCGGGCAGGCTTTGGACCTGCCCGCAATTAGCACGAGTGGCCCCCTGGCCTTGCCCGACGCGGGACCCGGACCGGGGAGGTGCCTAAAGCCGTGGAGCCGACCGCCCCAGCCACGACGGTGCTCTTCTCCTCAGCCAGGTGCCTGCTGCTGGCGCGCGGCCGGGCGGTGCGGGCTGGGGCGGGGCGGAGACAGGAGCGGCGGCCCGCGCCGCCCGGCCGCGCGCGCCGCGCTTGCGCGGCGCCTTGATGAGGTAGAGAAATCCGTAACAGCTCAACTGCTGAGGCGGTACTCCAGGACGTACGAACCGGCGTCCAGAAGCATCTGGTTGACCTCTACGGGGCGTTCGTCCTCGGTGAAGGCGGTGCGGCAGATCTCCAGGACCGGGGTGCCGGCGGCCAGGTTCAGGGCGGCGCGCTCCTCCTCGCTCGGCATCCGGGCCCGCAACTCCTCGGCGAAGTTGACCGGTTCCGCTCCCAGTTCGGCCAGGCGGGCGTAGATGCCTCCGGGGCCTGGGTTGGGCTCGGTGATCGCGGTTCCTCGGACCAGGTCGGCCGGGAGGTAGGAGGTCGCGATCTGTACCGGGCGGTCCTCGACGGCGTATTTCCGGCTGCGTACGAGGACCGGGGCGCCTGGTTCGAGGCCGAGCAGACGTCCGATCTGGTGTGGGGCCTCGGTCTCGTAGACCTGGACGTCGGTGGCCAGTGGGCGCCGGTCGACGTCGGCGGCCCAGATGGAGTGGCCTGAGGCCCAGCGGGACTTGGACAGGCGGTCATTCGCCACTCGCCGGATCGGCCGGAACTCCCTGACGTAGGTGCCGGAGCCGGGGCGGGCGTACGCGAGTCCCTCGGTCACGAGGATCTTCAGCGCTTGGTTGGCGGTCATCTTGGCGACGCCGTACGTCTTGACCAGGGAGGGCTCACCGGGCAGCCGATCGCCCGGCTGTAGGTCACCGGATTCGATCCGCGCCCGGAGATCGTCGGCGATCTGCCGCGCAGTCTCGGGCATTGTCTCTCTCCACTCCTCGAGGCTCCCTAGGGTGGTCAGCCTACCCGCCACCCCCTGCCGGTCGCACGAACGCATACCCGATCACTCACCCCGCTCACGGGTTCCCGCAGGTCTCGTTGACATCCCTAGGGAGGTCTGCAATAAATCTCCCTAGGGAGGTAAAGACTCCCTGAAGAAGGGCGGCGCCCCTACCGCCAAGCAGATGCGCCGCCCCCTACCCCTCTTTCAAGGGAGCTTCCATCATGCCTGTCTCGCTGACCCACCCCGACCGCCCGACCGGGGCCCCGGTGCCGAAGATCGTCCGCCGTTCGGTCCGCACCTGCCCGGTGTGCGGCAAGGCGCGCTGCCAGGATCAGGCCGCCTGCCGTGCGGCCTACGGCACCACCGAGTGGCTGGAGTGCCCCGCCTGCGCGGGCAGCGGCTACGACACCACCGGGTTCCAGCTCTACTGCCCCGACTGTGGGGGCGCCAAGGTTCTGGAAGTCGAGATCATCGAGACTCCGGGGGTCGGCGAGTGACGGCCTTCCCCGTAGCCCCTGAGTCGGTGGCCGGTGCTGCGGTCGCTGTGGGCACCGACCCGGTGACCTTGGCCGACCTGCTGCGGATCGCCTCCGCCCCCGGCTTCGATCGCTGGCGCGAACAGATACGCCGCACGGGCGGCTGCTCCGACCCGATCCACCTGACCGGCACGTCCGTCACCCGAGACGCACGGACCGGGGAGGTTCTGTACGCGTACTCCACGGCCCAGGAGCCGGGCGGCCGTCTGCGGGTCGCCTGCGGCAACCGGCGGGCCTCCCGCTGCCCCTCGTGCGCCTGGACGTACGCCGGAGATGCGTACCACCTGATACGCGCCGGACTCACCGGAGACCCGCGCATGGGCATCCCCGACGCCGTACGCGTCCACCCGGGCGTGTTCGCCACCCTCACCGCGCCCTCCTTCGGCCCGGTCCACAACCGCCCCGACACCGGCCGCTGCCGCTGCGGTGTTGCCCACGCCGAGGACGCCCCCGAACTCGGCACGGCGCTGGATCCGGACACGTACGACTATGCCGGGGCCGTCCTGTGGAACAACCACGCCGGTGACCTCTGGCGCCGGTTCACGATCTACCTGCGCCGGGAGATCGCCGCCCGGGCCGGGGTCACCCAGAGCACGCTGCGGCAGGTCTGCCGGATCTCCTTCGGCAAGGTCGCCGAGTTCCAGAAGCGCGGGGCGATCCACTTCCATGCCATCGTCCGCCTGGACGGCCCGGGCGGTCCCGGCGACACCCCGCCCGCGTGGGCCAGTACGGCCCTCCTCGGCGACGCGATCCGCTCCGCCGCCGCCCGCGTCCGCGTCCTGGTCCCGGCCGCCGGAGACAACCCGGCGCGCGTCCTGCGCTGGGGCTCCCAGGTCGACGTACGAGCGATCGGCACCGACGGCCAGGAACTCACCGAGCAGGCCGTAGCCGCCTACGTGGCCAAGTACGCCACCAAGGCCGCCGAGTCCACTGGCACGGTGGACCGCCGGATCGGGGAGCTGTCGGAACTGGACAAGCGGCCCGGCCTGCCCGGCCACACCCGTCGCCTGATCCAGGCGTGTCATGCCCTTGACCAGCACTACCCCGACCGCAAGCTCTGGGCCTGGGCCCACATGCTCGGCTTCCGTGGCCACTTCCTCACCAAGTCCCGCCGCTACTCCTCGACCTTCGCCGAGCGCCGCCAGGTCCGCGCCGACTTCCGCGCCCGCCAGGAGCGGCGGGAGAGGGGCCTGCCCGAGGACCCCGCAGACGGGGACGGCTCAACGCTCGTACTCGCCCACTGGACCTACGCCGGGCACGGCCACACCCCCGGCGAGTCCTGGCTCGCCGCAACGATCGCACAGGAGATCCGACTGAACCGAGAGACCGCACGCGAAGCCCTGGCGGACATGCCCGCGCTGGAGACGGAGGGGAGGTACTGACCGTGGACCGACTGCTCACCGTGCAGGAAGTCGCCGAACGGCTCGGCACCGGCGTGCGGTTCCCGCGCCGCCTCGTCGAAGAACGTCGCATCACCTTCGTGAAGGTCGGCCGACACGTCCGGATCCCTGAATGGGCCCTGGAGGCGTACGTGTCCGAACACACGGTGCAGCCGACTGTCCTGCGGCCCAACGGCCTCGGGAGGGCTGCCTGATGGCTGGCAAGCGCAAGACGCGCCGGGCGTTCGGCCGTGTCCGCAAGCTCCCGTCCGGTCGCTTCCAAGCGCGCTATCCCGGGCCTGACGGTGTGCTGCGGCCTGCGGACCGTACGTTCGCGACCTCGACTGATGCCGACCGGTGGCTTGCCCGGAAGCGCATCGAGATCGAAGAGGGGCGCTGGCTCGATCCGGCTGAGGGGCAGACCACCGTACGGGACTGGGCGGCCCGGTGGCTCGCCGCTGTCTCCCCGCAGCTCAAGCACAAGACCCAAGCCTCTTACCGGTCCCTGATTAACTCCTTGATCGTCCCGGCGCTCGGTGACCGTGAGCTGTCCGGCCTCCGGCCGATCACGGTGGCGGAGTGGGTCGGCGGCATGAAGTCCAAGGGACTCAGTGCGTCACGCATCCGGCAGGCGTACCGGGTCCTGTCGCAGATCATGCGGGCTGCCGTCGACAACGACATGATCCCGCAGACGCCATGCCGGGGCGTGAAGCTGCCCAGGATGCCGCAGACCGAGCCGCACATCCTCACCCCGCTTGAAGCCTCCCGGCTCGTGCGGAGTGCCACCAGGCCTCATGACCTGCTGATCGCGCTTCTCGCGTACGCGGGCCTGCGAGTCGGTGAGGCGTTTGCCCTCCGGCGCGTGGACATCGACGTGTCCGGCGGCTTCGTCATGGTTGACGAGAACCTGGCCGAAGCGAACGGCACCTTGGTCTTCGACACCCCGAAGTCGCATCAGAAGCGTCTCCTTCGCGTTGGGCCTTCGCTGGCGCAGCGGCTCGGCCGGCACCTGGAGGCTGTGCCCGGTGGGGATGACGCGCTCCTGTTCACCACGCCGGGCGGGAAGCCGCTTCGCTACAACCAGTGGCGGAAGGCGTACTTCGACCCCGCCGTGTCGGCGGCCGGGCTGACCGACGTGACTCCGCATGACCTCCGGGCCTCACACGGAACCTGGGTCGCCGACCGGTACGGCGTGATGACGGCCGCCCACCGGCTCGGCCACTCGAACGCGAGCGTCACCACCCGGCACTACGCCCGGCCGGTCGCCGGTCGCGACGACCAGGTCGCCGAAGCGGCCGACTCCTGGCTCAGCGGGCATGAGCACGAGCCTGGGGCACGTAGCGGGCACGATGACGATGACGACGGGTCTGCCGGAGTGCTGGTACCCGTCTGACCTGCGGCGGAGCGACATGCGCGCCGTACCGCCGAGAGATCTTGAAAACCGTCGTGGCAGCGATGTCACCGAGGGTTCAAATCCCTCAGCCTCCGCCCAGGTGAGAGAACGACCATCTCAGAAGGGGCGCCCCCACCCAGGGAGCGCCCCTTCTACGTCTGCGGTGTCTTTGTGGGGCCGCCTGAATCCCGCCATCGACCAGCGCGTGTGAACCAGGGGCGGACCAGCGCGGCATCGTCCGGGCCGGCGCCACGCTCGTGACCCGCTTCGCCACGCGTCCAGTCGCGTCAGTTCTTGCGGCGTCGCCCTTGCCCGTAGGGGCCGTGGCGATCGTGTGCTCGCCACTCCTCCTCGTGGATGTCGCGGTCTTCGCCGGACGTCTTGCCGTTGGGAGTGGGGATGGCTTCGCCCTTGTTGATCTTGTCTAACAGGGAGGCGAGAGGGTCGGGGTGCTCGTCGCCGAAACGCTCGCGGGCGCGCTCGGGGAGCGGGCCTGGGGAGGGTGGTATGAGGGCGATCTGCTTCATCTTGGGGCGCTTCGGTGCAGACGAGGCTCCCTCTGCCTTGGCGCTGTGCTGATCAGACCGTGACGTACCACTCATCAGTAGGCCCCCCGTCTCGCTGAAGTGCTCTCACACGTCGACAGATCATTCCCTGGAAGGGTGTGCGACAAACGGAATGATTTGTGGGGAGGCAGGCCCAGTTGGGGGGATCTCGCCTCATCCCCGAACTCGTAGGGGCGCTGGTGAGCGGTCCTTTCGCTGCTTAACCCGTCGGCCAGAGGAGGGCCTGGGCGACGATCACGCGGTCGCCGTTGAAGGTGACGGCGGGGCCTTCGTGGAGTTGGTAGCCCAGGGCGAGGGCCTCGCTGACGCGGCGGCAGAAGGTCTCGTCGTCGGGGCCGGTCAGGACTCGGTAGGCCGGCAGGCCGTCCGGGGGTGTGCTCATGGGGCAAGGGTCGCAGCCGGCTCTTCGAGCGACCAAGCCGGTTACGAGGTACGGATCTGGCCGAAAACGAATGGTGCCTGCCGCCGTCGCAGGTCACGGCCGTGTGAATGGGCGAGATCCGTCGGCTCCTCGCGGGATTGAGCCGAAAGTGGGCTTTTAGCTGAAGCTAAAAAGGGGATCCTGGGAGTGTGGATGTGAGGAGCGAAGTGTGGATGTAAGGAGCGATCCCATGATGTCGATGCAGCGCGGTCTGGAGTGATCTGTCTTGCCGTGGAAGAGCAAAGGTGTGAAGGCCGAGGCGGCCGACGCCGCCGGTGCCCGGTTGGCTCGGCAGGCCACCGTGGAGGTGGCTGGAGTGTTGGGCAAGCGGGACATGAGCCGAACCGATCTCGCCAGGCTGATGGACGTTAGTCCGGGCAGAGTCAGTCAGATCCTGTCCGGGGACGAGAACCTGACGCTGCGTAGTCTGGCAGCAGTGGCGGAAGCGCTTGATCTCGATGTCAGGATCAGCTTCGTCGAGCCCAAAACCGGCCGCCAGGACGAGGTCGCACTGCGGCCGGACAGTTCCGACGCGTTCGTCTATACCCATTGACGTGGGCGATGGGCGGGCTCGTCACGGATGGGGCGTGGGGGCCTCGGTGAGCGGTTCGACGGCCATGGCCGCCTGTCGGATCCTCATGAGGTCCCTGTCGCCGCTGCGCTTGCCGTGCCTGTAGCCGAACTGGAGCATCTGCACGCAGGCTTCCTTGGCCTTGGCCAGGGCCTGCCGGCAGTCCTCGGCCTCCTCCCTCGTCCGGCTGTGCAGTTCCTTGGGGAAGTCCTGCAGCTCTCGCTGCCGGCGGCGCGCCTCGACGTCGGCCTCGACCTTCGCGGCCTCGTCCAGTAGGGCCTCCACGTCTTCGTACAGGCCGTCGATGGTCGTCTTGTCCTTCGTCTGTACGGCGCAGCCGCGCAGATGCGCACGGGCGTCGAAGGCGAACATCCGCAGTTGTGCGATGTCCTCGAAGTCCCTGACCAGTCGGTGACAGTGGCAGTACATGTCGTGGATGAGCCGCCGCTCCAGGTGGCCGAGCAGCACGGCGATCCCGAGGGTGATCACGGCGACGAAGGGAGGGGTGGACTGTTGGTTCTGCTGCTGGCGGACCCTCGGGGCCAGCGCGCCTCCGGCGGCGGCCGCGGCCACGGCGGGCGGCACGTCCGCGGCGTGCGGCAGCAGGAGGGTGATGGTGATCGCGGCCGCGGCGCAGGTGCACGCCATGATCGTGCCGCACAGGGCTGTCGATCGGGCGGTCCCCAGGAGCCGGCCCTTGTCGGCGAATCGGTGGACCAACGAGATTCCGGTGACCAGTGCGCACAGGCCCATGGGTAAGACGAAGTTCCGGAACCACCCCTGTGTGTAGAGCTCGTGCACTGCTCCCCCCTGGTTCTGCGCCGCCGTCCCGGATGCCGAGCGTCCGGTCGCGGGGGAGTGCGGAAACCGGATTCACTGTCCGCCTGGGTGCGGAAGCGCCGACCAGTGGCCGTGCCATCCCCTCACGGAGCGCCTCGTTCGCGTCATCACGATAGTCTCATCCGAACGCGTAGCGCACAGGTCACTTTCTGTACAACTTTGGATCGTCGTCGGCCTTATCCCTATCGGTTCCCGCTTGAGGCGGCCGTTTCTCCGGTCGTGGGGGCGAGGCGCGCCGCGGCGAGCTGAAGGCCGACGCCGTGTTCAATCGCTCGATACGCGCTCGCCCTCACCTCACGCTTCGCCCCCGCGCGACCTTGACAGCGCTGATTTATCTGACGGATAGTCAGAAAGCTTTGCGCCCGGACGTGCGACGTTGTCGAGCGAAGGGGAGACCGCTGCCCATGCACCTCGCTCCCACCCCCCGCCAGCGGCGGCTGCGCGAGGAACTCCGCGACTACTTCCGCGAGCTGATTCCCCCGGAGACGCGCGCCGCGCTGCCGGGCGATCCGGCCCTGCAGCGGCTGCTGCTGCGTCGTATCGGCGCCGATGGACTGCTGGGGCTCGGCTGGCCGGTCGAGTACGGAGGCCAGGGGCGGTGCCCCGACGAGCAGTTCGTCTTCTTCGACGAGGCGTACCGGGCCGGCGCTCCGGTCTCGATGGTCACGCTCAACACCGTCGGCCCGACCTTGATGAAATACGGCACCGAGGAGCAGAAGCGGTTCTTCCTGCCGGGCATCCTCGCCGGCGAGGTCGTCTTCGCCATCGGCTACTCGGAGCCGGAGGCCGGCACGGACCTCGCCTCGCTGCGGACCAGAGCGGTGCGGAACGGCGGCGAGTGGCTGATCGACGGCGCCAAGACCTTCACCAGCAACGCGCACAACGCCGACTGGATCTGGCTGGCCTGCCGCACCGACCCGGGGGCGCGCAAGCACGAGGGCATCTCCATCATCCTGGTGCCGACCGACGCCCCCGGCTTCTCCTGGACGCCGATCGAGACGGTGGCCGGGCTGACCACCACCGCGACGTACTACGACGCGGTGCGCGTCCCGGCCGACCACCTCGTCGGGCAGGAGAACGGCGGCTGGGGACTGATCACCAACCAACTCAACCACGAGCGGGTTGCGCTCGCCGCCATCGGCATGCAGGCCGAGGACTTCTACCGGGCCGCGCTCGCCCACGCCCGCACGCCGGATCCGCACACCGGCGCGCGCCCCGCCGACCGGCCCTGGGTGCGGGCCCGGCTGGCGGAGGCGCACGCCCGGCTGGCGGCCACCCGGCTGCTCAACTGGCGGCTGGTGGGGGACGTGGGGGCGGGGACGCTGAGCCCGGGCGACGCGAGCGGGGTCAAGTTCGCGGGAACCGAAAGCGCCGTCGAGGTGTACAGGATGTGTCAGGAGATTGTGGGGGAAGCGGGGCTGGTCCGGGCGGGGTCGCCGGGCGCGTTCGGTGACGGCGAGCTCGAGCGGATGAACCGGGCCGCGCAGATCAACACCTTCGGGGGCGGTGCGAGTGAAGTGCAGCGGGAAATCGTCGCGACGATGCGGCTCGGCATGCGGCGGGGGCGGCGATGAGCGGTGACCGGACGGCCGGCGGCGGGTCGGCCGTCGGCGAAGGTGCCGTCGGCGAGGGTGTCGCCGTGGACGACTTCTACGGGCGGCTGAAGGCGTTCGAGGGGCGGGCGGCCGCGGTCGGGGGCGAGGGCAGGGACCCGGTCAACGAGCCGATGATCAGGCATTGGTGCGAGGCGATGGGCGACGCCAACCCCGCCTATCCGGCCATCGCGCCGCCGACGATGCTGCAGGTGTGGACGATGGGCGGGCTGTCCGGCCATCCGGCCGGCTCGGCACGGTCCGAGGCGTATGACGAGCTGCTGGCCCTGCTCGACGGCGCGGGTTGCACCTCGGTCGTCGCCACCGACTGCGAGCAGGAGTATGCGCGCCCTCTGCGGCCGGGCGATCAGGTCACCTTCGACGCGGTGATCGAGTCGGTGTCGCCACGCAAGACCACCAAGCTCGGCGAGGGCCACTTCGTCACCACGCGGATGGACGTCCGGGCGGGCGGGGACCTGGTCGGCAGACACCGCTTCCGCATCCTCAAGTACGCCCCGGCGCGGCGGGCCACGGCGGCGAAGGGGGCGAAGCGGCCGCGCCCCGTGATCAACCGTGACAACGCCGGCTTCTGGGCGGGGGTCGCCGAGCACAGGCTGCTCATCCAGCGCTGCACCGGCTGCGGCGCGCTCCGCTTTCCGTGGCTCCCGGGGTGCGGGGCATGCGGCTGCCAGGAGTGGGAGACGGTCGAGGCCTCCGGCGCCGGCACGGTGTTCAGCTATGTCGTCATGCACCACCCGCCCTTCCCGGCCTTCGACCCTCCGTACGCCGTAGGTCTGATCGAGCTCGCGGAAGGGGTGCGGATGATCAGCAACATCACGGGGGTGCGCCACGACGAGGTCCGCATCGGCATGCCCGTGGAGCTGGAGTTCCTGCGGGTCGACGCCGATCTTGAGCTTCCCGTCTTCCGAGGGGTGGTGGCCTGATGGACTTCACACCCACCGTGGAGCAGCGAGCCGCGCGCGAGCTGGCGGCGGAGATCTTCGGAGATCTGTCCACCCATGAGCGGCTGTCCGCCCTCGGCACCGCGATGGACGCCGAGCTGTGGAAGGCGCTGTGCGCGGCGGGGCTGCCGGCCGCCGTGGAGGAGATCGGCCTGGTCGGGCTCGTCCTGCTGCTGGAGGAGCAGGGAAGGACCACCGCCCAGGTGCCGCTCGCGGCGACCTGTGCGTACGGAGTGCTGCCGGTGGCCGTCCACGGCACGGCTGAGCAGCGCGATCGGCTGCTCCCCGCCCTGCGGGACGGCACAGCGGTCGCCACGGGCGCGTTCGGCTCGCGGGTGGCCACCGCTCGCCGGACGGCGGACGGGTGGCGGCTGAGCGGCACCTTCCCGGCCGTGCCCTGGCTCCGGGTGGCGACCCATGTCCTGGTGCCGGCCCAGGTCGCGGGGGCAGGCCCTGAACAGGCCGCGGAGGCGGGTCCTGGGCAGGTCGCCGGGGCGGGTCCTGAGGCGGAGGCGGGCCGCGCGGCCCAGGCCGCGCCCCGGGCGGAGCCGCGCTGCTTCCTGGCCGAGGTCCGCGCCGCCGGGATCGAGGCCGTCGAGACCACCGCGCCATGGGCGGCGGGCCGACTGACCCTCGATGCCGCGCCCGCCGAGCCGCTGGGCGGCGAGGGCACCTACGCCGATGTGCTCGGCCGGGCCCGCACCGCGTTCGCTGGGCTGCAGGCCGGGGTCTGCGGGGGATCGCTCGACCGGGTGGTCCACCACACCTCCGTCCGCGAGCAGTTCGGCCGCCCCCTGTCCACCCACCAGGGCGTGCTGATGCGTGCAGCGGACGCCCATATGGACACCGAGGCCATCCGGGTCACGGCGTACGAGGCGGCCTGGCGCTACGACCAGGGCCTGCCCGCCGCCATCCACGCGCTCACTACGGCCTGGTGGGCCTGCGAGGCGGGCAAGCGGGTGGTGCACTCGGGCCAGCATCTGCACGGCGGCATCGGCGCCGATGTGGAGCACCCGGTCCACCGGCACTTCCTCTGGGGCCGACAGCTGGACGCGTATCTCGGCCCGGCGCCGGGGCTCCTGGCCGAGCTGGGCGATGAACTGACCACCGATGAACTCACCGCAGACGAACTCACCGCAGACGAACTCACCGGAGACGAACTCACCGGAGAGGAACTCACCGGAGAGGAACTCACCGGAGAGGAACTCACCGGAGAGGAACTCACCGGAGAGGAACTCACCGCAGACGAACCGACCGCCGATGAGCTTCCGGGCGCCGCGCTGACCGCCGATGAGCTTCCAGGCGCCGCGCTGATGGCCGGTGAGCCCGGTGAGCCCGGTGAGCTGTCGGGTGACGCGCCGCTGGGCGCCGCGCTGACCGCCGGTGAGCTGCCGGAGGTGGCCGGATGACGGCCCGGGTCGGCGAGGAGCTGCCGCCGCTGCGAATTCCCATCACCCGGACCCTCATCGTCTCCGGCGCGATCGCCTCCCGCGACTACCAGGACGTGCATCACGACGCCGAGGCGGCCAAGGCGAAGGGCTCCCCGGACATCTTCATGAACATCCTGACCACCAACGGTCTGGTCGGCCGGTACATCACGGATCACTTCGGCCCGCGCGCCCGGCTCCGGAAGGTCGCTATCCGGCTCGGCGCACCCAACTACCCCGGTGACGAGATGGTGCTGACCGGACAGGTCACGGCGGTCACGGCCGATGGCGTCGCGGAGATCTCGGTGACGGGCCGCAACGCCCTCGGCAAGCATGTGACCGGCAAGGTCACCGTGTGCTTGCCACCCGACCGCCCACAGGACGTCCCGCGCCCTGGGTCCCACAGGGAGGCTTCCCAATGCTGATGTCAAGCCGCTGTCGTGACGGGTGGTGTGACTTGGTAACACCGTCCGTCACGGATGAGAGCCCAGAGCACGTTGACACGGCGCCGGGCGAGGGCGAGGACGGCCTGGATGT